>JAJDUA010000052.1 GCA_022826905.1 Candidatus Dadabacteria bacterium
TACCAGAGGTGTTTCTTAATCCCGACAACTGCAAGAGAGTAGCTTGATATGAATCAAATCAATTTGACTTGGAGACTATTGGAGGTAATCGTTAGGGCGAATGAAACATTTTATGCGACAACTACCCTGAAAAACACCGGTCTCGTTGAAAGGTTTCAACCTAAGTGCTGCATCTTCCGTAATTGCCTCCCTGCCGCGTACAAGCCGACTTGCATGTTTTGTCGTATAACCAGCGCGGTCGGCAAATTCAGATTGTGTCCAGTTCTTTTCTTCCAGAATGTCAAGAATCGTATCTCCAGGCGGTGGCAACGGCCACTTCGGCTGAAACCGGTCAAGATTCTCAGTCATGATAGTCTCCTATATGTATAATTCCGGAAAATAAAAATCGGGTTCTCCGTACCTACTCTTCGGCGGCGTAGGCTTCAGGAGGAAAGCATGTGCACACAAGATTTCTGTCCCCGTAGGCGTTGTCTATTCTCGACACCGGAGGCCAGAACTTGTTTGTCCTCAGATATGTAAGCGGGAAAAACGCCTTCTGGCGGGAATAGGGATGTTCCCAGTCAAACGACACAAGATCCAGCACAGTGTGCGGGGAATTTACAAGCACGTTATCCCGAGGGTCCACATCGCCGTCGATTATCTCCTGGATCTCCCCGCGTATCTTTATCATCGCTTCGCAGAACCTGTCCATTTCCTCCATGGACTCGCTCTCTGTGGGTTCCACCATGAGGGTTCCCGTGACCGGCCACGACATAGTCGGGGCGTGAAACCCGTAATCCATGAGCCTCTTGGCAACATCCTCAACGGTTATTCCCGCGCTTTTCCCAAGTTCTCGCAGGTCGAGTATGAACTCATGGGCAACCCTTCCGTTATCACCCTCGTAGAGAATGTCGTATTGTTCCCCAAGGCGGGTCTTCAGATAATTGGCGTTCAGTATAGCGTACCGCGAGGCTTCGCTTACCCCCGACTTTCCAAGAAGCCTTATGTACCCGTAGGATATAAGCAGTATGCTCGCGCTTCCCCAAGGAGCCGCGGACACAGCTCCGCAGGGCTTCTCACCCCCTACCCCATCCACAACGGCGTGACCGGGGAGATGCGCAGCCAGATGGGAGGCGACGCATATGGGACCCATTCCCGGACCCCCGCCCCCGTGGGGTATGCTGAAAGTCTTGTGCAGGTTTATGTGGCACACATCAACGCCGATGAGAGAGGGAAAGCAGAGGCCGACCTGCGCGTTAAGATTTGCCCCGTCCATGTATACCTGAGCGCCGTATGAATGTATTATTTCGCATATCTCCCTTATTCCGGATTCGAAAACCCCGTGAGTCGACGGATAGGTAATCATGAGACATGCCACTTTTCCTTCATTTTTCTGGCAGCGGCGACGAAGGTCATCTATGTCCACGTCTCCGTTTTTGCGGCATTTCACCACCACCACGTCCATCCCCGCCATGCGGGCGCTCGCGGGATTCGTTCCGTGCGCGGAAGAGGGAATCAGCACCACTCGCCTTTCGTTTTCACCTTTTTCCTCAAAGTACCTGCGTATAACCATAAGTCCCGCGTACTCTCCCTGGGCTCCTGAGTTGGGCTGAAGAGAACAGGCGGAAAGCCTCGTTATCTCGCAGAGGTAGCGCTCAAGCTCAGATATCACGCGCGTGTACCCCGCCGCCTGGTCCCGGGGAGCGAAAGGATGGATTTTTGAGAATTCATCCCAGCTTACAGGGATCATCTCGGTCGTGCCGTTTAGCTTCATAGTGCAGGAACCGAGAGGAATCATCGAGTTGGCAAGCGAAAGATCCCTGCCCTCAAGGCTTTTTATGTACCTGAGCATCAGGGTTTCCGAGTGATAGCGGTTAAACACCGGCTGGGCAAGGAAATCTCCTTCCCTAAGAAGATTGTCGGGCACGGATACGATTGTGGAAACGTGCTCAGGAGCCACCGGGGACGGATCATCAAGTCCGAGGGATTCTGAGAAAATCGAAAGTATCTCGGCAACGTCCCCCTCGGTTACAGTCTCGTCAAGCGAGATGCAGACTCTCTGCTCCGGGAGGTATCTGAAATTGATTTTTCTTCCAACTGCGTTTGCGTGAAGCACCTCGCAGGCTTTTTCCCCAAACGGCGAAAGATCCACAAGCAGAGTATCGAAAAACGCCGCGTTTCGCTGCGAAACACCCAGCTCCCCAAAACCCGCATCAAGTATTTTTGCAAGGGTGTTTATCCTCCCCGCGATGCGCCGCAGCCCGGCCGGACCGTGATAGACCGCGTACATAGAGGACATTATGGCGAGCAGGGACTGCGCCGTGCATATATTGGAAGTGGCCCTCTCCCTCCTTATGTGCTGCTCCCTTGTCTGAAGAGCCATTCTGCAGGCAGGGTTTCCATCCCTGTCAACGGACATTCCTATTATTCTTCCCGGCACCTGCCTCCTGAACTCATCCCTGGTGGCGAAGTAAGCGGCGTGGGGACCGCCGTAGCCGACCGGAACTCCGAATCTCTGAGAGCTTCCCACTACGGCGTCCGCGCCGAAGCGCCCTGGAGGCGTAACAAGCACAAGGCTCATGAGATCGGCAGCTACCGTGACCATTACGCCGTGGCTGTGAGCGTTCTTTATGAACTCTGTGTAATCCCTTACCTCTCCGAAAGTGTCGGGATACTGCAAAAGTGCGCCGAAGAAGCTTCCGTCAAGTGAAATCTCATCCTCATCCCTCTCCACGATCTTTATTCCCAAGGGCTTTGCCCTGGTCTTAAGCAGATCGATTGTCTGGGGAAAGCATCTTCGGGAGACAAAGAAACTGTCCGAATCCGCCTTCTCTCTTCTGGTGCCAGCCAGCCTGTGAAACATTGCCATGGCTTCCGCGGCCGCCGTCGCTTCATCAAGCAACGAGGCGTTTGCAAGCTCCATCCCCGTGAGTTCCGAGACCACTGTCTGAAAGTTAAGAAGCGCTTCAAGACGTCCCTGCGATATCTCCGCCTGATAGGGGGTGTACTGAGTGTACCAGCTCGGGTTCTCGAAAATGTTCCTTAATATGACTGCCGGGGTAACGCAGTCGTAATAACCAAGCCCTATGTACGATCTGAATATCGTGTTTTCCCGCGCAATACCTTTGAGGTGATCGAGATACGCGCTCTCGGTCATGGCGCCGGGAACGGCCATTTCAGCCTCTGAGAGCAGGTCGGGCGGTATTGTCTCACGCACCAGTTCAGAAAGGCTCTTCGCCCCGATGCGCGAAAGCATATGGCGCATCTCTTCCGGGGTGGGTCCTATATGGCGCGCCGGGAAAAAGTCTCCTTCTTCATAAATGCCGTTTTCGCTTCGCAACAGTAACTCTCCAGAAAAATCCATGCGGACCAGCCGGTCCTCTGTTCACTCAAAACGCCCGGATATATCAGGCGTCCTCTTCATCTTCTATCAGCTTCTCGTAATCCGAGGGGTCAAGGAGCTTTTCGATCTCAGCTCCGTCAAGTTCCTCAGTATGGATTTTTATAATCCATCCGTCGCCGTAGGGATCGGCGTTTACAAGCTCAGGGGAATCCACGAGAAGATCGTTCACCTCGGCAACCTCCCCGGATATCGGGGCGAAAAGTTCGGAGACAGCCTTTGTCGATTCCGCTCCGCCGAAGGAATCCCCTTGGAAAAGTTCAGCTCCTTCAACCGGCAGTTCAACATAAACTATCTCTCCGAGGGCTTCCTGGGCATAATCCGTGATTCCGATCACCGCCCTGTCCTCCTCAAACCTTACCCATTCGTGCTCTTCAGTATATTTCAAGTCTCTAGGTACACTCATAACTCCCAATACTCCTTTTTATAATATTCAGTCTTTATGAAGCGGAAACCCTGAAGAAACCGCCTCTTTTGTCTGCCTTCGTATTTCAATTCCTATCCGGTCTCCGGGCCCGACTTCGCCCGAGGCCACCGAAGCGATACCCACGCCCACGCCAAGAACCGGCGACATCGTGCCGCTTGTAACCTCTCCTACTCTCTTCCCGTCTTTCATAACCCCGTAGCCGTGTCTCGCAATCCCCCTCTCAAGCATCTTAAAACCGATGGATTCCCTCGACGTCCCCTTTTCCACCTGCCGAGAAAGCACCTCCCTGCCGATAAAATCCCCCTTGTCCATCTTAACGTACCTGCCCAGCCCGGCTTCAATAGGGGTTATTTTCTCATTAATCTCGTTTCCGTAAAGAGGATATCCGGCTTCGGTCCTGAGCGTGTCGCGCGCCCCAAGACCGCAGAGAGCGATCCCGGACTCACCACCGCTTTCATATAACTTCTTCCAGAGACCGACCGCGTCCCCCGCGGGCACAAACAGCTCAAAGCCGTCTTCACCCGTGTAGCCCGTCCTGGCCGCGATGACTCCCGCCGCCTCGCCCTCAAGAATCCTGAAGGAAAACCTGGGAAAATCCCGGACGCTTTCCGCCCCGAGTGCCTTCTCCATTACGGATACCGAAGCGGGGCCCTGAACCGCGATCTGGGCGTAGGCCGAACTCGCGTCGGTCACCTCAACGTCAAGCCCTCCGCAGTTGTCGCCGATCCAGATGTAGACTTTCCCGGTGTTTGACGCGTTAACGCAGAGCAGGAAATGATCAGTCGAGAACCTGTAGGTTATAAGGTCGTCAATCGCCCCGCCGTCGGGATAGCAGAAAAGACCGTAGCGGGCCCTTCCGTCGCGAAGCTTCGCAATGTCGTTTGTGTTAAGTTTCTGACACAGCGCCTCCGCCTGAGGCCCCCTGATCTCTATTTCTCCCATGTGGCTTACGTCAAAAAGACCGCAGGCAGTCCTGACAGCCATGTGTTCCTGCCTTATACCGTCAAACTGAAGAGGAAGCTTCCACCCGGCAAAATCGACCATCCGCGCCCCGAAACTCCTGTGGGTTTCGTATAAAGGGGTGTGAGTCATGCATTAAATTAAACATCCAAAAAAGTGGACTGTCAAAACAGCGTCCTCCAGCAACCCGAAATCACTCCGCCGCGGGGCCCTGGGCAACGCGCGGAGGTTTACCCGCCGGGGGTTTTCCATTATAATCGATAGTCTATCCCGGGTTTGCCAACGGTTCCTGCGGTTCCGCTCGGCCCCTCTGCAGAACATGAGAAACTTCTTTTTTCCCGCGGGCGCCCAGCCCCTTTTTTCTCTCTCGGACACCGAGGGCTTTTTCGGTCTTATGGTGGACAATCTCGTCCAGTATCTTCTGATCGTGATGCTGCTTATCGGACTTGTGGGGCTGCAGAGGGAATTTGTCGTCTCCTCGGTCCTCCCCGCCGTCGCAATATCGCTTATCATTGGGAATCTCTACTACGCCTGGCTCGCCCAGCGCCTATCGGCCGCCACGGGAAGACGTGACGTGACAGCCCTTCCCTACGGAGTTAACACGATCTCCGTATTCGCGTTTATTTTTCTGGTAATGCTCCCGGCGAAGCTTGCGGCCCAGAGCCAGGGAGCCGCTCCGCAGGATGCGGCCCTTGTGGCCTGGCGCGTCGGGGTGGCGGCATGCTTTCTCTCTGGAATCATTGAACTTGCGGGATCCTTTGTGGCCGGGAAGATCAGAAAGGCGACCCCGCGCGCCGCTCTGCTCACATCCCTCGCCGGAATAGCCGTGGCGTTTCTCTGCATGGACTTTGCCGCGAGATGCTTCGCCTATCCTCTGGTCGCCCTTCTGCCTCTGGGAGTACTGCTGTTCGCCCTGCTCTCAAGGACAAGACTCCCGTTTGGAGTGCCCGGGGTGGGGCTGGCGCTCATCCTGGGAATATCCACGGCGTGGCTCCTGTTCGCGGCGGGATTCGGAGGGGAAACATCCGTTTCGGGACCGGCTGTGGGAGAAGCTCTCGGCGATGTGGGCTTCTACCTGCCCGTTCCCGTCGTGGGAGATATTGTCGCGGGGCTTTCAGATCCAATGGTCCGCTCAATACTTGTTCCGATCGTAATTCCGATGGGAATCTACAACATTCTCGGATCTCTTCAGAACATAGAGTCTGCAGAGGCCGCGGGAGATTCCTATCCCACGGGGCCGTGTCTTGCGGCTAACGGAGCGGGGTCTGTAGCCGCGGCTCTTTTCGGATCGTGTTTTCCCACGACCCTGTACATAGGCCACCCGGGATGGAAGAAAATGGGGGCAAGGGGAGGTTACTCGGTTATGAACGGGGTTTTCTACACAGTGGTGTCGGTTGCCGGGCTCAGCTCTCTGGCGGTAGCCCTGGTGCCAATTGAAGCCGCCGGAGTGATACTTATATGGATAGGTCTCGCAATGACGTCCCAGGCATTTCAGACCACTCCGCGCTCCCATGCTCCAGCAATAGCTCTGGGACTGGTGCCGTCTCTTGCGGCTTGGGCAACCGTGGTGGTTTCCCAGACGGTAGCGGCGGTGGGAGTGGCGATTTCAGACGGCTCGGCGGCCAATCGCGCCTTTGAAAATCTTAACGTGTTCGTCTCCTCCGGGCTTCAGCTTCCCGGACTCGTGGCTCTCTCCCAGGGATTCATGCTTTCGTCTGTGGTCTGGACCGCTACGGCGGTGTGCCTCGTGGAACGCAGGCTTGTCCAGGCGGCCGCGTGGATGGGCGCGGGAGCCGTGATGGCTTTTTTCGGATTCATACACGCAGGAGAAATCTCAGCTGAAGGAAGCCTCTACTCTCTGGGATTTGCAACGGGGGCAAGATGGGCGGTCGGATACGCGCTTGCGGCGGCCTTCTTCATGATGGTCTATCATGTTGAGCGCGGACACGACACGAACTCTTCCTGAAAAACGGCGGACCGCTTCGGAGGACAATCGGTGAACTTTCCCGCCCCGCCCTGTCAGTAGCCAGCACAGCTTTCATGCGGCTCCCCGTCCGGATGCTTAATCATGATCTTGACGCTAAAAGAATTGCCGCTCCGCGGCATTACGTCCCACAGTCTCAGATCAGGAGCGTCATACTCCCCACCCGGCTTAAGAACCACGTCCTTGATATCCGGATGGCCTGTATAGCCCTCTTCAGTGCGATTCGGAGACGGGCTCATATCCAGAAGATATGTAGTGGGTACACCCGTATCGATAACCTTGTTCACCATGATGCCCTGTCTGTTGTTCCTCATGACACTTTCGCTTTCGGGAAGATGGCCGCGACGATCCCACTTGTCCATGAAGTCCCTTACCTCAAGGTAGTATCCGCCCTCTTTTTCCGGAAGAGTTATCTTGACCGCCACGACACCATCCGCGGAGTTAATGGGATTCACTGTGGCCGCAAAACAGCCGTAGTCTTCGATAACGGTCTTTCGATAAGGTTTGAGCCATCCCAGCCAGTCGCGATAGCCCGCGTTAAGGTTGTATCCGTAGTCGGATCTTCCCATTATATCGAAAAAATTTCCATAGCTGTTTTCCAGATTATCTCCGTTGTTAGGAATCTCCGCCTCGTAATCGAACCTGGGACCATTGGTTCTTGAGTCCGCATGTGCCCAGATTCCAAGACCATGGATAAATTCATGAGCAAATACGCTCTGAAACCGGGTGAACGCAGCGCCGGGCCAGAAGTAGTCTTTCTGAAGAAATGTGTCCCGGGCAGGTCCTCCCGCGTCGCAGTTTCTCTTGGTGCATCCCGAAAAAAGAGGATTTACGATAACTGTCTTCTCCTTGTTGACCACTTCGCCGTTTACCCGTAATTCCCCGTAACCCGCCGGTATAGTGAGCGCAGCTTCATATGCATAGTCAGAAATACAAACAAGTCGTATCCCTCCGCGCGAAAACCGGGAATATCGATTGTACTGATGGAGAGGGCTTTCTCAGGATGATAGGGATAGAGCGACGTGAACGTGTTCTGATAAGTAAAAGGGCCGAACGAGTCAATCTCGTAGGTAAACTGTCCGTATGAAATATCATGAAAATATTCCCTGACCGCACCTTCCTCAAAATCTTTCTCAATAGCCCTTACGGCGTGGAACACAGAAGTTTCCTCGTTGTCGGGAAAATCCACCACAAACATGGCAATTCGCCTTTTAAAGACAGGCTTTTTCTCCAAAACAGGAGCTTCTTCCTCTATCAGGGGAGGGTCGTGCGGTTGAGTATAAGGCCCGGCATCTCCGCTGCCCCCTCCGCCTCCGCAGGAAACCAGCAGAAAAATAATCGCCAGCAGAAGATTTATTCTCATCCTCTCTCCAGACCGCCGAAGTCTCCGGTTATTGCCCACACCGTTACGCATGCTGTTATATTTAACTGATCCTCAAAACTTTGTTATATCGAGCGTCATGAACAGCACTGAAAGAATACGAAAATTCTACTCCGCTCTTCACAGAGAGTACGGCCCCCAGAACTGGTGGCCCGCAGAAACAAGACTTGAGTGCGCCGCTGGGGCAATACTCACGCAGAACACCTCCTGGAGAAACGTGGAAAAGGCGATAGACGCGCTGAGGGATGCTTCCATGCTCTCGGCTGAAAAACTAAAGACCGTACCGAACGAACATCTCGCCTCGCTGATTCGCCCTTGCGGATATCACAACTTAAAAGCCGCAAGGCTTAAGAATTTCATAGAATTCCTTTTCAGAGACTACGAGGGAGAGATGGAGAACATGCTCGGGGAAGATACCGAAACACTGAGGGAAAACCTGCTCTCGGTAAATGGAATCGGCGAAGAGACGGCCGATTCAATACTGCTCTACGCTCTCGGAAAACCCGTGTTCGTGGTCGATAACTACACCCGAAGGATACTGTGCCGCCACCGCATGATCCCCGAGGGAGCAAGTTACTCAAGCGTGCGGAGGCTTTTCATCGAAAGCCTTGCGCCGGACGCAGAAGTTTTCGGAGAGTACCACGCCCTCATAGTGAAAACAGGAAAACTTCACTGCCGAAAAACAGCCAGCTGCGAAGGCTGCCCGCTTGAGCACGACCCGCACGATCGCGGGATAAATTCATTTTAGTCAGAAAATGGAACAAGCCTCGGTCGGGGCGGAAATCAGCCTTTTTTCGAGGTCGCGAATTCCACCACGGCCTTGAAGCTCTCCGGATTTCTCACAGCAAGCTCAGAGAGGCTTTTTCGGTCAAGCTCGACCCCCGATTTCTTGAGCGCGTCAATGAACCTGCTGTAGGAAAGGCCGAAGGGTCTTACGCCAGCATTTATCCTCATGATCCAAAGCGCTCTGAAATCCCTTTTTCTGCGGCGCCGGTCCCTGTAGGAATAGGCAAGCGCCCTGAGTATGGTTTCCTTCGCCCTTCTGAAATTGTTTTTTCTTCTGCCCCAGTACCCCTTGGCAAGTTTAAGAACTCTTTTTTTCCGTCTTCTGGAAGTGACTCCTCTTTTTATACGCATCGGTATTCTCCGTCTGTATCAGCTCACAGATAAGGAACGTAGGTCTTGATCTTCTTGGCGGCGGAACCTTCAAGGAAATCCGGTTCCAGCAGCCTCCGCATCCTCTTTGAGCTCTTCTTTACGTTTATATGGCTTTTGCCACCTTTGTTTCTTCTTATTTTCCCGCTTCCCGTAACGGAAAACCTCTTGGCCGCGCTGCGGTTCGTTTTCATCTTAGGCATCTTGTAAATCCCTCACTGTTTTTTTGCCGGCACAAGAATCATTATCAGATTCTTACCCTCTATTTTGGGCTGCATGTCCACCGAGGCAACATCGGACAGTTTTTTGCGAACATCCTCGGCGAGTTCGCGGCCGAGTTCCGGATGAACTATTTCCCTGCCCCTGAAAAATATCCTCATCCTTGTCTTATGACCCGCTTCAAGAAAACCCCTCATCCGGTTTACCTTGACTTCAAGGTCGTGTTCCCCTATGTTGGGTCGAAATTTTATCTCCTTTACGGTCTGATCTTTCTGCTTTTTCGCGCTCCGCTGTTTTCTAAGCTCGTACTTGAACTTCCCGTAATCCATGAGCCTGCATACGGGCGGGGTGGCGTTTGACGCGACCTCAACCAGATCGACTTCCTTCTCATCCGAAATCCGCAAGGCGTCCTCAATACTTACGACCCCCAATTGCTCGCCCTCGACATCTATAAGCCTGACCTCCTTCGCGGTAATTCTTCTGTTAACACGAGTCTCAGGAGTACGAGACCTAAAATTGTTTCTTTTCCTCCTAGCTATGCCTTTACCTCCATCCAGCTGTAGGGATCGTTCTCCCCGGCGACGATTTCGATAAAATCATCCACAGGCAACGCCTCCAAGGCGTTCCCGCCGTACTTTCTGGGAGCAACCGTTCCCGTTTCGACCTCCTTGTCTCCTACAACCAGCAAGTAGGGAATTTTCATTACCTGCGCTTCCCTAACCTTATACCCTAGCTTCTCGTTTCGCAAATCGCTGCCGACCCTGATTCCCCGGCGCCGAAGATCCTCGCAGACCCGCTCGCAGTACTCGGCCTGGTTCTGTCCCACTGATGCCACCCTCACCTGCTCGGGGCTGAGCCAGAGCGGAAACGCCCCCCCGTAATGTTCTATCAGGATTCCGAAGAACCGCTCGATCGAGCCGAATATGGCCCTGTGTATCATTATCGGGGTATGTCTAGCGTTATCCTCACCCACAAACTCCATTTCAAACCGCTCGGGCAGGTTGAAATCTACTTGAATAGTTGAGCACTGCCAAGCCCTGCCTATCACGTCCTTTATCTTAAGATCTATTTTGGGACCGTAAAACGCTCCCCCGCCGATGTCCACTCCGTAGGGAAGACCGACATCCGAGAGAGCCTCCTCGATGGCCTCTATCGACCTCTCCCAGTTCTCCTCGCTTCCGACGAATTTCTCCGGGCGCGTCGAAAGGAAAATCTCGTAATTATCAAACCCAAAAGTTCTCAGAAAATCCAGAGTGAGGCGAAGCACCCCGGAGACCTCTTCGCGTATCTGGTCAGGTCGGCAGAATATGTGGGCATCGTCCTGGGAAAACCCCCTCACCCTCAGAAGGCCGTGAAGAACCCCCGAGCGCTCGTACCTGTAAACGGTTCCTATCTCCGCCCACCTGATCGGCAGATCCCTGTAGCTTCTCGTTTTTGATTTGTAGATCAGTATGTGGAAAGGGCAGTTCATGGGCTTTACCTGGTAATCGGAGTTTTCAACCTCCATGCACGAGAACATGTTCTGCGAGTAGAAGTCCACGTGACCGCTTGTGCGCCAGAGATCAAGCTTGGCCATGTGCGGGGTGTAGAGCAGATCGTAACCCTTGGAGACATGCTCGCGCTTCCAGAAATCCTCTATCACGCTTCTTACCTTGGCCCCTCTCGGATGCCAGAGAATAAGGCCGGGGCCTATCTCGTCGTTCACGCTGAAAAGCTCAAGCTCCCTTCCAAGCTTGCGGTGATCCCTTTTTTTGGCCTCCTCAAGGTCGCGCAGATACTTGCGCAGATCTTTTTTGTCCCAGAATGCCGTTCCGTAAATTCTCTGGAGCATCGGGTTGTTCTCGTTTCCCCTCCAGTAAGCCCCCGCGGAACTCGTGAGCTTAAAAGCCTTTATGAGCCCGGTTGAAGGGAGATGAGGGCCCCTGCAGAGATCATACCAGTCAGTCTGATCGTATATGGTTATCTCCTCCCCTTCGGGAAGATCGTTTATTATCTCAACCTTGTAGTTCTCCTTCATCCCGGAGAAAGTGGCGACGGCCTCCTCCCTAGTGACCGATTTTCTTGTAAGAGGGCGGTTTTTCTTTGTTATCTCAAGCATCTTCGCTTCGATGTTCTCAAGGTCCTCGGGAGTAAAGCCCCTTTCGAAATCAAAGTCGTAGTAAAATCCGTTCTCTATCACGGGACCTATGGTGACCCGGGCCTCGGGGAAAAGAGACTGAACGGCTTCGGCCAGAACATGGGCCGTGGTGTGCCGCAGCAATCCCAAAGATGCTTCGGTATTGCTTTTTACGGGCAGAAGATCGCAGTCGCCCTCAAGACGGTGCCAGAAATCAACAATCTGGCCATCTACGGCGGCGCCTACAACGCGCTTGTCTCCGTCAAGTTCCGCCAGCACTTCCCCGACGGTGATTCCCGAAGAAAACCTGCCCTGCTTCCCGTCGATATTTACCTCTATGTCCAACCGATTCGTCCTCTGAAATACATGGTGAGCACGGCAGGATTTGAACCTGCGACCCCTTGCACGTCAAGCAAGTGCTCTGCCACTGAGCTACGTGCTCAAAAATCCGTTATTCTGTTTTAGTTGTCCCTAGTTGTCAAATGACTGGAGAGTAATCCCATAGAAACACAAACAAGGTTAAAGAAACATTGGGCAAGATGTCCAGCGGACTCATTCGCTACGCCCATTCATTGAGTTTTTGCTCCGCCTCTTTTAAGGGAAGAAATTCCACACTCGAGACAAGCGGTTTCAGACAACCCATTAAATTGGATCCAATTTCATCAAATACTCGAAAATCTGAGGCAATCCCATCGGTAACTATAACCCAGAAATGAATCTCCTTATCTCCTATCAGTTTTTTCGCATCTGTGTCTTTTGAAGTTAGACGACATAAAAGCAGCAAGCTCGCATAGGCTTTTAAACGTTGTTCGTCCCTGATTTTCTCCCTGATTTTTCGGGACAAGTTTTTCCTGTCCTGATCCTTGTCCAGCATAAAACAGAGACATTCCTCTTCCAAATTTCTCTTTACTCTTTCAAGGTTTGAGTCCTCTATTAACAGGACTTTATCTTTATTTTCTTCTGCAAGAATGTAATCACAGGAATGAAAACTTCCCATTTTAAATTGATCCTTTAGTCTGATTCCTTCTTTGCCACAAGGCTTATCAACCGCATAGGCTTGGACGGAGAACTCTTGCACGTTTTTATTTAAATGTTCGACTTCCAGTGGGCCAAAAAAATATTGTAAAGATTTCAAGATTACAGACCTTCCAGGTGCAAGTCAGTAAATGGTTTGGTTAGTTCCTCTTTGATGCCCACCAGTTTGGAATCAAAATCATCATAGTCTTTAACACCGTCCGCCGAAAAATGATTCAGTGCAATGAGTTCTTTGTTTTCAGGATGCTTTTTCACTTCTTCTTCAAGAAATTTAAGAATATCAACGCTATGGGTAGCAATCACAACGTTAACACCTGAGCGGGCCAATTCAAAAAGTGTTCTAGCCATTTTAACCTGCCAAGAAGGATGTAGATGCGCTTCCGGTTCATCAATAAAAAGAAAGGTGCCCTCATCCATAATCCTGCGCTCGATAAGCAAGGCCAGAATGCCGAGGTTGACAACTCCCATAGCAGTCAGAGACAAGGGAAAACTGCGATCGTTTTCATGAAAACCTAATTCCCCTGTTTCGGAAATCACGAGTTCTCCACCCATAACCTGTTCTGAGACCAATTTTTCATAAAGCTTCGGAAAAGCGATACTGCCAGAGCGCTTTACTTTTAAAACCCTCGCCAGATCATGAAAATAGCCGGGAACTCCAGTCAGTGTGTCACTTTCCGCAGGATGGTAAAAATGCCGGAATTCCTCAGCCCTCTCCAGCGCCAGTTTGAGTTTCCAGTAAACAGGCGACTCCAGATAAATCACTCTGGAATAATGCTGAAGCTTTTCAAGACCAGCCACCATAATCCTATTAAGATTGACAAAATCGCCGTTTTCCAGATGAAACTCGCCGATGCCTTCAATAGAAACTTCGGAAGGTTCTTTCGGACGCGTTCTAAGGGAGGAAAGACTAGACACCTGGAAATTGTGAATTAAATTTCGGAGAATGCTATGTCGTATCCCATTTATAAGAAGTTTTCGATCATCCGTCTCCTTAATATTTACGCATAATTTATCAAGTGCTTCTTTTATCCCATCTAAGCCCTCCTCATATAGGTCTGGAGGAAGACCGAGTTTCTTCAACCGCTTTTTGGCTTCCGGTTCAATACGTATGAATGTCCGGGACAATTCTTCCGCATATTCAACTACCTCCCTTAACTGTCCTTCAATTTCCTCAAGATTGTCAATGGAGCACAGCTTGATTATTTTTTCCATTTGGTCTATCTGAGTGTTTAAAATAGATAACGGAAAATCTTTATCCTCATAAGCAAACCGTATCAATCCAATCAACCTATCTCGCAAGGGTTTAGTCAAGGTATTAAAATATACCAATGCATGATTGGCATTCATCCCGTTAAAAATTGAGTATAGCAACTTTGAGACGGAACTTTTGCCAGTGTTGTTGGGTCCCGTGAATACAGTAAATTGTCCGATATGTATCTCTGCGTCGGACAATTTTCCAAAGTTTTTTATTTCAAGTTTAAACGACATTTTCCCGCTTTGAGATAAACCCGTGGGATACTACCGTACAAAGAGCATAAAGCAAACCCAGCATGTTCGCAAACGGTTGCTTCTCACGGCACAACCACATAACAAAAAGACAGAAATTGACCTATCTCTCTAGCATCACCAAGAACCCGCTCCGCGCATTTGAGAATAGCTCCGGTTTCGGGTAGTTTCACCATTCAGTCGAGGCATCCCGCAAAAACGGGAATCAAGTGACGGAACCATTCGCAAAACCATACTCAACACGGATTTCATCGAGCTGGAAGAAACAAGAAGGGGCAAGGTAAGGGATATCTACGATCTCGGCGAGTGTATCGTGATGATAGCGACCGACCGCATCTCGGCCTTCGACGTGATACTTCCAAACGGAATACCCGCGAAGGGGGAGGTGCTGAACCGTATCTCCGAATTCTGGTTTCGAAAAACAGAGGATATCATCCCGAACCACATGATTTCAACAGACCCCGGGGACTTTCCCGAGCCCTTCGGGAACCACTCCGAGACGCTCGCTGGCCGCTCCATGCTCGTGAAAAAGACAGACCCGCTTCCCGTGGAGTGCGTCGTAAGAGGCTATATAAGCGGTTCTGGGTGGGAGGAATACAAAAAAACCGGTTCCGTCTGCGCAATACCCCTCGGGGAAGACCTCGTTGAGTCGCAGAAGCTTCCGGAACCCATCTTCACCCCCTCGACCAAGGCCGAGCAGGGAACCCATGACGAGAACATAACGTTCGGGAGAGTGCGCGATATGATAGGCGGGGAACTCGCGGGCAGGGTACGGGACGCAAGCATTGAGATTTACGCCGCCGCCGCGGAAATAGCCGAGGACAAAGGAGTGATACTGGCCGATACGAAATTCGAGTTCGGCATAGACCGCGACTCAGGAGAGCTCATCCTGATAGACGAGGCCCTGACGCCTGACTCATCAAGGTTCTGGCCACTTGCGGACTACGCCCCCGGCGGGCCGCAGACAAGTTTCGACAAGCAGTTCGTAAGGGACTATCTCAAGCAAACGGGCTGGGACAGGAATCCCCCGGCTCCCGGGCTGCCGCCCGACATAGTGAGCAAGACAAGCGAAAAGTATCTTGAGATGCTCAGGCTTTTCTGCGGAGGATAGCGCTTTGGGGAAAACAAGTTCTCCATGTAACGGCATATGCATAATGGACGAGGACACGGAGCTCTGCGTCGGATGTCTTCGCACAAGCGACGAGATAGCGAACTGGGAGGATTATTCAGACGAGCAGAGAGCGGAAGTCATGCGTGAAATAACGCAGCGGGAGGCGGAACAGAACCAGTGAAGACCGTGAGCATCCTTGGCTGCGGCTGGCTCGGAGAGCCGTTCGCGCTCTCCCTCAAGGAAACGGGTTTTTCGGTAAGAGGGTCGGTCAGAAAACCCGAAGCAGTCCCCGCCCTTTCGGAAAAGGGGATAGAGCCTTACCTTCTAGATATAGCCCCCGAGGTAAACGCAGACAGAGCGGATGAATTTTTCTCCTCTGACATTCTTTTCATAAACTTTCCCCCCGAGCGAAGAGAAGACATCGAGACCTATCATGAAAAGCAGATCGAAAACCTCATCGAGGCGATACCGAACCCCCGGGGGAAAATGGTCATTTTTGCCAGTTCAACCTCTGTTTATCCGAACACAAACGGAGTTGTGAGGGAAGAGGACTCCCTTTATCCTGATAAACCGTCGGGGAAGGCTCTTCTGCGCGTGGAGAGGCTTTTAACGGATAACCCTGAATTCGACACGACCGTGATACGTTTTTCGGGACTCATAGGTTACGACAGGGCGCCAATAAAATCGATAAGAAGAAAAAAACTGGTGCTAAATCCCGACTGCCCCCTAAACCTCATACACCGCGATGACTGCATAGGAATTGCGAAAGCCATAATAAATCTCGACGTGAGAAATACGATTCTCAACGCCACCTGCGACGAGCATCCCACCAGAAGGGAGTACTATTCGCGTGAGGCCCGGAAATATGGAATCCCGCCGCCGCTTTTCGAAACGGAAAATCCCCCGCAATACAAGATAGTCTCAAACGAAAAACTGAAAAAAACACTCGGGTACAAGCTAATTTACCCGGACCCGCTTGGCGTACCCTAAAGAACGGACGGACTCCGCGGACAATCAACGTGACTTGAAAACTGTTGAGAAAAACCTTAAAAAAAGGGAAAATAAACAGAAGTGAGACGCCAAGCTGTACAGTATTGTTTTCGGGTGGATACCATAAAAATTCTAAACGCGAAGCGTAATTTTTCCCGCGCGGCAGCCTAGGTGCCTATGGACGGAATCAGGGAACTCGAACTTGAGAACATAGAAGCGGTAAAGGTCCTCTACGGGGAACTCAACTCGAATCTCAAGGAAATAGAGAGCGAATTCGACATAAGCATCCATACCCGGGGCAACAAGATCACTCTAAAGGGAAACGAGGAGAGGACTGCCGAAGCGGGCATGCTCATGGGACAGATGTACTCTCTTATAGAGAAGGGATACGTTCTCCAGCCTTCAGACATAAAGATAGCGAAGAGACTTCTCAGCCAGAAAGACGCCTCCCTCGAAGAGATATTCCTCGACACGGTCTGCATATCCGTACGGAAAAAAATAATAAGCCCCAAGACGATAAACCAGAAGCTCTACATTGACGCCATACGAAGAAACGACATGGTGTTCGGAATAGGACCCGCGGGAACGGGGAAAACCTATCTGGCGATGGCGATGGCCGTCTCTGCGTTTACGAACAAGAAGGTAAACAGAATAGTGCTCGCGCGACCTGCCGTGGAGGCGGGAGAGAAACTGGGATTTCTCCCCGGCGACCTTCAGGAAAAGGTGAATCCGTACCTGCGGCCCCTTTTCGACGCTCTTTACGACATGATGGATTTTGAGAAGGCAAACAGGCTGATTGAGAAAAACATGATTGAAATCGTCCCGATAGCCTACATGAGAGGAAGAACGCTGAATGACGCGTTTATAATTCTCGATGAAGCGCAGAACACGACGGCGATACAGATGAAGATGTTTCTTACAAGACTCGGATTCGGCTCAAAAACGGTTATAACTGGAGACATTACCCAGATAGACCTTGCCAGGGAACAGAGCTCCGGGCTGATTGAAGCCATGAACATCCTCTCCGGAATAAAGGGAATAGAGTTCGTCAATTTCTCGAAAACCGACGTCATAAGACACCCGCTTGTGATGAAAATAATAGACGCGTACGAAAAAATTAAAGACAATGTCAGCGGACGTACCCCGTAACAGGAGAAAACAGATGAAAACACTTGCCGTCTTTCTTCTCGCAGCAATGCTGCTTGCTCCCTCGTGCAAAAGGTGGGAGAACCCGGCAACTTCCATGGTGTCGGCCGACAAATCCGTAGCGGTTCTTATTCTTAACCCTTCTGTATATACGATGCAGGAAGTGCGCGTCAGAGGAAAAGTGTGGGAGATGGAAACTATGGGAGAACCAGCAGAATCGGCGACATTTAAGCTGGCCGACAGCGACGGAAACTACATAACTGTCGTCTGGGAAGAAGAGATCTTTTTTGCCGAGGGAGACATAGTGGAAGCTGCGGGCCTTTTCGACAGCAACTTCATCTCCTCTGAGAACAGGTTTGACCCCAAGCTTGCGGCACAGACAATCAGGGTTCTGAAAGAAAACTAACTAGCTGGAAAACACGCAGTCTCTTAGTTCGAAGTACATGTCGCGCTGCGGACCCACCGAGACGATCCAGACCGGAACTTCGGTCAATTCCTCAACTCTCTTTATGAAACTCAGGGCGTTTGGGGGCAGCTGTTCCGGGCTCTTTATCCCGGCCAGATCCTCATCCCACCCGTCCATCTCCTCGTATGAGGGCTCGCAGTTCTCAAGAACGGAGAGACTTGCGGGAAACTCCTCCGTGACCGACCCGTTATATCCGTAGCCCGTGCATATCTTTACTTTTTCAAAACCCGAAAGCACGTCAAGCTTCGTAAGGGCAATGGCGGTTACGCCATTTGTTCTCAGCGCATAGTTAAGCGCAACCATATCAAGCCATCCGCACCTTCTGCTCCTCCCGGTGGTGGCTCCGTATTCCTCCCCTTCCCTTCTCAGCGCATCCTGTATCTCGCCCGATTCCTCCGTCGGAAAGGGACCTTCCCCGACCCTTGTGGTATACGCCTTAGCGACTCCCACTATGGAGTTCACGAGTGCCGGCACCGCCCCGGTTCCGGAAAACACGCCCCCAAGGCCCGCGTTTGACGACGTGACGTAGGGGTAAGTGCCGAAGTCGATATCGAGAAGCGAGCCCTGAGCTCCTTCAAATAGAATTTTCTTGCCCTCGTCACCGCTTCTGCGGATAATCGAGGAGACATCCGAGATAAACGGTCCGAGAACCTCGCCGTACCCCAAGTACTCTTCATACACCCTCTCAGGCGAAAGGGGCTCCGCTCCGAGAACCTTCTCTATATAGGCGTTCCTCTCGGCCATGACAGAAACGAGCCTATGGCGAAAGGCCTCGGGTTCGGTAAGATCAAGCATCCTTATGCCCCTTCTTGCGTACTTGTCTTCGTAGACCGGACCTATCCCCCTGCCGGTAGTGCCTATTTTCCTTCCGCTTGCGCGCCGCTTCTCCCTAAGCAGGTCTATTTCCCTGTGATAGGGCATTATCACGTGAGCCCTCTCGCTTATTAGAAAATTAGAGGGGCTAACCGGATACCCGGCGCTTCTGAGCGCATCTATTTCCGAGACCAGCACCTTGGGATCGATGACCACACCGTTTCCGATAAGAGACAGGCTGTTTTCCCTGAGTATTCCCGAGGGCACGTGGTGGAGTATGATCTTCTTTCCGTCCGTAACAATGGTGTGGCCCGCGTTGTTTCCGCCCTGATATCTCACTACCAGGTCGGTCCTTGAGGCTATTAGATCCACTATCCTTCCCTTGCCCTCATCCCCCCACTGCGTACCTAGGACTACTATGCTCGGCAAGCCTAGAGCCCTCCTCCGGTAAGAAGTTCCTCGAGATTGGAGAATTCCCTGATGGACCCGGTCCGGGATTCGACCAGCTTCATCTCGGAAGGGGATTCAAGCTTTATGACCCCGTATGTAGCGAACGAACCGTCCCCGTCAAAAAAATCATTGGAATCGATCATGTCCTCGTAGCTTCCGTTTAAATCAAGTATGACCTTGAAGCTGCTTGAGCGCAGCCACTCGGCAAGCCTTATGGCGTCACCTCTGAGATCCTGGCTTTTGGGCACTATTATGAAATGGACCTGGTTCTCACCGTCGCTGCTCTTTGTGTTCTGCAGAAGCACCTCGGCATCTATCGCGAATCCCGCCGCGGGGACGCTCCGCCCGTACCGGCTGATGAGGCCGTCGTATCTGCCGCCCGTCACCAGAGAAGCGGGAGCTACGGATGATATTACCTCGAAAGTGACTCCGGTGTAGTACTCAAAACCTTTGACCTCAACAAGGTCAACCGATATGTCGCATTCGATATTGTATTCATCGAGCACGGAGATCACGGAGACGATTTCCTCGATACAGGGCTTGAATCTCTCGTTTTGGGCGGCTTTGCGAAGGATATCGGCATCACCGTAGTAATCAGAAAGAGAGAAAAGAACATCCTTTACGTCCGTGGGAATACCGGAGGGTTCCACTATCCTTCTTATCCACTCCTGATCCTTCTTTACAAGCGCCTGCAAAAGCTCGTCCCTTATCTCTCCGGCGTCGCGAAGAACAGCATCAAGAATGCCCGTATGCCCGAGGTTCAGAGTTATTTTTTTAAGGCCGAGGCGGTTAAGCGATTTTAGAGCCAGCGCGATTATTTCGGAATCCCCTTCAGTCGAACTAAGCCCCAGAAGCTCGCAGCCGAGCTGAAAGACCTCCCTCTCCTTGCCGCTGCCCTTCTCCTCGTATCTCACTACCCTTCCGGAATAGCAAAGCCTGAGTGGGTAGCGATGATCGCTTAAACGCGTGGCGACCATACGTCCGATCTGAGGAGTAATGTCGGGGCGCAGCACCACGATTTCACCCGTGTGCGGATCGACAAACTTCATTAATCTGTGCTTGAAGTCTTCCCCGATACCCGCAGACATGGTGTCAAGATACTCGAAAAGAGGAGTTATAACCCTCCTGTAACCCCAGTAGGAAAACTCTTCAAGGAGCGCGTTCTCTATCCGCTTGAGATTCTCTGCCTTAACGGGACCGAAATCCTTAACGCCCTCGGGCAGTGTCAAAAATTTACTCATCTGAAAAACTGACTTGGGTTACAGAAATAATATTCTCTACGGTGGAAATCTCCCGGATAACTTCCTCGCTGACCTCGGCATCGACGTTCGTAAAAACTATGGCTTCCCCGCCGGCGGATCTTCTTCCAAGGTGCATCCGACCGATGTTTACGCCGTTTTTCCCGAGGACAGAACACATGGAACCTATGAATCCCGGGCGGTCGTAGTTGTGGCTCACGAGCAGAAATCCCTCGGGAACGACGTCGATCTCGACCCCGTTTACCTTGACTATCCTTCCGTGGTTCCCGCTGAAAACGCTTCCCGAAATCTCGTTGGTCGCCTCGCGGGTCGTAACGGTCACGGTAATGAGGTTCGTGTACTGACTCATGGCCGCGGATTTTGACTCCACTACCTTTATCTTCCTTTCCTCGGCTATCGACGGAGCGTTAACGTAGGTCACCGAGATATCCATTATGTGCGAGAGAAAGCCTTTCAGGACGGAAACCGTCAGGTAACTGCAGTCCACTTCGGCCGCCTCGCCCTCGTAAGTCACCTCTATTGTGCGAACCGCGCCCTTGCAGAGCTGCCCGTGAAGGCTGCCTATCTTCTCGCAGATCGACATATAAGGCTTCATGACTGCAAGCTGCTCTGTTGTAAGCGACGGCATGTTAACCGCGTTTCTGACAACCCCTTTCTGCGCGAAATCTATAAGCTGCTCCGCCATTGTGGTCCCGACCTTTATCTGAGCTTCCTCTGTTGAAGCACCGAGATGCGGGGTAAGCACTATGTTCTCATCGATCGAGAGAACGGGATTTTCGGGATCTATGGGTTCCGAGGTGTAAACGTCAAACGCCGCCCCTCCAACCTTGCCTTCGCGGAGAGCCTCAGACATATCCGCCTCGTTCACTATCCCCCCTCTGGCGCAGTTAATCACTATCACCCCTTCCTTCATCTTCGCAAAAGACTCAGAGTCTATAAGATCCCTAGTTTCATCCGTAAGGGGCGTGTGCACCGTTATAACGTCCGAGCGACGGAAGAGCTCATCCAGGGAGACAAGTTCGATGCTGAGTTTCTTCGCGGCTTCCTTACTGAGATAAGGATCGTACGCGATCGCCTTCATCTTGAGGCCCATAGCCCGCTCGGCCACCAGCTTTCCTATGTTTCCGAGGCCCACAAGTCCTATTGTTTTCCCGTAGACCTCAACCCCCTTGTACTTGTTTCTCTCCCACTTGCCCGATTTTATCGAGGAGTGGGCCTGGGGAATCCTTCTGGCGAGGGAAAGCAGCAGCGTGATGGTGTGCTCCGCAGTGGTTATCGAGTTTGACTCGGGGGTGTTCATAACGGCTACCCCGTTTCTGGTCGCGGCGTCAAGGTCTATGTTGTCTATCCCTATTCCGGCGCGTCCTATGATCCGAAGCCTGCCGCCCGAAGCCTCTATGACTTCCCTGGTAACCTTCGTGGCGCTTCTTACCACGAGACCTTCATAGTCTTTTATTATATCAATAAGCTCGTCGGGAGAGATGCCTTTTCTCTCGTCAACCTCGACCCCTTCGGCGGCTTTAAGAAGCGCAAGGCCCTGCTTAGCAAGTCCGTCAGTTATTAGTATTTTCAAGAGATTCCTCCGGGATGGCGGGATAAAAATCACTAAGATAATAGTTAAACCAAAGACAATGTCAATCAGCCCAGCCGTGTTCTCGGAGCGGGCGGGCAGAACACGCAGGGGAGCGCAGAATTGTTAAAAACCGCAGTTTGGGTTAACTTAACCTGCTGCAATGAAAGAAGAAAGAGGCATGAATTTTATTGAGCACGCAGAAGAACTCAGAAAAAGAATCATATATTCCCTGATTCCGATACTTGTCTTCTTCATTCCCTGCTACATTTTCTCAAAAAAGCTATTTGACCTGCTCATGGGACCCATAATAAGGAGCCTGCCCGAGGGAAGCTCCCTCATATTCACGCGCCCGGCCGAAGGGTTTCTCACCTATCTCAAGGTATCGCTGTTTTTCTCTTTTTTCCTTTCCGTTCCATTCATTCTGTACAACGCCTGGCATTTCGTTTCCCCGGCACTCTACAAGAAGGAAAGAAGGGTTGTTATTCCGCTTGTCACTTTCGGAACGATGTTTTTCATCGTCGGCGCTCTTTTCTGCTACTTCATCGCCGCTCCCCAAGGACTGCGGTTTCTGCTCGGCGAATACACGACCGAGTACGTAAAGGCGTTTCCCAGCATAAAGGAGGCCCTGTCGTTCCTCACGGCGCTTATGATAGGTTTCGGGCTCGTGTTCGAGTTTCCGCTTATAGTCTTCATCCTCTCAAGGCTCGGGCTCGTAACGTCGGGATTTCTCGCGAGGAACAGAAAATACGCGCTTTTGATAAACGCCATTCTCGCCGCCTTCATAACACCGACTACAGACGCCGTATCGATGATGTTCATGCTCATTCCTCTTTTCATCTTCTACGAGCTTGGAATAATTATCGCAAAGATATTCGGAAAGAAAAAACCCGAAACAGAACCGTCCGGAGAGGAGTTCAGTTAAACAGAAAGACCTGACCCTTAACCGGAAATCCCCACCGCAACGCGGAAAAGGAGAAAAAAAATGGCAAGGAAAAAACCTAAAGACCTCATGCATCCCGTCACCTACAAGCGCGAGAACGGGAAATTCGACGTCAACTGGTACCTCAAGGAAGACAGGGCCGCCTGGGTGCTTCCCAAGGTGCTTCGCGAACAGGCAAAGAAGCTCGGCAAAAAGCCATTTCTTCAGTTCGGCTACAAAAAGCCCCTAAGCTTCTACCAGACAAACCGTCTCGCTAACCGCGTGGCAAACGCCCTTTGCGGTCTCGAGGTAGAGAAGGCGCAAAAAATTGCCGTCTATATGCCGAACTCAGATGACTACGTAATAACCTGGTTCGGAATCCTCAAGATGGGAGCCGTAATGGTACCCATAAACACGGCCTACAAGATGGATTTTCTTGAATACATAATCGACAGCTCGGACGCCGAGGTGCTTTTCATAGCCGAAGAGTATCTTGACCGGATGCCACCCATAGCGAAAAAACTCTCAAAGCTCCGCCATGTCATAGTCTGGACAAGGAGCGGGGACAGGAAATTCAAAAGACACGGATACAGGTTCCGCAAGATGATCTCCTACTCAGAATTCATAAACTCGGGCTCTGGCAAAGAGCCGGGCGTCGAGGTCACTTTCATGGACTACGCGAGGCTCATGTACACCTCGGGCACCACGGGCCGTTCAAAGGGAGTCATGAGACCATCCGCGGCGGACTACAGCAGCGCGAGGAACTACGCCGAGATAATGGACGTCGGCCCTGAGGATGTGTGCTTCACGTGCCTTCCACTTTTTCATTCAAACGCCATGGTGATGACGGTCTATCCGGCGCTCATAAAGGGGGCAAAGGCAGTGGTCGAGGAGAAATACAGCTCAAGCCGCTTCTGGAAATGGATGGTCGACCACGGGGTGACGAAGTTCAACACCGTGGGAACCATGTCGTATTTTCTCTGGAACACCCCTCCCGTGCCGGAGGAGGAACAGCACAAGATAAAGCTCGTTCTCGGCTCGCCCGCCCCCCACGACATGATAGAGGAGTTCATGGAGCGCTTCGGGATAAAGTTCATGGAGGGCTACGGCCTGACGGAAATAGGCCAGTGCACCTGGATGAGGCCCGGAGAGCCTTTCAGGGTGGGATCCTGCGGAAAGGAAGCCCCAAACTACGAGATAAAGGTCGCCGACCCGGAGACAGACGAAGAGGTGCCGAGGGGGAGCATAGGGGAGATCATAGTGCGCCCGAGGATTCCTAACGTGATGCTTCACTACTATCACAAGATGCCCGAGAAGACCGTCGAGGACTTCAGGAATTTCTGGTTCCACACGGGCGACGCGGGAAGAATGGACAAAGACGGCTACATATATTTTGTCGACAGGGTCAAGGACTACATAAGAAGAAGGGGCGAGAACATAAGCTCCTTTGAGGTAGAGAAAATCGTCAACTCCCACCCTAACGTCGAGGAATCGGCCGCGATAGGCATAAAGTCAGAAGCCGGGAAATACGCAGAAGACGAGCTCATGATACTCGTGATCCCGAAGAAAGGAAAAGAGATAGATCCCCCGGAACTGATGGATTACCTGCAGCCCAGAATGCCCTATTTCATGATTCCGAGATTCATAAGGTTCGTAGATTCATTCCCGAAGACGGGCACGCAGAGAACTCAGAAAAACAAGCTTCGCGAGCAGGGAGTCACTGAAGACACCTGGGACATGGTGGAGGCCGGCTACAAGCTTAAGAGATAGAAACCATATGATTGCCGGAATCGACATACCCGAAGACAAGATCGCGGAGTTCTGCAAACGAAACGGCATACAGTGCTTGTCTCTGTTCGGTTCTGTGCTGCGCGACGACTTCACACCCAAAAGCGACATAGACGTATTGGTCGAATTCAAACCGGGAAGAACCCCAGGACTGGCGTTTTTCGGTCGAATACCCAACGACCTTTCAGAAATTCTGGGACGGCAGATAGATCTCAACACGCCGCAGTGTCTGAGTCCGTACTTTCGCCAGAAAGTTCTGGAAGAGGCGAAGATAATCTATGTCGCACCGTGACCCAAAAACACAGCCCACAAGCCGCCTGTCTCGCACAGACCCAGAATTTTGCTCCCAAGACAGTCTGGAACTCTCCCGACATTGCAGTCGATAAACCCTTAGACTGCCGATTACAGTAAGGACATCATCTGCTTGCATGTTTTGTAAAAATAATTATCTTATAAGCATGCAAAAGCAATGGAACTTTTACGGAAGAGAGGAGGAACTGGGAAGCCTGCTTGCTCACATGCGCAGAGGATCCTGGTTCTTCGGAGCTATCCGGGGGCGTCGCCGGATCGGGAAGACCGCCCTCATCCAGCAGGCAATCAAGATGCTCTCAGAAGACCGAGCAGACGACATCCCGCCGTTTCTCGTACAGCTACCCGACAGCAATCCGTCGGATTTCACGACGGTATTTCGAAACGCGATAAGGGAAGCGGGGCTTGAAAACCATGCAGGCGGAGCGGGATCAATCCAGGACCTTGCGGGTATAGCCTCAGCTGTAGGGACCCTCTGCAGTTCGGGAGTAACCGTGGTTCTCGACGAATTCCAGATCTGCCATCGCGGACCACTGCGCGGCTTCCCGTCTCTGCTCCAAGCGCAAGTGGACCGCATCCAGAACCAGAACCACGCAGGAGGGCTGATAGTGCTGGGTTCCGTACAGACCGAAATGGAGGCACTTCTTGAGAACCGCAAGGCACCGCTTTTCGGAAGGACAACATTTAACATGACCCTCGCACCCTGGAACCTCTCTACAGTATTTAAAGTATGTGAGAGACACGGCGCGATTGACCCGGCACGCTGTCTGACCCTGTGGACACTGTTTGGCGGCGTGCCCAAGTACTGGCGGCATTTTGCCGAAATCGAGGGTCTTGACGGCATACCCGAATGGTCACAATGGACAAAGGAGCTTTGCGAGAGACTTTTCCTGCGCTCAGACGCCCCCCTGCGGGAAGAGGGAGAAAGTCTGCTCAGAGGTGAACTGCACTTAAACACCCTCGCCATTCTCCGTACTCTGGCGGAACGCAGAAAGTGCACTCACGCGCAACTGCGGGAAGCATTGCCGGAACATACAACACTGGGACCGTATCTGAAGAACCTGACCAAGGATCTGCGCCTTGTGGAAAAGGAGCTGCCGGTCTTTGCCGGTGAGCATTCAAGGGGCGCCCGGTATGTTGTTTCGGATCTGTTTCTCTCCGCGTGGCTCAGCGTAATTCAGTCGGCATGTCAATCAGCACGGATTCTGCCAGTCTCAGAAGTGTCAGAACGCCTTATCCCGAAGCTTCGCACACTTGAAGGACACGCTTTTGAGAGAATGATCCGCGACGCGAGCGAGGAAGCATCCCGCACGGGTGAGGCAGACTTCCCAATTACAGACCGCCTGAGAGGCTTTTGGAACCGACCGCGTAACGGACCGCAAACCATGGAAATTGATTTCATAGCCTGGAACGACGATGACCGCCGCGTGCGGTTCGGGTCCTGCAAACGAAACCCCAAGGGGCACGACCCGAAATCGCTTCACGTTTTCAGAAACAATGTGGAGAGCTTCTTATCCACCAGAAAAGGAAAACGCTTCAGGGAATGGGAGCACGAATTTGCGCTTTTTTCTCCGAGTTTCTCCAAAGAAAAGCGCCAAGCACTTGAGGCAGCAAGCTGGGTTTGCAGGGATCTCGGTGACTTCCGGCGTATGCTCGGCGGAAAAAAGACTGTGAGAAAAGGCACGGTCGAGGTTTCGCCCAAGATCTGCGGAGAAGAATGATGGCAGTTGATACGCAAAAGACAAGCCAGCTGGTAGTTGAGAACGGGAACTGGGGAGCCGTGAGCCTGAGCGCGATACATGGAGTTATTGAATCCGCGTACGCGGTGCTTGCGGAAGCATTCGGAAAAGAACCAGAGGATATTATTCACGTAACCCCGTGGAACCAGGAGTACCCCTTTGTGGTTTATGGCAGGCGTCCATATCAGATTTATCTATGTGCGCGGGACAGTTACTGGAGCCAGTATGTTTACCAGTTCTCCCATGAACTCTGTCACATACTGACTAACTTTGACCGCACAGAACAGCACAGACACAAGTGGTTTGAGGAAAGCTTGTGTGAAATGTCGTCTCTTTTCGTCCTGCGCCAACTGGCCGAGGCCTGGGCTGAAAGTCCACCCCAGAAGGTATTTGAAGCGGCAGATTTCGCGCCGAGCCACGCAGAGTACGCCGAACACATCGAAGCGAAATACGGCATGCCTTCCAGCAAGGATATCTCCCGGTGGTTTGCCGAGAACGTTTTCGCTCTTGAGACATCTTCTGTGGAAAGGGAACTAAACGGGGTGGTAGCAGTTGCCCTGTTGGATTACTTTCGAGAAGACCTCTCGCTTTGGAGAGAGTGCGGATGGCTTAATCACTGGGAACCGGGAAAGGACGACACTTTTCCCGAATACCTTGATTCTTGGTCCGACTGCCTGAGCACAAACGGCATTAGCAACCGGGCACCGGATATAGCGAAGAGACTGTTTTTTAACGATATCGAAAAAGAATCTTCTGAGACGCCCTAAACCTCATTCGCTCTCGCCTCAATGTCGGCGCACCGTTCCATGAGATTCTCAAACGGTTCCGGGTCATTAAACAGCATGCCCGACTCGATCATGGCTTCGTAATCCTCCGCCAACAGGTCGTAGGTCTCCCCGTCCGGAACCAGCCGCAATTCTCCCCTCACGGACGCCTCGAAATCAATCCGGTTCCCCTCGGCGTCTTTCTCCGGGAAAAATATCGACTTGTGGCGGGCAACCGAGAGAGCGAGTTCGCGGTCGGCAAAAGCCTTGTCTCCATACCCAGCGTCATCCAGCCGGACCAGATCGTGCCAGTGCCTCGAGAGGCGGTTACCGCGACCGCGTCTGCGGTGACAGAACACGTGCAAGGAAGTAGCTTTTTCCCAGAAAGTGCGTTCGGCCACCATGACGGACAGACGGGCAGAGGGAAAAACGATTTCCGGCACCAGATCGCTTATATCACATTTAACCTGTCGTTCCACCCAAGGTTCTCCTGTCGAGCGAGCGCCGAATTCCACCTTCACTTCCGGCTTGACGAAAGTTGAGTGGGCAAACATCGGTTCGTAGGCAATATAAACCTGATCATTTTCAGTGCGAAAGCTCTCAGGTTGAAAACCGGAGAGGACAAGACCCTCCTCTATCACCGCTCGGGCCTCTTCCCGCGTCCACTCCTCAAGGCGCTTGCGGATCGTCTTTGTCCATTTCTTCTCCTGACTCCGGTTTGGTGGAAGTGCGTCCTCCGACTTGCCCACAACATCCGGCGCGAAGGCGCGAATATCGTAGGTTATGTCAAGATCCTCGGAAAACCTCCGAATCGCATTATATGCTTTTGAGAGAGATGTCCCCCCTTTGAAGGTCAAGTCCTTTCCAAATGGAGCGTCAAAAAGAATTTTAAGTATCTGAACTACCCAGATATCTTTTTCAAGCAGATAGGGATCGCCATCCGACCGGTCCGCGGCCTGCTCCAGAACATTGTACTTGTCGTCAACTGAAAGTGACTGGAATGAGATTTTACTGGACATGGTTCTCAAAGGCGCTTAGCGGTTCAGTAATCCATTCCGGAAGAATTGAACGGGCAGACAAAAGTTCAGCCATATCGGCTTCCGAAAACCGAGGCAACACTTTTCCCAATGCCTCTTCAGTTTCCTGCACGCTAAGAAAAGTAAGCGCTCGTACGAGAGTGCCGGTAGGCCTGTACGGCGCTATCAACTGCCAACGCAGAGAATGACGTAAATCAACATTCCGCAAACCAAACCGGAGACGTCGATCAGGCCCGGAGGTCAAATAAATTCGGCGCATCGGAACTTGGTCCGTAAGACCGAGCACATTTGCCGCCGAACCACCGGATGGAACTATAATCTCTCCCCACAATTCCGAAAGTGCCGCAATTGCTTTATCGATACCGGGACCGCGTCTGCCGAAACGGGTCTCAATGGTTCGCATGTATACGCCCTGAAATATCCGCCTGAGCCTGTCCTGACGGGCAAGGCGGGAAAACGCCTGATGCACCGCCGGGCGGTTGCCGAGATGCAGAAAATCCTTTGGGCACAAAGGGGAACCTTCAGGCAAAGTTTCTGCGTATTCCATGATTTGTTCAGATATGCTACTCATAGTTACCCGACCTCTCTAGCATCAGAAATATAATATAAAGACTGACAGATTGCAAGCAACCAACAGTTCATTACCTTGGAATTGCGGAAATTTTACGAAATTTCGGTCAGTTAATCAAACACTCAAAACAGATTCTTAATTTGAGATTCTCGGCAACAGGAATTCAGCCGCGTTTCATAAAGGCGCTCAGCGGTTCGGCTATCCACAGGGGCACCCTCGACCGCATCGAGAGAAGATCGGCGCGGTCCGCCTCGGAGAGACCGGGCACTATCAGATTCAGGGTGTTTTCAGCCTCTTCGGGACCTACGAAAGCCAGGGCGCGGATTATGGTGCCGGCAAGCCTGCCGGGCGCGACCAGCTGCCAGGGCGGAACATGGCGCAAATCCACTTCCAAGTCGCCGAACGACAACCGCCGGTCAGGCCCCGAGGTAAGATAAGTCGGTCGCGGAGGCACTTGGTCCGTAAGCCCGAGAGACCTGGCGGCGTCAACGTCCGAGGAAACCATGGGCTGACTCCAAAGCCTGGAAAGCACGTCAAGCACCTTCCTCACATCCGGGGCGCGTCTGCCGGAGGGAGTCTCAAGAGTGCGCACGTATATTCCCTGGAATATCCTCATCATCCTCTCCTGCCGGGTAAGGCGCCCCAAGGCCTGATCGACTGCCGCCCGGTTTCCCAGATGCAGAAAATTTTTGGGGCCAAACGGCTGGCCTTCGGGGAAAGTCCCCGCGTATTTCATAATCCTGTCAGACAAGCTGGACATGATGGCTTGATCTCTTTATTTTGTCAGAAATATAATGGTAAACTTGACAGAATGCAAGCAGAAGCACAGTCTGCCGCAGAGCAGCAGAAGCACATCTCCGCCGACCCGGACCCATATTTATCAATCGAAAAAACAAGTAATAGCAGGAAGTATTGAGACCTCGGCATGTTTTGGAAAAATAATTATCTTAAACCATATCCGTTTCATCATTCCCTCAGCGACTCGTCCTTCCAGAGAGAATCAGGGCAAGTGAAACCCGCCGCAATCCGGGAAAAGAAGAAACCCTCTTTGAGTGTCCCGGTTCATGGCCATGCCGCCTGAGGGAACCCGGGTTTGATTACGGGGCGGTGTATATGGTAAAAAATTCGTCCGGCGCCGACGCGGCCAAACCACCCCGGAATTCTGACGGCGGGAGAAAAACCGATGACCGATTACGACACCCTAAACGTATGGAACGGACAGAGGCTTGTCGGATGTCTCAGGAGAGACTCCTCCGGCCACATAAGCTTTCGTTACGATGCCGGATGGCTCTCGGGCGGAGGGTTCGCGATCTCCCGGACTCTACCTCTCTGCCCGGACGAATTCCGGGGCGAGGACGGAGTCGCGCGCAGGTTCTTCGCCAACCTGCTTCCCGAAGGCGGTTTCCGGGAACACGTCTCCCGCGCCCTAAAGACATCGGACACGGATTTTAACCTGCTGCGAGCCATCGGCGGCGAGTGCGCGGGCGCCCTGTCCTTTCTGCCTCCGGAGCGGCGGCCTTCAGTGGAAGAGAACTACCACGCGATAAGCGACGGGGAACGGGCGGAGCTGGTTTTCCAACGCGGCCAGATGTACTTGTGGGCCAGGCAGCGGAATTGCAGGTTCTCGCTTGCGGGCGCGCAGGACAAGTTTCCGGTTCTTGTGCGGGAAGGGAAATACCTGCTGCCTCAGGGAGAATCTCCTTCAAGCCACATACTGAAATTCGAGGTTCCGGGATACCGAAACGTTCCCGCTTATGAGACCTTCACGACTATGCTAGCGGAAGCCGCCGGCCTGCCGGTGGTGAAAATCCGGATGCGGTCTGTAGACAAGAACCGTTACACGATCATGGAGCGCTACGACCGTTTCCGAAACGGGGACGGGGAGTTGACGCGGGCGCACCAGGAGGATTTCTGTCAGGTGCTCGGATACTCTCACGTACAGAAATACCAAGAAGACGGAGGGCCATCCTTCGCGCAGTGCTATGAGCTGCTTCGGGATGCATCAAGCGACCCTGACACGGATCTTCCGAATCTGCTGCGCTGGCAAATTTTCAACGTGCTCGCCGGAAATTCCGACGGCCACGCCAAGAATTTATCCCTTCTATATAAAGGGGACGGGGAGGTCCGGCTGGCGCCTTTTTACGATCTGGTATGCACGCGGGCAATAGAGAGAATCGATCACCGTCTGGCATTTTCGATTGGGAAGGAGAGAAACCCCGGCTCCATATTGAAACGCGACTGGGAAAATATGGCCGGACAATGCGACATCAGACCACAATACCTGCTTGGTCTTGTTGGTGAGGTTGCTGGCCGACTGCTTGAAAGCCTGAATTCAACAAGGGCTTTTTTTGAGGAGGAGTTCGGCGAATATCCAGCACTGCAACGCATAGAGCAGGTAGTAATCAAGCAGTGTAAACGGACAGGTATACAGTATTAGCAGAAATCACAAGCAAATTAACCAGCCTGCCTGAGTCTTTTAAAGAAACCGTCCGTAATAAATTACTTTGAAATATCAATTTTGGGTATCTCCAATTGGCAAAAAATTGGTTAGACTGCACATCTCGTATATTATAAATATTTTTTCCGCATTTTTCTTAAGAAACCTACGCTATGTCGAAAGTTAAAGATTTATTCAAAGCTGAAGCATCTAGCCCATTGGAAATCGCTATGCTCCATAATGGCACTGTTGGCTTCGTCATCCCTGAATATCAACGACAATATGACTGGTCAAAAGACAATATTCATCGGTTGTATTTTGACATTCTGAATGGGTTTGAAAGGCTTTCTCAAGGTACCGGCGCAAGCACATTTACATTTCTTGGAACCTTAATTTTTGTAGAGCAAGACACCAAAGAACCGGATTTTTCTGGCAAATCTTTGGCCGTTGTTGACGGCCAACAACGTCTCACAACTCTAGCATTTTTTGCCTGTGCTCTTTGCGAAGCTCTAAGGCACCAATGGTCTAGCATCAATTCCTCTTCTATTGATAACACTATTTCAAAATGGCTCAAAAAAGAAATTGAAGAGCGGCTCTACGCACTTTATACATGTGCAGTGGGTTCACAAAAGTTAACTCCGACGGAGAGTTTCCCATTTTCGAGAATTATACGGTTGGGTGACACGCGCGGGAAATCTAAAGCTTCATCAGAATATCTATCACCAATAGGAAAATTTATTGATGGATTTACTGAATACTTTAGTAGCGAAGAAATTGAATATGTACCACCCGCAATTGGAGAAGATAAACATGCTGAGAAGCTAGCAAAAAACTATCAAATTGTTCGTCATTTAGTCAACAATCTAAATAACGAAAGTTGGTACGAAGATACAGAATGCGAACAATTTGATGTGGGACGGTTAAATCGAGCCCAATGCCGTGGCCTGCTTGAGCAGCTCCGCGATTTCGTAACAGACCAGGGTAAGATCAATAAGACCATTGAAGACATTCTTAAACTCAACGTCTTACACGATCTTGTAAGAACTTTGATGTTCGCCTCCTATTTCTGCAACTATGTTGTTTTAACCAGAGTAACAACTGAGGACGAATCCGCCGCATTTGACATTTTTGATGCACTGAATACCACAGGTGAACCACTTACCGCACTTGAAACATTAAAACCGCGAGTCATCAATTTCGAGAGAAGTAAAACTGGGTACATCGGTTCTGAGTCAGAAACTGCTTTTGAAACACTGAACGAAAATCTTGATCAACGTTTTTCTGATACGCTACGGAAACAATCTGAAACCAAAGATCTAGTTGTCACTTTTGCCCTCTATATCGAAGGAAAAAAGCTTTCAAAAGATCTGGCCGCACAGAGGAACTTTCTTCGAACAAGTTACGATAAAGCAGTGAGCAATAGTGAGGAATCTGCTCGACAATTTGTACGCGCACTGGCACGCACTGCTGAATTTCGACGTTTCTATTGGGGGAAAAAAGGTATTGAAGAGCTATCTCGCTTTCATGACAATAAGCATGTCGATGAAATCCAATTGCTTTCCTCATTAATCAGTGATATGAAAACTAGCTTGATCCTGCCCATACTTTCTCGTTATTGGAAACCTGATCTAAAACAGACTGGTGATGCGCATTTTCTTCAAGCGTTAAGGGCAATCACCGCTTTTCTTGTAATAAGGCGTGCAGCAACAGGCACTACAGCAGGGATTGACAGTGATTTTAGAGCTATTATGGCCCCTAAAAAGGGCCCCGGAGCAAGTAAAAAGTTCGGCCTATGCGCTGGTATAGAACATGAAAAGGATCCTCCACATCCTAATGAATTGAAAGAAGCGTTGAAAAACCTGCTTAGGCACAAACTAAAATCACTGGATAAGAATAATTGGGTAGAAAAGGTCACTGACAACCCACTCTATGAACAATCTAGAGAACTTGTTCGCTTTATGATATTGTCTGCAGCTCATCAAGCTTTACCTTCCGAGAACTTACCTGGGACATGGCAAAGAGATGGCGTAAAATCAAGTCAAGACGAAAGAGTTTTCCTGAACTATAAAACATGGATAGGTGCGCATTATCTCACTATAGAGCATGTAGCGCCAGAGACAGAACCGAGACGTGGTTGGCCACAGGATTTGTATAAAAATTACATTCTGCGACACACTCTTGGAAACTTAGTTCTGCTCCCCGCAAGAGAGAACACAGCTATTGGTGGCGACAGTTGGAAAAAGAAGAGAATATTCTATCTGGCTCTAACCGAGAGCACAGAGAAACAACAACATAACAGAATTGAGGAAGCAAAAGCCGCTGGTATTACTTTCTCAAAAACCATTGATGAGCTCTTGGAAAAAGGTGATCGACTACCGTTGCTGGACCCACTCCGTAATGTGGAAAAATGGAACAGAGAGGTCGTGCTACGACGCGGAAAAAATATAGCAGAACTTTGTTGGGATATCGTTCGACCTTGGTTGGACTGACTATTATGACAGGAAAGTCATATACCTGACTTTCCCGAAAAACCACGGAATAATCAATGGCAAGAATTGTTCTTTATTTGTCGTATGAACAAAGATAGTCTCTATTCTTCAAACTGCATTAATTACAGAATTTATTGCACTTAAAGCTTTTCGGATTTCCGCTTTTGTTGTTCCACGCCCAATTCCGAAACGTACTGAACTGTTGGCTTGTTCTTTCGAGAGACCTAATGCCCGCAATACATGCGATGGTTTGGTTTCCGTTGCAGCGCAAGCAGAACCTGTAGAAGCAGCAATTTGTGGGAGAGCTTGAAGCAGGCTGTCACTCCTGTATCCTGGAAACATGATGTTAAGGCATCCAGGAGCACGTCGCTCAGAATCTCCGTGAAGCACTACATCCGGCTTAATTTTCTTGATTCCCTGAAAGAATATGGAAGCAAGTTCATTAATCCTAGTTGTATCTTGGATTACCTGTTCCTTAGCTATTTCCGCTGCAACTCCAAATCCGACACACAGGGGGACAGGAAGAGTCCCCGAACGAAGCCCTCCCTCTTGTCCACCTCCGAGAATTATAGGTTTTATATGTACTTTGGGCCTTTGACGCACATAGAGACACCCGATTCCTTTGGGACCATAAGCTTTATGGGCAGAAAAAGTTGCAAGATCTAAACCAAGTTCCGACACGTCAACAGGAATTTTGCCTAAGGTTTGAGCGCAGTCGCTGTGAAGGGCAACTCCATGCTTATGGCAGATTTGGGCAATTTCCTTTATCGGTTGAATAACCCCCGTCTCATTGTTAACCAGCATAATCGACAATAAAAGAGTACAAGAATCAATATGCTTGCGGATAACATCTAAATCAACTATCCCATTACGGCGAACTTTAAGCACGGAAACTCCAAATCCTGCGTCGGTCATCGCCTTTACGGGTTCTAGCACGGCTTTATGTTCGGTGGCAAGAGTAAGGATTTTATTACGCCCTCTTTTTGCCGCAGCCGCAATTCCACGGATCGCAAGATTGTTTGCTTCGGTCGCACTCCCAGTAAATACGATAGACGATGTATGACGAGCACCGATTGACTGGGCAATCTGCACCCTAGCCGCTTCAACAGCTTCACGCGCTCGAACAGCGTAACGGTAATTATCAGTATGCGGATTATGGAAAAAGTCCTTAAAAAATGGTTCCATTGCAGTAAGAACCCTCGAATCTATCGGTGTAGTTGCCTGATGATCCAAGTACACTATATCCAAGTGATTTTTCATGGTTTGTTTTTCTTTTAGTCCGTACAATCACATGGCATAGAGTCGTCTATGAAAATAGGCTGTTCTTCCTCAATATCTTCACGAAGAGATGCATATGTAGTTGGTGAATTTGCCCCGAAAAAACCAAATCGTGTTACGGAATTTCCGGTTTTTGTGCTAGCCACTCTACGTGCATACTTATCTTCAATATCTATCCACCATTCAATATCAACCGGGGTTTTTTGGTGCTTTGGCGGAAGAGAATTTTCTGATTGGTCTTTTATTATCCGTCTAAGGGTTCTTTTCCCTTTCATAAAACAGTAAACGCAGTTTGAAAAATTTACGGAATGTGGAATTCTTAGATCCCAAGACTGTTTCTTCCAAAATTCCATTGTATCGTTTTTAGTAACTCCATGGTCAGCAAGCGGCGTGTAAATATATTCTCCGTGAGCGAGCTTATCCGGGTTGGAATCCGAAAGGCCGCTGTTGTTTCGAGTCTTGACCCTAGCTACTCTTTGAAATTCGTCTGCTCTGAGACCCACCAACGTTATAAAATCCACTGGATTGTCCCCTTTTAACTCAGCGGTACCACCAAAGGCCCTATTTTTAATACCAGAGTTCCTTATGCGAACGTGAGATGCTTGTGTATAGTCCTGGAACTTTTGAGAAGATCGAGTCGTGGAAGTACTCAGGTGATAACTTACGATTCTTTCCAAGTCTTCACGTCTAAGACGGCTGACTTTGCTCTTTCTATACCAATGGCCAAGACGCGAAGTGTGAGATTTAAAAGCAAACCAGTCTTCGAGAAAGCGGATAGTTGTCTCCAGTTTAAGATGTTGGGTACAGAGTCGCTGCAAATGGTTTGGGAGACGTTGCTTCCACGACAGCATTTCCTCAAAAACTTCTCCCTTATATCTATAGCCGTAAGGACGATTCCGCGCGAAAGGATGGTCCTTTACTAGCCTGTAACTGGGAAGGCGGGTCCAGTTACCTCTCCTAGAATCTTCATAAGTTTGAAATTCTGTCCAGAAAAATGGGATATTATAACGTTCCTCCGTAATTCTTTTGCATATGGAGGCAAAATCATAAGTAGCCGGATACTCAGCTGATGTATTGTTAAAAATGACTACATCTCCACGCGATGGCCTAAGACAACGGTTTTTCAGAAGGGAGAGAAGCAACATTGCGCTAGATCTTCCGCCCGAGAATTTGAATACATGGGGCCAAGTGCGATGCTCTTCCATTTCATACTGAATGGATAGATCGGGCACCTTGCGCAATCTGATTTTACTAATATTAATTCTCATTAACGGATTTATTTATAATCTCTTTGATAATCTCAAAATTCTCCTCAAGTGATAATACCCCCATCATTTGGTATGCAGTTCTTTGGCCTATACGTCTCAGAAAATCCTGAATTATATTTCGGTCATTGGGAATTGGATTCATCTCCGACAGGCAGGCAACTAAAGGAATGAATATTCTCCTATCTCCTAAAACGGTAAGTTTTTCCACTACATGACCAGTAATTTCTTCCCATATCCTGTTTGTCCTCAACACCCTCCATACTTTTTCTTTTTCTGTTCCGATTTCCTCGTGCACTTTCTCCGTGAAATAACCCCTCCACCATGCTCTTGAAGTTCTGCAATCCTGGAAAACACTTGTATAGCCTCGTACTTCAGGCAATCCACCCATACGACGCAGGATGGTACGCACACAGTCATCCAAAGGTTTTCTATCCTGTGAAGCAATTGCTTTTTCGATACGCGCCTGCCCAGTCTCTCTAATCTGCCCCTTGACTAGATAACTAGGCTTTATGAAGCCCACATCAATCATATTTAGATGATAGCTCGACCAGAAAGCGTTTGATGAAGCAAGTTTTCTTGGAAGATTTCTTAAAGAATCAAAAACTGATGCTTCGGTGTCTTGTGGAGGATCAGCAAACTCATCTTCGGTTAAAGGGCTGCCCCAAAAATAAGGTGGGAGCAAATGCTTTTCTTCCATATCTTGAGTTTTACAGCGACACTTAAAATAAGCCATAAATTTCTGATTGTCTGTGTCTATAGCAAGTTTGGCAAATTCTTTTTGTTTTCTGAAAAGCAAATCTTTATTGTCTGATTTAACAAGATCTTTTCTGAGTTCACTCAGATCGCTTGAAATCAACAAATTCTTAATCATTGTCGTCAATGCCGGTATTAATCACGTGGGGATGGAATTTTGCAACGGCACGGTTTGCACTAAATTCTTCTTCTTCCCACATCTTGATTTTCTTATCATTCAGCATTTTTCGTAAGGCTCGCAAATTGTGGTGATTGCTCCACTCCTCCTCTTTTTTGAAATCCCGACTAAGAATACCCAATCCCTCCGCAAACGCCGCTGCGTAAAGGCTATCCCTATGATTAAAAGCGTCTCCGCAATTATGTAATGAGTCAAAAAGTTTCGGATGCGCTTTGATTTCAAAATAAAAGCCTTCTTCTTCGGCAGCTTTCACTTCATAACATCCTTCGGGAAGTTCTTCTGGTTCGGCTTTCCGGATACGAAGGATACTTTGAAGAGTGCTTTGCGACTGCCAGAAAGGGGCTATTGCCAGAAACGCACCTTTTGGAAAAGATACCTTGCTGGAACTCCATATATCATGTACTCCATCCACAAAACTTTTAAGAGTGTAGTCTTTTATCTCTTCAAGCGTTACCACAGCGGGTTGAAACAAAAGCGGAAATCTGACTCTTCCTTCATCCCAAGTTAGTTTCTGGATGTGCTCAATCTCCCGTGATTTATTCTCCACAAACACTTCGCGGTATATAGAATGAGCGGATGTTAAAGTGCATGCGAATGCTGCCCTACCCTCAGATATAAGTCTCGCTACAAGATTCCCATCTGAAACTTTATGTTCTATGGTAAAAAAGGATTTCCCCTGATTTCCGTGGCGAGTTTGTGCTGTCTCGTATCGGTACTGGGGCAAGTAGTCCAGACTGTTTTTTGCCATTACAGGATAAGGGCGGGCTCTAGGGAGTATCGGCGGCATTAAAGTTCTTTCCTATTTCGATCTGCTCACCACGCTTACCTTTATAACGGCATCCTCTGAGAGTGCGTTTAACAAGGGAATAATTACTGTTTTGCTCTGATCTTTCGTTATGGATCCTATCAGAAGTTCAAAGTCTTTCCCCTTCTCTCCTCTATAAGAATCCTCCTTCAGAGGACATCCATCCACTAAAGCTTCTCTTTTAAACTGCATGAATCCTTCCTGAATTGGTTTCTGGCAGGAAGCATCAGCACCGTTATCAAGAGTTAGTCTAATACCTGCGTTGGTTAAGTCTTCATTGCTACGTATGGCAAGAGTTACTCGGTTGCCTTCAACTCTCGCCACAGTCAAAACATCCGCGTCCCTACCAGATCGATTAAAAGATGGGGTTCTACCCGGTTCATTTACAGGCGCAAGATTTTGATTGGTATTAGTTTTGTTCCGGTTTCCGGGCTGATAGTCACTAGCTCTTTCAGACTCAAGTAGTGAAGATGTAGATTCGTCAACTTCTTCAACAAGAGGAATTGAGTTTTTATCTTGATCGTTTTGGTAGGATTTTTTTCGTTTAGAAGATTTAAGTCCGTCTCCGATCGGATTGATCAACATAAAATCAGATGGTGAATATGCTTGTGCCTCTGATTTTTCAAGTCCTTCGATAACATTGCTCCTTATTTCCTCAAAAAGAATATTAAATTTCTTTCCGTCTTCGTCTTCTAGTCTCTTGACACTAATATCGAGATGTTTCTCTCCTTCTGATTTACGAATTAGCTTGAAAGCTTCTGAGGGGGGATCTATCAATACCAAGGCATTAAAGGGTTTGTAACCAGAATAATTGCTCTGTCTGTTTCTAGGAAGAGAATCTGTTATCCACATTCCGCTTCGAAATAGGTTAATACGAGTACGTTCCTGAGTGGACTGACGAATGTATATGACGACCCTGCCGTAACTAGTTTCAACAATCCGTTCATCTGAAAGAACAAGTGTCTGATAAGCACTGTACGCTTTACTGTTGGAAAGTGGGTCACCTGTTCTTGTGTTTTTAATATTCTTGCTAATTATATCACTCAGAGAACTTTTATCTAATACTCTGACACCAGACTTCCTTTCTACACTGACGACCAACCGCCCACTCCGTATGGAAGGAAAGAAATGCTTGGCAGCCGTGGAGAGAATGGTTTCTACACATGAATCTTCGCCAGCCTCAAGGAAGTTGTTAAAAGCGGTTATAACTACTACCGAACCGGAGCCACTATCTTTTTCTATAATATCAAGTTGTGAATCCAGAAAAGAGTGAATTTCTCCGTTGCTTGGAAATACGTACCTGTTCCGCACGGTCGGAAGAGTATTTTTAATTAAAAAACCATCTTTTCCTCTAAGCTTGCCCTCTATCTCGTGTGATGCCAGAATGGCATGTGCAGAGGTTGTTCGTTTCAAATCGCTTGTAACTCCACCGTATAAAATAAATTGAAGATTTGATGCTGGGAACGCAGTGAAATGCCCGAGTCCGTAAGAACCGGCAGATTCCTGTTCGCTTTTGCTTGTAGTACCATCTCCCAAGAGTGAATTCATTCGTATGGTATCAAGACCTATTCCGTTGTCGATAACATTAAGGATTCTCACAGTTTGAGACTGAATGCTCTTTTCTATCCGAGAAATCTGAGCTTGGGCATTTTCGAGATGCCCTTCGTGAGTCTTCAGCGCCGCACGGAACGCTTTACGATATTCTTCTATTCCTGGCAGGTTTTTTGTCTTAAGTTCTTCAAAAACAAAACGAACCTTAACTTGGTCTCGACCGGCAAGCTGTCCAGCGTCTAAAGAATTTTGTATCAACTCGCGCACTATTGGGCCAGGCGCTACGCTGTTTTCAGTAGCAAGCGTTTTCGAGGCAAAGCCCTCAGCGGTACTAAATCCGGTAAAGGTTAAAGAAGATTTTCTTTCTGTACTAGTCATTTCTTGGAACTCTGCAGTTAAATTGAAAAGGCAATTTATCCAATGATAATTGTTAAGTCAAAACCAGTTCAGGTTCTCTAAACACTTCTTTCCAATGCCATTCAATGTATTCCAGACTAGGAGAATATTCTGTCTTTCTCGGTAATTTTATTTTCCGTTTCTGGTACTTTTCAACAAAATCACTTCCGCTGTTAGGACTATGTATCGATTTCGATAGGATAATACGGTAATCCTTCGACAGAGTAAAAACCCCCAAGTCGAGAAGTTTATGATGGGTAGCACAAAGAGCGATACCATTGTTCTGTGTATCTGGTCCACCAAGCTGATGCCATCTAATATGCGCTGCCTCGAGTCCTACTGGGATTGTATTTATATGGAGATCAAAACCACATATTGCACAACTGTAATCATAGGCTTTAAGAACATTCTCTCGAAACTTTTTGTCCCGCTTAGCCCTCTTAAACGAGCGCCTATCAGCAGGATATGTTTCGTAATCAAACCCTACACGCTCTAATATAATCTGGTGTAATGGTTCATCGAAATGTTGATCTAATAGCTTCCGCGCTGCCTGCCAGGCAACTTCAGGGTTGTCTCTTATCTCTTGTGCAACTTCTTTGGAAAACGAACCAGTGGCATTGTATTTTCTAAGATCTCTAACGTGTGCATCATACGATTTAGTTTCTTTTATTCTCCCAGAAGTTTCTACTTCCCAGATGTTAATTTTCTCTTTACGTAATCGCCAGAACGGAAATTCCACATGATGTTTACGACCGGACAAAGGTTTATAAAACTCATTTAATAACTCTCGAATATCTTTTTCTATAAGAGAAAATTCAAATTTTGCGTTTGGATCCCGCACCTGTCTAGCTAATGCGTAGATAAGAAGCAGTGGTTTGTGAGGAGCTCTTTTTCCTCCCCGTTTCCAGAGATTCAGGCTGTCTATCGCGTCAAGTAGTTTCATCTGGACTGAGGCAGAAATATTTAAAAGGTAATTGAATTCTACACGGATTTAAGTTCCCCACCCAACGGTTTCATTATCTTGCTCCCGCGCGATCGTCTCGTAATCGCATCCGACAGCCTTTGCAAGGGCTCCCAGACGGCGACCGACGGTCTCGGGATGCGGGATCTGGTCAGGCATATGTAAGGTAAGCTTCTCTCCGGTCCTCTCAAGCCTCGTACTCTCAAGAATCCGCGTCACTCCCCCGGAAACTGTGTAGGCCAGGCGAAGCGCAAGCCCCGTAACTCTGGCTTCCTCAATATCATCTCCGGAAAGAAAATCCGAAACTTCCCAGCGACGGATCAGGTCTCCTATCGTCGCGTGCCTCGACGCCACGGAAAGAGCCACCCTCACCCTCTCGGGATGGGTAATTCCCACAAACGGCATCCGTAGTATCCTCAAAAACACCTGCTCTGCCCGGTATTCCGGATGCTCGGAAATCCCTATGTCGGAAAGATAGCAAGCGGCAAGTCTCAGCCTCGGATTCCCGGAGTATTCGTCAGGAATCGCCAGTTCTATCCACCTGCAGAAAGCCTCGCCGTCCCCAATCGATCTTCCCATCTTAAGCGCGATTTCCTGACACATGATAATGAGAGGATCCAAGGAACGCTGTTCCGGTAGAAGATCATCATATATGCATCCCTCCCGAAGGCCGTACGTACAAAACACAAGATCCCTTACCCCTGTTCTTTCCAGAAGACTTTTCATAAGCGCCGCAGCGTAGGGAGCGGATTCCATCCTGTTTCTTCCTATGATCCAGAGACTCCGAAGCGAACCCGGGGATATATCAACTACCTCCCGGGTCATCTCAAGCGACCTTGAACTGGAAAGACTGTAGCCGTGAACTATTCGAAGCGGGTAGTCCTCGGTTTCCATGTGTTTTTTCGCAAGAGCGCGCCACGAACCCCCGACGGCGTAGAAGGTCTTCTTTTTTGCGTTTTTAAGCCAAGGAAGCTCTTCAAGATGGGGGGCGATCAGTTTCTTGGCGGCCTTTGCCGGACTGAGACCGCTTTCAAGAAGCGGGATAGTACCCAACGGCAACGTGGCGTGGTTTTCTATTTTTCCTTCGTGAATCTCGACCAGTTCAAGGCTTCCGCCCCCTATGTCCCCCATTACGCCGTCAGCGTCAGGGATAGCGCAGAGGGTTCCGAGAGCGGAGAGCCTCGCCTCCTCCATGCCCGAGAGCACCCGGAGCGATATCCCGCATTCACGCTCGATCGTTTTTCTGAAATCGGGACCGTTTGCGGCGTTTCTAACCGCGGCGGTGGCAACGGCCTTTATGTCGGAGACCCTCATCGAACGCGCGATATCCACAAAGCGGCTTACGGTCCGGAGAGCCATGTCCACGCTTCGCGGTGACATCCTGCCTTCTGTATCCATCCCGCGCCCGAGACCGCAGGCAACCTTCTCGTCAAATATCGGAAGCGGAGCGCGCTTCGGCCCCCCGTAGATCACAAGACGTATGGAGTTTGACCCGACGTCGATTACCGCCACGCTCGCGCTTCGGCCAAACGGAGCGGCGGACAGAGATGCTGCTGTCATGAATTATTCCTGCACAAACTCAGCCGGCATAACCGGCCTGGATTCGGCAAGCGCCTTGCCTCTTCCCGAAAGGCTGGGATTGGTCATAAAGTACTTGTGAGCCGAGAATCTGTCCCCGTTGCCCTCTAGCTTGCGGAAAGAACCGTCGGGGAGCATTTCCCAGCTGCTCTCAATGTCGTTTAAGTTGGCGACCATCACCTGCTCGACAAGCTGCTTTTTCACGGTGGCGTTTTCGATCGGAACAAGCGACTCCACCCTGCGGTCAAGATTGCGGGGCATCCAGTCGGCAGACGAGATGAAGACCTTGCAGCCGTCAGAGGGAAGCCCCTCCCCCGCGCCGAAACAGATAACCCTGCTGTGCTCAAGAAAACGTCCCACTATGCTTTTCACCCTTATGTTCTCTGAGAGCCCCGGCACCCCGGGACGAAGGCAGCATATCCCCCGCACGAAAAGCTCGACGCGCACCCCGGCACGGCTCGCCGCGTAGAGGGCGTTTATGATCTTGCTGTCAACAAGGGAGTTCATCTTGGCCCATATCACCGCGTGGCGGCCGGCCTTGGCGTGCTCGGTCTCCTCCCTTATAAGCTCAAGCGTCTTGGAGCGAAGAGTGACGGGGGAGAAGAATATCTTCTCCATCTTCTTCGGAGTAGCGTAGCCGGTCATGTAGTTAAAAAGCTTTGCGGCGTCGCGCCCCAGCGCCTCGTCGGCAGTGAAGTAGCTGAGATCGGTGTATACCTTGGCGTTTACCGGGTGATAGTTACCGGTTCCGAAGTGGGCGTAGGTGCGGATGTCGGAACCTTCCCTTCTTACCACCAGCGACACCTTGGCGTGGGTTTTAAGATCGAGAAATCCGAACACCACCTGCACTCCCGCGTCCTCGAGGTCATGCGCCCAGCGGATGTTGGCCTCCTCGTCAAAGCGGGCATTTAGCTCCACCATGGCGGTTACGGATTTTCCGGCCTCGGCGGCCTCTATGAGACGTTTCACTATCGGGGAATCTTCCGAGGTGCGGTAAAGGGTCTGCTTTATCGCGACCACCGCCGGGTCCGCCGCGGCCTGCTTTAAAAATTCAACGACGACGTCAAAGCTCTCGTAGGGGTGGTGGACGACGAAATCCTTCTGCCTTATGGCCGCCATAACGTCCCCTCCGAATTCTCTTACCCTCTCGGGGTAGCGTATGCTCATGCGCTTGTAGAGAAGGTCGCTACGCTCATCGAGTATTATCTGCTTCACGCTCTCAAGCCCGAGCATCCCCTTGATTCTGAAAAAATGCGCGTTACGGGCCTCAAGCTTGTCCACTATGAAGTCGACGATCGCATCCGGCATGTCGGCGTTCACGTCAACCCTGATCACGGAACCTCCCCTGCGAAGCTTGATTGCCGTTTCAAACGTCTCGACCAGGTCTTCGGCGTCCTCGTCTATCTCAAGGAGACTGTCGCGGGTCACCTGAAAGATTCCGCTGTCCTCCACTTCAAAACCCGGAAAAAGAGATTTCATGTTGTGTTCGATAACACGCTCGATCGGGACGAACTGGTCTTTTTTCCCTCCCGGAACCCTTATGAAGCGTTCCACCTGGGAAGGCAGCAGTATGAGACCCTTCATGCGTTTTCCGTCCTCGGCGCGGGAAAGCTGCACGGCGCACACGAGGCTTCCGTTCCGTATGAAGGGAAACGGATGCGCGGGGTCTATCGCAAGCGGGGTAAGCACGGGGAAAAGCTTTTTCGAGAACCACTCGGAAAGCCACCTGGCTCCCGAGCGGTCGAGTTTTTCGGGAGTTATGACCTTTATTCCCGCCTTTTTGCAGAGGGAAAACAGTTCCTTTTCGCACTCGTACTGGCTGTCAAGCAGAGAGCGGACTTTTTCCCTTATGGCTTCTAGCTGCTGGGAAGGCGTAAGGCCGTCTTTGCTGCGGTCGGTCACTCCCTCCATCACCTGTCCCGCAAGACCCGCCACCCTTACCATGTAGAATTCATCGAGGTTGCTCGCGGAGATGGAGAGAAAGCGCACCCTCTCAAGAAGCGGAACCTTGCTGTTTGCCGCCGTCTCAAGAACCCGCAGGTTGAAGTCAAGCCAGGAAAGCTCCCTGTTAAGATACTTCTTGGAAAAACCCCTGGAGCCTCTCTTGCTCGCGATGTCCGTTATCGAAGAAGCCACCTGCAACCTCCCGAGGGCATAACATTCTGCGTCTTAACACCCTCGACCCTTGAGTTTACATAATTACCCTGCATGTGAAAAGCCGGACTCACCGCGCCGTCTCCCAAAACGGCTTAATTCTCCCGAGGCCCCTCCACTGTGGCTGCGCCGAGCGGAGACACTTTCTAACCCGGGCCTGCGACCAGTCCTGCACGAGACGGATCAGCGAGGGATCAAGTCTCCCGGGCTTGACCGCCGCGAGGATGTGGCGCGCGACTACCGCGTCGTTTGTCTTTCCGAGGCTGTCCTGAAAGCGCCCCATGAGCTTCATGAAAGGCGGAACCTCGGGACCGCCCCAGAGCGAACTGAAAAACTGCGTTGCGTAGCGGGCCTTTTTCCCCCGCTTTCTTATTTCGTGAAGATCCTCGTCCGGAAGGCGCGAAAGAGGCCTCGTATCCTCGAGAAAATAGCGCCATGTTCTCCTGAGAACGCTTCTTGCAAAAGGCTTTACGGGCTCGCCGAAAGCCCTGGAGACGACTTCCTTCTCGACAGAAGCTATCCATCGCTCGAACTGGAGCAGCAGACGGGCGTAGCGGCGGCTCTCAAGACAGGCGGCCGCGTCCCCGACGGCGCGGCGGCGCTCGGCGCGCGCGATGCGCCGAAGGCGCTCTATCGCTTTATCCTCTCCGGGAGCCGCGGAGGCTATCCTGGGAAGCGTCTCGCTTAAAAACACCTGCCAGTCGCGGGCCGGGGCCAGGCGCTGCTGGAACCAGCGGAACTCTCCGTTAAAGGCCTTTCGCTTGTCATAGGGAAGTATTTTTTTGAAAGCCCGAAGCGCCGCGCGCACGCGTCTCATCGCCACCCTCGTCTGGTGCACCCCTTCGGCCTTTCCCTCGAGGGTCGGAATCTCGTTTGCGAACATGTGCTCAAGCGCGCCCGCAATGATGAAATTAAACGCCTCTCCGACGCTCATCTCCTCTGAGAGCACAACCTTCGGGGCCTTAAGCGGTCTTGGCCGAAGGGCCGGCCTCGCAAGCGCATAGCCCCTCTGTGCCTTTGTAAGGTGGCCGAGGCGTATGTCGTAGGCCTCGCAGAGTTCAAGGGCCACGTCGAACATCCGCGCCGGGTCCCCCGAGAGCAGTTCAAACTCCGCTTCGCAGATAGGCTCCTCAACGCGCCCCCGCGGTGTTTCAGCATGAATCACCCCCTGATCCACTGCCAGTTCGAATTCGGCGCCCTTGGTCCTGATGCGAATCGCCTCGCGCTCAAAGTCCGTGGTGAATACGGGGCCGAGACGCTTTTCGTAGCGTCGGCGGGAGAGCCCGCGAGCGAGCGCAGGATCGTCCACGGCGCGAAGATTCGGGGAGTCGCCGTTTACCGCCACGGTCCATTCCCGGAAATTCTGAAGGCCCGCGGGGCCCCGAAACGGCGCCTTTATGGTCTGCTCCCTTCCATTCCCGTTATCTCGCACCCGAAGCGCTATGTCGTATTTTCGCAGCGCGTGGCGCGGGGTATCGAAATAGGTGCTTACGAGATGGCGCTTTGTGCGGCGGCCCCTGCGAAGGGGCTTGAGCCCCTTGTAACGCAGAATCCGATTCGCCACGGCGGGCGAAAGGGAGAGCTTTAACTCCGTTTCCTCGTACATGACGTAAATATTTAACCACCCGTTTTGTCCGCAACAGGACACTTGAGTTTACTTGATTAAGGACCGGTTGTCATTTTCTCAAGCTACTGGATGAAACCGAAAGAAAATGTATAATTCAATGCTGTAACCCGCGATGGCAGATTCCTTCGTTCACCTACATTTACATTCGCAGTACTCGCTTCTTGACGGTTCCATAAAGTTCGACGAGCTGATCAAAAGGGCCGAGGCCCACTCCATGCCCGCAGTCGCCGTAACCGACCACGGGAACCTGTTCGGCGCGTACGAGTTTTTCGAAAAAGCAAAGGCCCGGGGCGTAAAGCCCATAATAGGCTGCGAACTCTACGTGACCCCGACGCTTAAGCTTGAAAAACCTTCCGACGGAAAGAACTACCACCTCACCGTGCTCTGCATGAACGAGCGCGGGTACAGGAACCTCTCGAGGCTCGTTACCAAGGGATACTTCGAGGGGTTTTACCGACGTCCGCGCGTTGACCACGAGATGCTCGCCGAGCACAACGAGGGACTGATAGTGCTCTCGGGGTGCATGAGCAGCGAACTTTCCCAGGCCATTTTCAAAAAGGACCAGAAGGAGCAGGCAAGAATCGCGTCTGTATACAAGGAGATATTCGGGGACCGCTACTATCTTGAAGTGCAGGCAATCGGCCTTGAGGAACAGCGCAGGATAAACAGCGGACTGAAAAAGATCGGGAAAAATCTGGGCATAAAGCTCGCGGCGACCAACGACTGCCATTTTCTGACAAAACAGGACTACAGATCGCACGACGCCCTTCTCTGCATCCAGACCGGGAGCATGGTGGCCAACCAGAAAAGAATGAAGTTCCCAAGCGACGACTTCTACGTTAAGACGAGGGAGGAAATGGCGGAGACCCTTTCGGGATTTGAGGACGCGATCGAGGAATCGGTAAAAATCTCCGAGCGCTGCGACTTCGAGTTCAGAAGCGACGGGTACAGGTTCCCGGAATACGTTCCTCCAAAGGGAAAATCGCTTGACGAATTCATGCGCGAGATCTCGAGCAGAAATCTCGAGAAAATGCTCCGGGAAAACGAAATACCCCAGGAGGCTCACGATACCTACCGCGAGCGGCTTCGCTCGGAGCTTGACACCATATGCAAGATGGGATTTTCCGCGTACTTCCTCGTGGTCTCCGACTTCATATTGCACGCCAAGAAAAACGACATTCCCGTGGGCCCGGGGCGGGGAAGCGCCGCCGGCAGCCTGGTCGCCTACGCACTCGGCATAACCGCCATCGACCCCATAAGACATAATCTCATTTTCGAGAGGTTCCTGAATCCCGAGAGGGTGAGCATGCCCGACATAGACGTCGATTTCTGCGGGGAGCACCGCGACGAGGTGATAAGATACGTCACGGAGAAATACGGGGCGGACAAGGTGGCCCAGATCGGCACCTTCGGAACCATGTCCTCGAAAGCCGTGATAAAGGACGTGGGAAGAGTGCTCGGGCTTCCCTACGCGGAAGTCGACCGGCTCTCGAAAATGATCCCCTCTTTCCGGGGAAAGGTGTTCAGCATAGAGGAGGCCGTAAACAAGGTAAAGGAAATAAGGGAACGGCTTTCCGAGAACAAGGAACTTGCCGAAGCGGTGGAGCTTGCAAGATCGCTTGAGAACATGGTGCGCCATTCCTCTACCCACGCGGCGGGCGTAGTGATATCGAACGAGCCGCTTGCCGACTACATCCCTCTTTACAGGGGAAGCAAAAACGAGATCGTGACCCAGTTCGACATGAACTCCATAGAGAAGCTCGGCTTCGTGAAATTCGACTTCCTCGGCCTGAAAACCCTTACCATACTGGACAAGGCGGTTAAGTACATAAGGGAAAACCAGGGAGAGAACGAAAAGGAATTCGACCTTGACAGGGTCCCCCTTGACGACCCGAAGGTCTACGCCCTGCTTTGCGAAGGCGAGACCATGGGCATATTCCAGGTTGAATCCCAGGGAATGAAGGAGCTTCTGGCGAAACTGCGGCCGGCGGAATTCGAGGACATAACGGCCGCCCTGGCACTTTACCGGCCGGGACCTCTTGACAGCGGCATGGCGGAGGAGTTCACCCGGAGAAAAAACGGGGGCGCGGTCGATTTCCCGCATCCCGCGCTTCAGGAAATACTGGGAGGAACATACGGCCTCTTCGTTTACCAGGAGCAGATAATGCAGACCGCATGCGAGCTTGCGGGCTTCACCATGGGGGAGGCGGATCTTCTTCGAAGGGCCATGGGCAAGAAGAAATCAAGCGAAATGAGGGCCCAGCGCAAAAGGTTCCAGACGGGAGCGGAGAAAAAAGGCATCGAGCGCAAAAAAGCCGCCGAGCTTTTCGACACCCTTGAAAAGTTCGCCGAATACTCCTTTAACAAGAGCCACAGCGCCGCCTACGCCATGATCACCTACCAGACAGCCTACCTCAAGGCGCACTACCCGGCTGAATTCATGGCAGCCTTCATGTCCGTGGAGGCCCACAACGTTGACAAGGTGATCTCCGGCATAACCGAGTGCAGGAAACTCGGAATCGACGTTCTGCAACCCGACATAAACCGAAGCTGCTCCGGGTTCACCGTATCGGAAGGAAAAGTGCTGTTCGGATTCACCGCAATCAAGTACGTCGGGGACGGACTGACCGAGGAAATAGTCAGAAGCAGGGAAAAAGACGGGGTATTCGAATCTGTCTTCGACTTCTGCGCCAGGGTGAATTCAAGAAAACTGAACAAAAAGGCGCTTGAGAGCCTGATAAAGGGAGGCACCTTCGATTCCCTCGAACCAAACAGGGCACGGCTGTTCGCTTCCTGCGAGCCCCTGCTCGGGTACAACTCCATGAAACAGCACACGCCGGCAAACGGGCAGGGAATGCTGTTTGACCTTCCGGATTCCGTGGCCGCCCCGACGCTTGCCGAAACCGATCGGTGGGATGACCGCATCAGGCTTGAGAACGAGCTTGACGTGCTCGGGTTTTTCATATCGTCTCACCCGCTTCGGAAGTATTCTTCCGAACTTGAAAAGCACAGCCGCCTTCACGACACCGAATCCATAAAGCGGGCAAGAGACGGTTCCGAGGTGAGAATCGCCGGGGTGGTGAGATCGTTCGAAACCAAAAACACCCGCAGGGGAACCGGTCTCATCGGCTACTTCACCCTGGAGGATCTGAACGGTTTCACAGAAGCTATAGTGTTCAACGACACCCTGCGCACGTCCAGCTCCCTCCTAGAACAGAAGATCGAGCCCGTAATAGTAAAGGGCAAGGTCGAGATCTCAGACGACAGGGTACGTCTTCTCGCAAGCGACATCTCCTCGCTCAGGGAAACCAGGACGAATTCCGCGGTCTGCATAAGCATCGCCGGCAAATCGGCAAACGAGCAGAACATACTCGGCCTGAGGGGAATTCTCGAGAAGTTCCCGGGAGAATCGACCGTTATAATCGACATGAAAACCGACCGCTCAGAGGCCGTCTTAAGGGTCGGAAACTGCAAGGTCGACTTCGGGGACGAGCTGATAGAAAACGTCGAGGATCTGCTCGGGGAAGGCGCGGTGACCCTCAGGGAAAGCTCATTTGCCTAGAAGCTCTATAAGCTCTCTCAGGCCCTCGGGGTTCTTCGTAATAACAAATACCTCCTGCACCGAAGTGCCGCTTCTCGCTATGAGCTTGGCCCCGCTCAGGGTGCTGTACTTGTAGCTCACGGCGAGATTCTCCCCCGTGGCGCGTCCGACCTTTATCTCCCCGGGTATGATTCCCGTCACGTGGTCAAGGTCCGAGATGTTGTCCTCGAGAAAACGCCTTAGTCCCTTTATTATCGAATGCTCGGTTTTTATCTTGTTTTTTCTGTATTTCATCATTCCTCGGGAAGATATTATACTTCCTTACAGGATCAAGGTGTAGCACGTACCCGGGCGCGGGGATTTCTCGGGCTGTCCGGTTCTCCGTTAATATAATTCGTAACGAGACGCATAGGATGCCGCGAGATGAGAAAAATAAAGGACCTTCGCTTTGAGAACGCCTACGCGGAACTGCCGCACGAGTTCTACCAGAAAAAAGATCCCGTTCCGTTCAAGAGCCCTCATATGGTGGCGTTTAACGAAACCTTGGCAAGGGAAATTGGAATAGACCCGGACGAAAAACAAAACCCCCTTCTTGCCGAGTACCTCTGCGGGAAAAGGCCCCTTGCGGGCGCAGACCCTCTGGCTATGTACTACGCCGGGTGGCAGTTCGGAGTCTACAACCCGCACCTTGGAGACGGAAGGGCGCTTCTGCTGGGGCAGATAATCGACGAGCGAAACCGTAGATGGGACCTCCATCTCAAGGGATGCGGGGCCACCAGATTCTCAAGAGGTTTTGACGGAAGGGCCACGCTCAAGTCTTCCATAAGGGAATACCTGGGAAGCGAGGCTCTCCACCATTTGGGGATTCCGTCAACGAGAGCCCTCTGCGTGGTGGGAAGCACGGAGAAAATCGAGAGAGAAACCCGAGAACCTGCCGCGATGATGCTCCGGGTTGCGGAGACCCACGTGCGCTTCGGTTCGTTTGAAGGTTTTTACTACCGCGGTGAAAAGGGAAATATCCAGACGCTTGCCGATTACGTAATCGCCCGCCATTACCCCGAGATTCCGAGCGGGACAAAGGAAGGCTACGAGCTTTTTCTGGTCGCAACGGCAGAAAAAACGGCAACGACCGTCGCCAAATGGCAGGCTTTCGGGTTTACCCACGGAGTAATGAACACAGACAACATGTCCGTAACGGGTCTCACCCTTGATTACGGACCGTACGGATTTCTGGAGACGTTTGACAGGGATTACGTCTCTAACCATTCGGATCACTTCGGCAGGTACAGCTACGGAAATCAGTCCGCGATCGCGCGCTGGAACCTTGAGAAATTCGCAAGATGCCTGGAAGCCTTGGCGGGCAAAGAACAGGCCGCCCGCGCAATTGAGATCTACAACAAGACGTTCTCTGAGACTTACAGAGAGCTCATGCTGGGCAAGTTCGGCTTTGAAAAGGAAAAGCAAGAGTCCCTTCGGTTTGTTGAAAAAACCCTCGGGATGCTGGCTGAATCCGCAATGGACTACCATATCTTTCTTAGAAATCTCTCCGACGTAAGCCGCGACGGCTCTTTTGAAGGAAATCCCTGGCTTGCGGAACTCTGCGCGGCTTCAGGGCAATGGCAAAAGTGGATCTCGGAGTACTCCGGGGAGCTTCGGGAAAATTCGCTCCCTGACCGCGAAAGAAAAAAGCTGATGGACTCCGTCAACCCCAGATATGTTCTGAGAAACCACATAATGGAGACCGCGATAAGGGAAGCCCTTGAGCGGGAGAACTACTCGGAGATAGAAAAAGTAAGGAAGATATTCGAGAGTCCCTTCTCGGAACAGCCGGAGCATGAAAGCTATGCGGGCGCCTCTCCCGAGTGGGCCAGGAACCTCGTCGTGAGCTGCCTTTCCTAGACGGTGAGGAAGTTCGCGAGGATCTTTTTCACGCCGGAGCCGAAGAAATCAATCGTAGCCACCGCCTTGTCCCCTTCTCCCTCAATCCGTTTAACGACCCCGGGACCGAAAATATGGTGGGCGACCCTCTGCCCGGGTTTTAAGCTCCAGCCAGCATCCTCCGATTCATATACGTTCTCTTCAGAAGGCGAATCGGAATAACTACGGGAACCCCGTCCAGAGAGTTCTTTCTTGCGGGATTCGTAGACTACATGCTCGGGCGGAAGATCATTCAGGAAAACAGACCTTCGGGCATGATACGTCCCGCCCTGAGCATTTCCCAAGGAAGCGTAACTCAGGTAGAGCAGTCGCTTGGCGCGGGTAACCGCGACATAGAAAAGTCTTCTCTCTTCCTCAAGTCCCCCAAGAGTCTCCGCGGATCTTTTGTGCGGAAGAAGATCATCGTTTATCCCAACTACGAACACCGCCGGAAACTCAAGCCCCTTGGCCGCGTGAATCGTCATCAGGGAGACTTCTTCCTCTCCGGAGTCCCCCCTGTCCTCATCGGTCGCAAGCAAAACGAGGTCAAGAAAATCAGAAAGAGTTATATCGCCCCACCCTTCTGCCGCATTTAAAAGCTCCTTTACGTTCTCCGCTCTCTGGTGATCATCTCCTAGGTAATCCAGATAGGCAGTGCGCGCAAGAAGAGCCTTAATCACGCGGGCCACCGGCTGACTCTCCGCTGCTGAGCCAAGCTCTTTTATGATTTCAATAAAATGGGATAGTGCGCGTAGAGCCTGCGCAGGCAGAAGATCATGTTCCTGGCAGTACTCGGCCGCTTCGAAGAGAGCGAATCCACCGGCTTGAGATGCCTCGCGGAGCTTGCGAAGCGTGACCCCTCCTATCTTTCTCGGAGGGACGTTCACTATTCTAAGGAAGCTGACATCGTCCTTCGGGTTCTGAATCAATCGCAGGTAGGCAATCACATCCTTTATCTCCGCCCTCTGGTAGAACCCGACTCCCGACACTATCCCGTAAGGTATTCTCGCGGTCCTGAGTCTCTCCTCGATTACCCTCGACTGGAAGTTGGCCCTGTAGAGAACCGCCACATCGCTCCACTTGAAGTCTCCGGATTTGACCAGACCCGAAATCCGCTCCGCGACAAACCGCGCCTCGTCGGCATTGTCGAGTGCCTTGAACACCAGCGCCTTTTCTCCCTCGGGATTCTCGGTCCAGAGAGTTTTTTCTTTCCTATTCTGGTTTTTTTCTATTACAGAGTTCGCAATTCCGAGTATAGTGGACGTTGAGCGGTAATTACGCTCAAGTTTCGCAATCTTTGTCCCGGAAAAGTTGCTCTCAAAATTCAAGATATTGTTTATGTCGGCTCCTCTCCACCTGTAAATTGACTGGCTGTCATCGCCCACAACAAAAAGGTTTCGGTGGCGTTGCGAGAGAGCCTTCGCAAAACGGTACTGAGGAACGTTGCTGTCCTGATACTCATCAATGAGTACGTGAGAGAATCTGTCCTGACAGCGGGCGCAAACATCCTCGTTTTCAGAAAGAAGCTTATTTACCTGGAGAAGCAGGTCGTTAAACGTCATGGCGTTTCGCTTCACGAGCTCTTTTTTGTATAAATTATAAAGCTCACTAAGCCTGCGGCCGTAAAAATCGTCCTTAAAGGATATCTCCCGCCTGCTCTCAGCAGCGTCAAACTCGGAAAGCACACCCTTTGGCAAAAAAAGTCTCTCACCATAGTCAAGTTCCTTCAAACAGCTTTTTAAGAGGCTGAGCTGATCGTCCCGGTCGTAGATAACGAAATCCTTCGTATAACCCTTAAGAAAATCCGCCTCTATCTTGAGAATCCGAAGACAGATTGAATGAAATGTGCCGATCCAGGCACCGTTTATCTGATCGCCCACCAGATCTGCCGCTCTTTTTTTCATCTCCGCCGCTGCTTTGTTGGTAAAGGTCACGGCCAGAACATTCCAAGGGGATACGGAAAGATCGTTAATCAAGTAGGCAATACGGTGGGCTATAACCCTAGTTTTCCCCGAACCTGGACCTGCAAATACAAGTAGGGGACCTTCTCCATGGGTTACGATCTCGATCTGGGAAGGGTTAAGTCCTTTAAGGGAATCTTTCGGCACGGGCTCTTGAACTGTTTTTTCTGGCTGGGGCGGGAGGACTCGAACCCCCACTACCGGGACCAAAACCCGGTGTCCTGCCGTTAGACGACGCCCCAGTCGGGAAGAAGTCTTATGTTACCACATCCACGCGACTGTTAACAAAAGACCGCGCGACAAAGCGCAGGAAAGTGGAATCCCGGCAAGAGACCGCTCAAGCGGCCGCCCGGCATCTTTGCCGGACAAAAACAACGGAAAAAATGGCGGATACCACAAGGAGCATGCTCAGAAGAGAGCCTTCAGTACTGTTCGCTGTACCCGAAAGAGCGCATCCTCCATCATCATCTTCTTTTTCCGATGGCTCGAGATAAAGTCCCGAACCAAAAATATAGACAGAGGCGTCAGGATTACCCTTGTCAGACGAATGGGCTTTTGTGTAGCCAAGCTTCGGCGAATCGCCACCGGGACCGCCGTGCTGCTCCCCGTCGCCTTCAACGGCGGGGTCTTCCCAGTTATATTCCACGAATCCTCCTCCAGGCATCTTCGCCGCGTCAATGAGCCGGGCAATATCTTCCCCGACATCGGGGTCGTTGAGCAGATTGGTCTGCTCAATGTTTCTGTTCGCCCCGTTGAAAATCACGTTGCCATCTCCGTCCATTATGTAGATGTAGGTGGATATGTGTCTCCATGGCCCTCTATCAAGCCTGAAAATAGTGCGCAGCCTCACGGGATCAATATCGGGAAGAACAATAGCCCCTGAAAAGAAAAGAACTGCCTCTTCCACAAATGTTTTAAGTTCCTGTTCGTCCATTTCGCGGGTCTCTTCGCCGCCTATCTCGAAGGCCTCCTTGCTCGGACGCGGACGTCTATCCTGAGGGATTGATTCAATCAGGTCCTCATAGGACTTTTTCTGACCTACAACTTCGGGCTCATAATCAAATCCGCCGATGAGAACAAACATGTCGGAGGAGCGTGGATTGGCGAATGGAACAGCCGGGGCAGTGAAATGATGCGCATAGGCTTTGCCGGTACTGTAAGTCACCAGACCTCCTTTGAGAAACTCCTGTCCAACATTGTTCTTCGCGCCATCTTTAAGCTCAGACCAGTCCTGATCCTCAAGCTCTCTGTTCTTGGGGTGAACATATACCCCACCCCTGCTTGTCAGAAGAACAAGGTACGTGGAACCGTCATTCCAGTCCCCCGATTCATCCCTGAACCCATTCAGTATTTCAAGGGTTTCGGAAAAAGTAGTGGCCTCCGAAAGATGTGCCGCCGCATGCTTTACGAAATTCTCAAGAGTCTTGTCATCCGATACCGATACGTAAGAGACGGTTGTGTCGTTCACAGAGTGCTGGCTGCTATTATGGGCGGCGGCAGGAAGCGCATGGAAGGAAACGGCGCCCAGCAATCCTATAAGGCAGAACAAAAAAATCAGATATTTGGTTTCTCTCATGGCATCTCTCCAAGCCGCAGAACCTCATGCGGCATTAATTCAATGTCTGTTCTGGACCAAAGAACTTCAGGCGGTCAGTGCTCCGCCGCCCGGGATCAGTTCGGCACGCATGTGACGCCCGCGTACTCCACGGCTGTGCAGTCGTGCACTCCTCGTCCCGCATGGTCGCATTCAAGCAGCGTGTTCTCCGTACCGTCGCACTCCACTTCATCAAGCAGGTAAAGAAGCGGTGGATATCCAAGCCAGATTATCTCGCCATCCGCCGTTCCTCCGGCCGAATAGCCAAGCTGCCGGCACGCCACCCCCGCGTCCTGATCGTCCCAGTTGTCATCGCATACCCCCTTCCATCGCTTGCTTTGTTCGTCAAACATCTGGAGCAGCCCTTCATTTGGACCGGACACCTGGCCGGTGCCCACAGTGATTGTGGAAATCAGTCTGAGGCTGCCGTCGGGCTTGTTCGTATAGACAGGCCCCACTTCAAAGCTTTCCACCACTTCTGCGTTGCCCGCGTTATCGGTGAAACCGATCCTGACCTTGATCCATTCTTCCTCATCGGCTTCCTGCAAGGTATAGGCAGAAGCGGTCGCTCCCGGGATTGTCGTTTCGTTCCAGAATATATCGGACCTTATCCACTGATAGGAAAACGCGCTTGCGTCCGTGGGTTTTCCGTCCGCGTCGGTAATCCCTGAGTGATCTGCGGTCACCGTCACCCCGGTTTTGGGTTCGGTACCCCTGATCGCTATATGACCTACGGCATCATTGTTTGAGGTCGGGGCTTCGCAGGTAACTCCGAAAGCCTCTTTATTGCCGCAGTCGTTCAGCCCGCGCGGCAGGTGGTAACACTTTCCTTCGCCGAGAATTCTGTCCTCAGAACCCGAGCATTCAAGTTCATCAAGCAGGTAATACGCCGACGGGTTCGCCGCGGCACTTGAGGGAAGCGCAAGTCTGGTTATCGGCACTCCTCCCGAGAAGCCAAGCTGCCGACACGCCACACGGGCCTCCTGCCTGCCGATTACGCGGACATTGTTGTGTTCCGCTTTTCCCAGAGTTCCAAGTTTGTCATCACATATGCCCTTCCATTCGCCGGTGCCGTCGCCGTTGGGATCATCGAATATCTCAAGCCTGCCCGAGGGCGCGGTAGCCGTACTGAGATCCACCACGGTGTCCGTGCTCGCATTCACCAGTCTCAGGTCCCCGTCGGCATTTGCCTCCTGCGTATTTACGTCCGCGGGTCCACCCATGAGCACAAGCCCCAGCAGAAACCCGGCAGCCATAACCAGAACGCGCGACAGATTCATGCCGCTCCCCCTCCCGCTATCTTTGCTGTTCAAGAGACCGTTTCTGAGTCTTTGGAATCTTTTCACCTGAACCTCCTTAATTTTTAAACTACACCCGTTTTGCAAATCCCGCCCTTACCTCCTAATTATAGTGTCGCATCCTTGTCCGTGTCAAGGTAAAACAGACGGTCGAGTGAGCTTTCGCTCAAAAACCCGGGCAGAAAGAGGCTCAGTCCGCAAGAAAGTGCCAGCCGCTTATCCCGCTTGCCAAAAAAACGTCAAACTCTGAAGACGTTGCCAGGTACTCGTGGATTTCCTCAGCCGCACTCCGCTTCCTGAAAACGGAAAAAACCGATGATCCGCTTCCCGAGACAAGTACGAAGCGCGCCCCAAGCGAGCGGAAAATCTCTACTAGGGAGAGAATCTCGGGGAACAGTCTGAGCGCCGCCGCCTCAAGGCCGTTCTCAATGGGAAAATCCCCCCTGCGGAACCGCTCCGCAAGAGGACCGGGGTCGGCTTTCCCGGGCCGCCGCTGCGGGGGATCCCACATCTCGTAGACTTCCCGGGTCGAGAGGCTTTTTCCAGGGAAAAGGATAACGTAGTGAAAAAGGGGGAAATCAGAAAGCACCCTCACCCTCTCCCCCGTTCCCTCGACAAACGAAGAGGTGGATATTACGAAGAACGGAACATCGGCTCCAAGAGAGGCGGCCATCCGGAGCAGGTCCCGGTCGGTAAATTTCCTGAGGATCCTGTTCAGGCCCACCAAAACCGCCGCGGCGTTTGAGCTTCCTCCTCCGAGGCCTGCACCCAAGGGAATATTCTTTTTTATTGCTATGGAGACCTTTTTTCGAATCCCGGCCTGCTCAAGATAAAGACTGGAGGCGGCCACGGCAAGATTGTCTTTTCCGGAGGGCATTTCCCTCCCTGAGCATGAAAGACTTGACCCCTTTCCCGATTCTACCGAAAGGCTCATCTCGTCAAAGAGGCTTACGGGCTGCAGGATTGACTGGAGTTCATGATAGCCGTCGGGGCGCTTTCGCAGAACCCTGAGAAACAAATTTACCTTCGCAGGAGAAAGAAGCTTCACAAAACTCATTTTCGCGCCACATCCGGCTCGAAATTCATCGTAAGCCTCACGCTTCTAAGCGGAAGCACCAGTTTTTTCAGCTTCTCTGTTTTTTCATTAAAGCTGAGAAGAAGCCTGAACACTATGTATTTCCCCTCCGGGGTTTTCTCCCGAAGCCTGTACTTGTAGACCAAAACCCCGCCGCCTTCCTCGTTTAACTCTGCATACGGGCGACCGAGAATCTCTATCACTTCTGATAAGTTCGGGATTTCCTTGGGTTCAAGCGACCTTACGGCCGCGGTGCTTGTCTTCTCAAGCTTTTTCACTTCGGCGCCGCCCACCGAGCCCATAACCTTCCCGAGAACTTCCTTGTTTATATACTTGGTGAAACGCTCGGGAAAGACAACCTCGCAGAGCTTTACCTGACAAAGCTTCATCCCCATGGCCAGATCGAAATTTCCGCTTTCGCTCTTTCTGCCCGGATACTTTTTCACCAGGTGATAGGTCCAAAGCTCGGTGTCCGTGGCAACGCGGGTTTTTACGGGCGGCGAGTAGACCATGAGCCACTCGATGTCTTCTGCGAGCAGTACGGGGTTTTTGAAGGTGAGGCGGAGGCCGTCGTGGTCGCTTACGCTGAAATTCTCGCTGAAATCTCCGAGCTGGCTTTTTACCTCAAGGAACCTGAAGAGCCGACATCCTCCCACTGCCAGGCACAAGACAAGCAGAAAAGATATGAGAATTTTTCTTTGCGAAAGCGGGTTTCCCATCGGTAATTCGGCATTTTCCTCCGGATGTATTATTATACCGTAAAGACAACCGGGATTTATCTCTAAACAATTTCAGATGTTCGCAAGACTGCTAATTCTATTCACCGTGGTTCCGCTCATTGAGCTCGCGCTGCTCATAAAGCTCGGGAACAGAATAGGACTCTGGCCGACCATATTCATAGTCATAGCGACGGGGGTGTTGGGAGCAGCGCTTGCCAGAAGTCAGGGAACGCAGGTCATAGGCGCGATAAGAGCAGAAGTCGCCGAAGGCAGACCGCCCACGGAAAGCCTCATAAACGGTCTTCTGGTGCTCCTGGGAGGGGTTGTGCTTCTTACACCCGGACTGCTTACAGATCTCCTGGGCTTTTCCTTTCTTATTCCCTTTACCAGAAGCTGGTTCAAGAAAAAGCTCCAAAGCAGACTGAGGAAATACGCGGAGAGAAGTTCAGGCTCCGCGACCATAATAATACGCTGAAGGTCCTAACCGGCACCCGCTCACGACTGGAACGGTTCGTGGCTTATCTTGTGTATTATCGGCATGGAAAAACTTACTGACTCCATAAGTTTCTGTCCGTACTCAATCACCCACTCCTCGGGAGCCAGGGAGTAGAAATCCGCAAGCGTCATCCATTCCCCTCCCCTCATTATCTCCCCGTAGTCGGCGCTTACAAGAAAAGCGGTCATGTCTCCGCCGTCCATGGCGTTGAGCACAGAGCACTCCACGTAGGAATGTATTCCCTCTAAGACGGGACAGCCGTTTCTGCCCTCGAAATGGTCTATGCCGATAAACTTTTTCTTGTCCCTGCCCGAATAAAAACCGAAGTTCCGCACAAGGGCGATCTGGTCCCTTCTGAGAAGATGAACCACGAGATTTTTGCTTTTCATTATGAACCCGTGGGTGTGATTTCCCTTCCATATCCCCATAAGGAGCCTGGGCACGGTGTGGACTATCGAGGAGGTGACAAGCGTCACAGCCACCTGCCCGTTTATCTCATCCTCCTGCCTGCTGGTTATGATCACCACGGGACAGTTATGCCAGAAAACCCCGGCAACCGAAGGCGCGTCGTTCACTCGAAAACTCCTTTTTATATTCCGGGCAGAAAATACCGCGGGAGAATTGAAAAAACATCTCCCGTGTGCTATAGTAACCCCGTCTTTCAAGTTTACCCGCTATAATGCGGCAGCACCTTTTAAACGGACTGAAATCCTGATCATGAAAAAAATAATTCCGGCGATCGCCTTTGTTTTTCTGCTCTTGGGTGTCCTGCACATCTCGGGATGCTCGAAGAAGGCTCCCCCGCCTCCTCTCTCGGCTGAAGAGCCTTTGACGGATGCTCAGGACAAGGTCATGGCAGTATCGGAGAGGCTTGAGGAAGCCCGAGCGGAGGGCGCCGAAGACACTTGGGAGTATGAAGAGGCGCAAAAGCTTTTCGAGATGGCCCAGAACCTTATAGAAGAAGGGAATCTTGAAGAAGCCGAGAAGGTCCTCTCACAGGCAGAACTAAAAGCCACTCAGGCAATCGGCACCGCCAAGGAAGATGTATTCATGGAGAGCTTTGACGAAGAAGCTCAGGAAATACGGAAATCCCTTCTGAGCGAAGCCTTCTCCAAGGAAAACCTGATAAACCTTCCCACCTCGGACGTGTTCTTCGAATTTGACAGCGCGCAGATATCGAAAGAGGGAATGGAGATAATCGACGGCAACATAAGCGTCTTTGAAAAGAATAAAGACAGAATCAAATTCATCCTCGTCTTCGGTTTCTGCGACATCCGCGGCACAGAGGAATACAACCTCTCCCTTGGAAAGAAAAGAGCGGATGAGATCAAGAAATACATGATCGGAAAAGGGATGTCTCCCGACATGCTGCACTCCATCAGCAAGGGAGAGACGGAAATATGGCAAGAGGGAGCATCAGATGAGGCGTACAGCCGTAACAGGCGAGGACACTTCATGGCCCTCTCTGACAATAATTCCTCAGAGAACTAATGAGAAAAAAATATCTGGCCGTCGCCGTAGTATTGTTTTCCTCCGTGTTCATGTACGGTTGCGTAGCATCGGAAGGAGATCTGGATTTTCTTTACTCGAGGCAAAGGGAAGCTGAGACGAACATCAAGAAGATGCAGAAGGATATCGACTGGCTCAAGGCAGAAGTAAAGAAACAAGAGAATATCACTGATATTAACGAAAAGACTTTCGAACTCGAGAACAAGCTTCTGGAACTCGAGCAGATAATAGGCGAGATGCATGCGCAGAGCGAAGAAAGGTTCAAAGAAATAGAAACCGGACTGTCGTCAATCGCAGAGGCAGGATCCCGGGCCGCAGTTCCGCAACCGCAGACGCAGGCCGCCCCGGTTTCCGAGCAGGATTCTGAAAGCACAAGCAAAGAACCATCCCCTGCGGAAAAGAGTCCCAAGAAGAGCTACGACCTGGGAGTAAAGGAGTTCGCCGACGGCAACTATGAGGCCGCAAGAACGCTGCTTCGAGAGTATCTTGCCGCCGCCCCCAGAAGCGGTGAGGCCGCAGACGCGATGTTCCTCGTCGCAGATTCCTACTTCAAGGAAAAATTCTACGAGGAAGCCATACTCGAATACCAGAACATAATCGAAACCTGGCCAGCCAGCCCCAAAATCCCGCTTTGCCAGCTCAACCAAGGAATAGCGCTCTTGAAGATAGGGAAACCGAACGAGGCGAGTCTCTTTTTCGAATCGCTGATTGAAGCGTATCCAGACTCACCCGAAGCCACAACGGCGAAAGAACACCTTAAGAACTTGTCTGCCCCGGGAGAATAAAATCTCCGCCCGTGGTCGGCACTGAACCGTTTTCATGAAAACCGCCAATTCAGAGAAGCTTTTTCGCAGGGCGAGAAACGTTCTTGTGGGCGGGGTAAACAGTCCCGTAAGATCTTTTGCGGCCGTTGGAGGCTCGCCCCTTTTTGTATCAAGAGCCGAAGGTTCCTGCGTATACGACGCCGACGGCAACAGGTTCATTGACTATGTGGCGTCATGGGGTCCGCTGATCTTGGGACACTCGCATCCCTCGGTGGTAAGTGCTGTCGGGGAGAGGCTTCCCCTAGGAACTAGCTACGGCGCCCCTTGCGAACTGGAAACGGATATTGCCACGCTGATAGCAAGGCACTTCCCCTCGATCGAGAAGGTCCGCCTCACTAATTCCGGAACCGAGGCTACAATGAGCGCCATAAGGCTTGCAAGAGCGGTCACCGGAAGGGAATACATAATCAAGTTTGAGGGATGCTACCACGGACACTCGGATTTTCTGCTAGTGAAATCCGGTTCGGGAGCCACGACTTTCGGAAATCCAAGCAGCGCCGGGGTCCCGAAATCGTTTGTGAACAGAACGCTGCTTGCTCGGTATAACGACATAGATTCCGTCAAACGGCTTTTCGAGAGGTATCCCAAAAAGATTGCAGGAGTGATAATCGAACCCGTGGCGGGAAACATGGGGGTGGTAACTCCTGAGAAAAACTTCCTCAAGAAATTGCGCTCTGCATGCAAAAAACAGGGAGCAGTTCTCATCTTCGACGAGGTAATAACAGGGTTTCGTCTCGCCAGGGGAGGCGCGCAGGAACTCTTCGGCGTAGTCCCGGACATAACTTGTCTCGGGAAAATAATAGGAGGAGGGCTCCCGGTAGGGGCGTACGGGGCCAGCGCAGAAATAATGCAGATGGTTTCCCCCGAAGGGCCCATGTACCAGGCGGGCACCCTCTCGGGAAATCCGCTCGCCATGGCGGCGGGGATTGCGACAGTAAAAGAACTTAACCCGAGAACCTACAGGCGCCTTGAGAGCCTGACCGCCTCTCTTGTATCTGGAATAAAAGAGATAATAGCAGAGCTTGGCATTGCCGCCACCGTAAACTCTGTTGGCTCCATGTTCACCGTGTTTTTCACCGACCAGAGGGTAACAGACTACACAGGAGCGCTCGGATGCGATACCGCGAAGTACGCGAGATTCTTCAGAAGTCTTCTTCAAAACGGAGTCATGTTCCCGCCGTCTCAGTTCGAAAGCGTGTTCGTTTCGACCGCGCACACGAAAAAGCAGGTAGACCAGACCCTTCAGGCGGTTTATGCGTCGCTTCGGAAAATTTCCCGGGAGGAGTGAGATTAAAAATCCTAACTGGTTTTTTTTCATTGTAGTCGGAATTGAGTTCGCCTTCTCCGTCATAGCGGGGATCCTCCTCGGCAGTTACATCGACGGAAAACTTGACACCGCTTTCCCTTTCTTTACCCTGCTAGGTCTTGTGTGCGGAGTGATAGCGGGAATGACCCTGCTTCTGCGTACACTTAAACTGAGACAGCAGAGAAAAAACGGAAACGATGAAAAATCTTAGTCTCGGCGTTGAGAAACTGTCCCTGGCAGTAACGGCGCTTCTTTTCGCCGTTAATATCGCCATCGGACAAAGGGAAATTGCGGTTGCCATAGCGGTCGCTGGAATCCTTTTTCTGCTGGATTACGTGGCCATAAAATTCGTCGTAAAGGCGCTTGCGGAGAAAAGGTATTCCCTTGCGTTTTCCATGTTCATACTGGTCATAAAGATGCTCGCGCTGCTTGGGATAATAGCGGTTTTGCTCGTATTTGCAAAACTGAATATATATGGTTTAATGATAGGCTTAACTTCCGTGGTGATAGTAATAATAGGTAAAGGTTTGAAGGGTTAGACATGGAACATTTCAGCTGGTTTTCCCTCGCCGGTCTCATAAAATACGACCATATTCTGGGCGGAGTGCTGGTACTTCTGTTCATACTGTTTGTTGGCCTCAGGGTAACAAAGCATTACTCGAGAGAAGAGTCCGTAATCCCCGAAGAGAAACCGTCGATGAACATTTTCTTCGAACTCCTGGGGCTTGAATTCCTTTTCAACACGATTGAAAACGTTTTCGGGTCTCGCGCGAAGGCGAAGAAATACTTTCCCCTTCTAGCCGGGTCGTTTTTCTTCATACTGTTTGCGAACCTGCTGGGAATGGTCCCGGGTTTTCTTCCGCCGACCGGAAATCTGAACACCACAGTAGCGTGCTCGCTTCTCATATTCGTCATGTACAACTACTACGGAATAAGGGAGCACGGTCTCAGCTACGTCAAGCATTTTCTGGGCCCGGTAATTTTCCTCGCACCGCTTATGCTGATTATCGAGATTATAAGCCATCTGGTACGGCCTCTGTCGCTATCCCTCAGGCTTTTCATGAACATAACAGGCGATCACATGGTGCTCGGGGTGTTTACCAACCTCACGCATATACTGATTCCCATGGCTTTCGTGGGTCTCGGTATTTTCGTATCTTTTCTGCAGGCTTTTATATTCACTATACTTTCGACCATATATATCGCGCTTGCCGAAGCGCATGAACACTGACATAAATTTAGGAGGTAAGAAATGAAAAGGTTATTTTCTTTTATAGGTCTTGCGGTGCTGGCTTCGTTCGGTGCTTTCGTTCCTGACGCGTTTGCCGCGACAGAGGGGGGCGGCCTAGGAGACTTGGCAAAGATGGGGCTTGGCATAGGTGCCGGAGTAGGCATAGGCATAGCCGCAGGCGTTGCGGGAGTAGGTCAGGGGCTCGCCACGGCTTCAGCTGTTGACGGCATAGCCAGAAATCCAGGCGCTTCCGCAAAGATTCAGACACCTATGATTATCGGTCTCGCGCTGATCGAGTCTCTGGTAATCTATGCTCTGCTGATAGCGTTTCTGCTCCAGGGAAAAATCTGACGAATAACAATAAAAACGGGGAATGGCGCAACAGCACGTTGTTCCCCGTTTCTTGTTGCCCTCATCCCAGCTCCATTCGCAACCCGATGCAGGCAGGAAACCACTATCTACGGATTTCGCCTACCGCCGCGTCTCACATAAACCACCCGGAATACCTGTTCTGAAAATAAATATCCGAATGTCTTCGCAGGACTGTCAGCGGATTTGCGGTCTTTATTTTCAGCTTAATGTCTTGTATAATAAACAAAAATACAATTATCAGCTAATAATATAAGACAAATTATGAGATCACAAGCACCCAAAACTCTTCCCCGTGCAGCCCGGCGGGCTTTGGTCAAACTCGGCGCGGATATAACAGTTGCACGCAAGAAGCGCCGTATCTCAACGGTTTCAATGGCAGAACGCGCCTTCATCAGCCGCGCCACGCTTTACAAGGTTGAGAGGGGCGACCCCACAGTCTCGATGGGAATCTACGCGACCGTTCTGGCCATCCTTGGTCTCGCAGAAGGTCTGGGTGAAGTCGCCGACCGAGTCAATGACGTCCTCGGACTTGACCTTGAGGAGAACCGTCTTCCCAGAAAAATCATGCCCGTTCGCCGCGCAGGCAAAAGGATACGCTGATGTCCGACACAATTGAAATCCATATTGACAAGGCGGTTGGAACCACCATGGTAGGACGCCTGTGCCATATCGGCAGGCGCCACGGCCGAAGTTCAGTGTTTGAATACGCAGATGAGTGGCTATGCGATACCAGCGCCTTTGCGATCGATCCCGAGAACCTGCCGTTGCGCGAAGGGGCATTTTACACTTCTTCAGACAAGTCCGCTCTTCCCGGAGCGCTTCGCGACTCAGCACCCGACCGGTGGGGCCGTCAGCTCATCAGCCGCGCATTCAGTAAAACCGGAAAAAGGCGAACTCCCTCGGAGATTGACTACCTGCTCGGGGTCACGGACCATACGCGTATCGGCGCGCTACGCTTAAGACGCGAGAGGGAAGACTTTTTCGATCATCATGTTGCGAATTTTCGCGTGCCTCCCCTAATACAGCTTCCGGCACTTGTAAACGCGGCCGACGCAGTGCAGACAGATACCGAAACGGCTGAAGACCTTAAAATGCTTCTGAATGAAGGCTCACCGCTCGGCGGCGCGCGCCCGAAATCCGCTGTAGAGGAAAGAGACGGCTCTCTCGTAATCGCCAAGTTTCCAAAACCCGATGACGAAAGGAGCATACCGCATGGAGAGGTGCTGGCGATGACCCTGGCTCGCCAAGCGGGGATTACTGTGGCAGACGCAAGAATACTTGATGTTGCAGGCCAGCCGGTGGCGCTCGTACGGCGTTTTGACCGTATAGGGAGCCGACGTGTCCCGTTTCTCTCGGCCATGAGCCTTCTTGGACTTAATGACGGCGACTCGTCAACTTACATCGATATTGCGGAGATCATACGCATGCATTCAAGTTCGCCAACGGAGGACCTGCACGAACTCTGGCGACGGATCGTTTTCAACGTGCTTGTCGGCAATCTCGACGATCATCTGCGCAATCACGGATTCCTTTATGATCGTGACGGCAGATGGAGACTTTCTCCCGCCTATGACTTGAACCCTGTGCCACTTTCGGAAAAAGCCCGGGAACTCGCAACTTGGATCTCGGAGCAGGGACCCGAAGCCGACCTTGATCTGGCACGTGAGGCGGCACCTTTTTTCGCTCTGAGGGAAGAACAGGCCGGGACAATAATCAATGAAATAATGTCTGCCCTAAAAAACTGGCAGAACACGGCTCGCCGCTTAGGCATGAGTTCAAAGGATATCGCCACCTACGCCACAGCCATCAAAAGCGTTTAAACCGAGATTCCATTCAGCAAAACCGCATATTAACCAATAACAACAGCAGAATTAAAAAAGGGGCATCCTCCGAAAAGGCGCCCCTTTTTCTGACTTCCATATTATGGATATTCGGTTATCTCAAGGAATCCGAAACATTCCTTCTCCCACCCCGCAAAACCAAACACAGGCCGAACATCAGCACTAATCCCATC
>JAJDUA010000003.1 GCA_022826905.1 Candidatus Dadabacteria bacterium
AGTGCATGGGACATGGTGTTCCTCCTTCCATATTATGGATTTGGATAACCTGTAGTATACCTTGAAGGAGGCACCATGTCTTTTGTTTTATCCCTTCATCTCAAAGAAAATCGCTCGCCTTAAGAATTTTGCAAGAGGCTCTCAATAATAAAAAATAGCCCTATTGTAAATCCCAAAGCAGATAACCCTGTATAGAGCGTTTTTGTATAATAGGCATATTCTGGAATCAAGTTTGGGATAAGATCAAAGACCACTGTACTATTTATGACAGTGAGCATAACAGCTAAAAAAACGATATTGCAATAATCCACATTCCAAACTTAGAAACTGTTGTGCACTCCCATAATAGTAAACGCAGCTACCACTAAAGAATTTCAGATAATTCTTTCATATGTAATATACGTTCCCTTATACCAGTACCTTTTGTCAAAGCTTGAATCAAGCGGAAAGAACAAAGATCGGACTTAATTGAATTCACGGGTTATCTGACCGAGAGCTGCCTAATTGTACCCGCGCCAAAGAGTGCCTTGTCAGGATATGCGCCTAGGTCAAACGCCGTGATAAATGGTGCTGGAATTCCCAGCAACTGCTGCAATCTTGGACACTGGGGTTGCGTCTCCTGAAATATTCCGGTATTGTCTCCCGCGTTAGGACATTAAAGTTCCATCTTGATTGTCGTTCTATAGTCAGATAGATTGCTATTGGTGGAGATGAGCATTCAAAATAACCAACTTGAGTTGCAGGCCGATCCCATTGAAGGGGTCCTGATAATAAGCGTAATTGGCCGAATTGATGGTATGAACGCGCAGGCATTCCATCAAAACCTGGACAAGGAAATTGGCGGTTCTGACAATCCAGTAGTTCTGGATCTTGAAAAGCTGTCCTACATCAGTAGTGCGGGGTTGCGTTCGATTCTGCTTATTGCAAAAACACTCCAAGGTAGAAAAACGAAATTCATGCTGTGTTCTCTACCCGGTCCCATAAAAGAAATCTTCGAGATCGCGGGTTTTGACAAAATCATTAGTGTGCTCGAATCTCGTTCTGATGCTATAGCCGCAATCAAGGGTTAAAACACATTACGCAGAATCAGTTGCCGAATCCTCGTCCTCAGCCGATTCTTCAGAAGTATCAATTACTTGATTAGCCACGGGATCAAGCGGCAAGACAACAATCATATCTGTATACTCACCTTCCTCCGTTTCCACGCGAATCTCGCCACCGTGCTGTCGTATGATATCATTGGACATTGATAATCCCAGACCTGTACCTTGATCCGTGGGTTTAGTTGTATAGAACGGATTAAAGATACGCTCCAATGCAGATTCGGGAATACCGGTTCCATTGTCACGAACATGTACTTCAATACGGTCGCCAACCAACTGCGTACTTAAACTAAGCGTTGGTTGGTAATCCTTCTTAGATTCATCGTCGGCAGCAGCCAGCATTTTCCGTTTTTCGTCCGCTGCATAGCAGGCATTAGTTACCAGATTTAGGAAAACCCGGCCAATGTCTTGCGGTTGTACCACGATCTCGCCTATATCTGGCGCATAGTCTTCCTGGATTTCTAGCTGGAATTCACTGTCGGTGGCGCGAGCACTATGGAACGCAAGCAACGCATGTTCGTTAAGCAATATGTTGAGGTCAGTTGGTTGCCATTCCCCGCCACCACGACCCATTTTGAGCATGTCTGTTATAATTCGATTCGCGCGAGTTCCGTGCTCGTGAATGCGCTTCAAATTTCCTGTCAAATCCTCGGCTACTTCGTCGACTAACTCAGAATCGTATTCCTCTTCCGTGTTCCCACTAGCTTCAATTTTGGCCAGTTCCTCAAGCAGTTCTTCCAACAACTCTTGAGAAACCTCTGAGAAGTTCATGATAAAGTTCATTGGATTTTTGATTTCATGTGCGACCCCGGCTGTCAACTGGCCAAGCGCAGCAAGTTTCTCCCGCATCACGATCTGGTCCTGCGCCCGTTTCAACTCTTCGTTAGTATGTGCGAGCTCCTCGTTCTTTTCTTGCAGTTGGCTAGCGAGCGTTTCTACAAGATTAAGGCGCTGTACTTCCAGTGCGTTATATCGGAACACCTCAAGCGCCTTGGCTAGTTGCGCGATTTCGTCATTGCCTCTGGTGTCCACGGTTATTTCCAGGTTGCCATCAGCCATTTCTTGCATCTGGCTCGATATCTTCTCCAGACGGCGAATCAGGCGACGTTGTACAAGTAGCCACCCCAGCAAGATTGCACCACTTATACCAACAATATTGAAAGCCAGTAGAAACTTCGTGCTGGTAGTAGTTATTGCGGCCGCTTTGCTCGCCATCTCCCCTGCAGCCACGCTTGAATCATTTACGACACTTTCTACTCGCGCTACGATGTCAATTCCCAAAGCCTGATTCTCGAGAAGCAGGGCGGATAATTCATCGTCAACTGCAAGTTCCCGACTGCGCAGGTCGAATCCGTTGTTTTCCCTTCTGCCGAATGAGATCAGGTCTTCGAAAATCCCGGACAGCTGGTCATGAAGGTCGCCTCCATCCTGTTCGTATTTCTCAAGCGCATCAAGCGATCGGCTGGTGCTGCCGGCTGCGGCTTCAAACCGTTCTCGCAATGGCTGAAGCATGGCCGCCTCGGTCACTACAAACGTGGTTGCAAGCAACTGCGAAGCGACTACAGCCGCTTCGCGGAGTTCAAACAAGCGACGATAGATCAGGAATTCCGGTTCGGAGAAATGAACCGAGCGGGGAGATTGTACCGCATCAAGAGACCGGTGTCCGGTCATTAGATAGAACATCTGATCGTCGATTTCGTTAATCATAATCGGCGTTATTTTACTTTGGATACCCTGAAGCTCGTCCCTAAGATTGAGACTGCTCTCGCGAAGGTCAAAACGTTCCCTGACAAGCAATTTGATTCGCTCAATGTTCTGGATTATGGCGACCCCGTCAGATTGAATCTGCCGCGCTTGTTCGCTTTCTCCTTGATTTTCCATCATTACTGAGAGTTGTGTTTTAAATGCATCCGCCTGCAGGTCGACCGTCTTAACTACGGTACTGAACTGCTCAGGCGTGCTCGCAGTGAGTCGAGGAGCAGCGGCGACGAGCATGGCTGTCTGCTGGGCAATTGCAAACGCCGATGTCATCTCGGGTATGTTCTTTTCATTAACGTTTTGCTGAACCTTGCCAATTTGGCTGAGGAAGAAAAGAGCCATCAAACTGATGATGATGACGAGTACTACAGCACCTGCGTAACTTATATAAAGTTGCGTAGAAATTTGCGTAGAAATTCGGTTCCAGAGTTTTGAAAGCATTCCGCTTATCTCAATATCTTTTGCATATGCAAAACGTCCGTCAGTATCGTCGTGTTAGAGACGTGAGAGGCCTGTACTGGCCATCAGGACCAATAATCGTCAAGAACACGCTGTCTGAACCTTGATTATCATTCTTGCTATATCGCAAGGTGAAGCCATCCAAATTAATGTTGTTGCCAGTCCGCAGCACCGCATCGATGCAATCGCGGTTAATCTGTTTGCCGCAATTATCTACTACATAGATAGCCAAGCGCCCTGCTAAATATCCTTCATACGATATAAATCCGGGCTTTGCCGCCGGATCGTACGCCTTCAACGCAGTACGATAGGAAGCGGAAGCAGGCACCGTGTTTCCGGTTGGAAAAGGAACCACCTGCGTAACTAGAACTCCGGCCCCTTGATCACCCAGTTCGCTTGCCAAGGCATTACTGCCTACGAAAGAAAGTGTCATAAAAATGGAATTCATACCGATGTGGCGTGCCCACTTAATAAATGTCGCAGTTGGCTTGTAGGGACCAATAATAATCACGGCTTCCGGTCCGGTGGCACGTAAATCAAGAAGCGCCGTCTTTATCGCGACAGTATTGCGAGGAAATATCCCCGTTCCGACAGTAGAAAGCTTGCGACGCTCAAGAGCAAGAAGGACTCCTCGCAACCCAGCGCGACCGAATGAATCATCCTGATAGAGAATGGCGACCCGATTAATTCCGAGATCAGTCGTCAACCGTTCTATCATCTCCTCGGTTTCCTGATAATACGAAGCCCGAAGATTGATTACTGTCCGGCGTGCGCTGCCGCGTAGGAATTCTGCACCGGTCATAGGCGCTATGTAAGGTACATCGTGTTCCTCCGCAACAGGTACGGCAGCTTTGGATGTAGGAGTACCAACTGCACCGATGAGTGCGAAAACCCTCTCACCAATCAGTTGCTGAGTATTTACAATTGCCGCTTCCGGTTCGTATGCGTCGTCCATTGATCGCAGTTCCAGGCGACGTCCGTTAATGCCACCCCGGTCATTAACCTCTTTAAACGCGGAAAGAATTCCAGCTTGCATGCCTTTACCAAGTTCGCTGGCCGGCCCACTAAAGGCAGCCGACTGCCCAAAGACAATGCGATCACTGTATACGCCCGGCACGGCGTGTGTTTGTTGCTGGGCTTGCCCTGATGCTGCGGTTGCCAGTATTGCAACTATTGAAGCGGCAACCACTTTTTTGAGAGACAGTCTGCTTAGTAACCGCATTTTGCTAAATCTTCTTGAACATAGTCAGATGGTTGCGATCATTGTTGCGTTGATAGCGCACCTCTGTCATCAGTTGCTTCGCCAGCATTATTCCTGCTCCACCAATACGGCGGTCTTCAAGCGAACTTTCGACATCAAGCTCCGGCGCGTCTTCCAGTGGATTAAAGGGATATCCATCATCCAGTATCTCAACAGTTATGGTTTCACCTTCTCTCGATAAGATGATTTCCACTTCATGTTCCTGGTCATCGTCATGCGCATAGCTTGCCACGTTAGTGAAAATCTCCTCCAGAGATAGTTGTGTGGGAAACAAAGCCTCGGAGGGGAGACCCTGCTGTTCAAAAAATTCTTCTAGCGTTGCCGTGATCGTTCGGATTTCTTCCATCCTATTGGGAACGATCAATGTACGTGAAACTTGCATCCTAACTGCCTTTGCCCATTATTTGGTTCGCAGAACAAGACAGGTTATATCGTCAGATTGCGGATTTTCACCAGCGAATTCTCTGACCTTATTGAACACCTCGTTCGTAACTTCTTCGGCGTCCTTGAAAGTACTGCCTTGGAGAATTTCGCAAAACCTGTCCATTTCGAATAATTCCTTATCTTCTTTTTCAGCTTCCACCACTCCGTCAGTGTAAAACACAATCATCGAATCCGGCTCAAGGGTGACTGTATTTCCCTGATATTTGAAATCCTGCATCACACCCAGAGCAACTCCGCCCGTTGACTCTAATAGCTCAGTTGTCAGATTCGGCCTGACAATGACTGGTGGATTATGTCCGCCGTTTGCGTACACGAATTCTTTCGTTCTAGAATCGTAAATGCCATATAACAGGGTTACGAATGTCATGGCATCGTTTTCATCCGACAACATCGTATTCACCTGTTCCACCACGGCAGCCGGAGAATCGGAAATTGCCGCGCAAGCCTTCAGCAGTGTACGACTGGCCATCATGAACATTGCTGCGGGTACTCCTTTGCCCGACACATCAGCTATTGCAACGCCAACCCGGCCATCGTTAAATTCATAAACATCGAAAAAGTCGCCACCTACGGAAAGAGCCGGAACCATACTTGCATAAAGATCAAATGCTTCAGAAGCCGGAAATGATTTTGGAAGAATATCCTGCTGCATCTTCCGTGCCACATCAAGCTCGTTCTGGAGAGCTACCAGTTTGTCACGGGCACTCAGTGCGTTACGCCAGAGAGTAAGGTTTTCAATCGTACGTTCGATTGTGGTCTTGAGGTCAGTGAAGTCTATCGGCTTGGTAACGAAGTCGAATGCCCCATGATTCATAGCAGTCCGTATATTCTCCATATCGCCGTATGCGGAGACCATTACGGCACGAATATCAGGGTCTACATCCGGTATCTGTGCCAGTAACGTCAATCCGTCCATGACGGGCATGTTGATATCAGACAGTACAATATCAAACCCGCTGTCTTTGCGCAGGAGTTCAAGGGCTTCCGCGCCGTTGTGCGCGAATTCGAATTCGTAACGACCTCGACGGATCTCACGGCGCATCCTCTGTAGCATGAGCTGTTCTAAATCTATTTCATCATCGACAACCAGAATCCGGATTTTGCCATTGTCCATTTAGAACCTACCTTACCATTTAAAGCTGTTTTAAACTGGTAATTATATACCTGATTACACGAAGCTATGTATAGGTGATCATGTGCTTGACTTGGCAGGATATTTGATACGACTACTGTTCAGATCCGGATACTCCGGTTTTTTCTTAAGGTCTCAGTGCGGGACCATTCTTACGGACAGGCATGGTGGAAACAGTTCTTATCGTGCAGAGTCATCTTCTTATTGCTTTCCACTTCAAAAAACTTCAGACTCTCCCATAAGCCTCCGTACGCCGGATTTGAATATAACTTGTGTGGTTGGTACTCTATATATTCTGGTCGAGTCGGCGTGTGAACGTCCGGTTCTCTGGCAGACACCAAATACTCTGGAACCGTTTAATGAACAGTCGGAACAGACACCGTTCAGTTAATCCAGTCTGGCTGCTTTTTTCCTGCTGTCTGGCTTTTGCGTACGTTCTGCTGCTGATCGGTGTTGCCCACGCACAAACCATCGGTGAGGCAAAGACGGCCTACGCGCAGGGACGATTCACCGAGGCGGCCCGGATCGGTGAGGGTCTCGGGACTTCACAGGGGTTAGCATTATCCGCAAAATCGCTGTCGGTACACGCTCACTACATCGCCGCTAAAAGCGAAAACAAGGAGATCCTTGAGCGCGCCTTGAAGATGGCGAGAAAAGCGGTTCTCTCCGACCCCAGTAATGCGGATGCCCATCTGCAGTTGGCGCGTGTCATCGGACGGCGCGCGCAGACTGTTGGCGTAATCGAAGCAGCGGGCGAGGCCGAAAAAATACGCGAATCAACGGAAAACGCCCTTCGAATCAATCCCAAGTTGGCAGCGGCGCATATCAGCCTGGGAAGATGGCATTCGGAATTGGTTGGCGCAATGGGTTCGTTTCTGGCCCGCAGCGTTTACGGCGCGCGGAAAAAAGATGCTATCTCCTCTTTCGAGAGGGCTCTTATCCTAGCTCCCAATGCGAAAGATGTGCTCCTGCAATACGCACTCGGCCTGCTGGCGCTGGATGATTACCAATACCGGGAGAAAGCACGGGACCTGCTGACGCGCTCCATCGGGTTGCCGGCCAAGGACGCTTACGAACGGATACTACACATAGAAGCAGTCGAGGCCCTCGATAGCCTCAATGAATCTGACGACGATGACGATGACGACTACTGACGACTTGTTGCACCTCTGGGAACCGAGATGCCGGGACTGTCCTAAGCCTTTCTGAGGCGCCAGCCGTACATCATGCGTCCATAGAAATTAAACCACTTCCTTGCTTCGGAATCCTGAAACGGATACTCCGCTCCAAGTTGTCTTGCCGTAACGAGGCCGGAAACAAAACATGTCTCTTGACTGTTGATCAGAGTATGGGCGCCACAGTGCCAAGTTCTTTTCTTTCCCTGAACGAAACCGAACAGATTAACCAGAAAAGCTATGTGAAACACATCGTGTACGATATGCTGAAACCACCATTTTTTTACGATCTTTTCTTCGTTGATACGACTGATCGGGTTGTAGGTTACGAGGCATGGCTTGTCCGATTCCTTCGCCCAGGGCTGCTGGTTGTGCATGATGTAGGTGATTTCATAGTTGTCGGGTCTCACGCCGTACTGTTCAATGTGGTTGCTCCGGGTTTCGAGGGGGTTGACCTCGTTGTCCGGGAGAACCGAGGCATCCGAGTGGACAATGGTATGGTTGTGCAGTTCGCTCTCGTAACGAACCGAAGAAAGAAGAAAGCTCTCCAGCAAGGTCGGATTGTCCAGAATCATCAATGTCTGGTTTGCGTTGCACGCAAAGACCACATCATCAAATGTCTCCGTGGTTCCGTTCTCATCTTCAATGACCACACCTGATGAGTGCCGATACACTTTCCTCACGGGCCTGCTAAGGTATATCCTGTCCCGAAATCCGGCGGACATTTCCTCGTATATACGCCGTGTACCCATATTCCATGTTTGCATTGGTGTTGCGGTTTCTATATCAAAAAACTCAAGATAACGGGCAAACAGGGACGCGGGCATGTCAAACACATTTGTTGCCATCAGGAAATTGACGAACATCGGCTTCAGAACCTTGTACCTGAAGTCTCCGGAGAATCTGCCCCAGTTAAGAACCGCGCCCATGCTGATGTAGTTAAATGGATTAAGGGCATTGAGCAATCGGGATCTGGAGTGGTTAAGTCGACCGAACCATTTGAGACGCTTCAGGAGTTTCTGGAACTTGGCAATCTCCGGTTCCAGCTGCCTCCTGATCTCCGAGTCGAAATCGTGGGCGTAGACCTCGCCACGGTACTTAACGCTGTAGTTGAATCTGGTGTCTAACAGATCAATGCCGTGTTGTCGCGTGAACAACACCATATGGTGGTATGCCGATGGAATGCACGCGGTAACGGAAATATCGAACGGGATGGAGGTTCCATTTTCTTGAGGCATGTCAGCTGTTATGGCATTGCCACCAAGCTGGGGCTGGGCTTCAAAAATCCGGAACTCGAACAGATCGGGGTGTCGGTGCAGAGCCCAAGCCACTCCCAACCCGGATACTCCACCGCCGATAATTGCAACTCTTCTCATTTTTTCAATGTTCTCCGTTTTATTCATAACCGGTATCAGGACCTCTTCGTACTTACTTATTATAGACCAAAGACATCAGGAGGAAATCCGATGAGCACCGGTGTGCGCTGATTGGCCCAGAAAATATCCGTCCATGGAGTCTCGAAATGTTTGACAAATCCACACAGACCCCTGCGGGGCACATCAGATGGGTAATTCGCGTTTCTGCTCGGCGACGTGAAATCTGAGCTTCTTGTTCGGTTTCATTGATGGAAACGCGGTGATCCCAAGTTTATAGTCTTCGGGGTATATGCGAAGAGTAAAGTAATGCGCTATGATCATCAGGTTGACGGCCATATGCAGGGTCATCCATCGGTTGCCAAGGCATGTGTGCGGACCCAGTCCGTACGGGGCGTATCCGGGTTTTTTATGCTCATTGCGGGGCGCCAAGTAGCGGTCGATATCAAATGAAAAAGGATCCGGGAAGGAATCTTCCATATAGTGCGGAGCGGTTTGCGCAATGTTTATTCTGGCCCCCTGCGGTATTTCGTAGCCCTCGACCGTGAAAGTATTCACGACGTCACGCATAGACATGGGAACAATCGGGTACACCCGAAGGCATTCATTGATGAAGCGATCGGTGACTTCCATATTGGCAGGAGTGAAGTCTTTGCCGGTTGGATCACTATCTGAAAACAGTGCGTCGGCTTCACTTCGAATTTTTTCGTAAAGCTCAGGTTGTGATACCATGGCATAAAGGGCGAAGCTGAAGCCGTCACCCAGGTACATGCTGGCAAGCACCACTGCCGATAGAGCGAAACTCAGATTCGACTCGGGCATCAATAGCGGGTAGTTAGCATGGAGGCTTAGCAGATCATCCACAAAGTTTCGCGGACAACCGGCCCGTTGGGCTGCTGTATGGACACTTTGTACCCGCTCCATCAACGTGTCTATTGCCTTGGCCTTGCGTTTCATCCCCGGTGTTTTCAGCATGAATTTTGGCAGGATGCTTAAGAGATGGGTGCTGAGTGCCCGCTCCTTGTAGGCAATTATATCGTCCATGATATCCTGCGTATCAATACTCATGGATAAAGGTGACATCTGGCCGTTAATCATTTTTCGGCACAGGTCCCTTGCGGGATAGCTTTCGCCCACTTTCCAATCTGCCATGTATTCGCGAGCCTTGCTGTAGACCACATCCAGCTGTTCTTCCAGTCTCCCGCGGGAGTAGGCTGGAGTCATGGTTTTTCGATATCGGAAGTGGTCTGCGCCATCGAGGGACGGTAATATGCCTACGGCCCCATACACTTTCTCAAAGTCTCCAAAGTAGCTTTTGGATGTCAGGTACTTCCGTCCGTGTCGACGTACCCAGCGGTTTATTTCTGGTCCGGAAAGAAAAATATTCGGCTTTGAGAAAGGAGGAGCAATCTCAAAAACTGGGCCGTACTGCTTTGTTAAATCTGCAAAAAGTGCCGGGAGGTTCCCAGTGCGAGCATGTGAGTTGAGCAGTAGCCGATAAAGTGGGATGCGCGGGATTTTTTTGCCAATATGGGAACTTGCGAGCAACGGATTATTGATGTTCTCTGCGACCGCGTCTGCCATTGAACGGCCGATGAGGTCCATCCTGCAGATGAGCTTGATTCGCTCTTCTCCCTTTTTGTCGAGCTTGAACATGAGGGGAAAGATATCGCATGTTTCGATCAGGCAAATGATGATAATATCTCGCGGATGTGGAATGTTGTCTGAAAAGATGTCTTTGCCGATTCTGGTTCTGATGAACTGACCTATGCTTGCATCTTCATCGGCGCCGTCTGCATCCGCGTATAGTTTGCCGGGCGCCACTGTCCAGAAATCACCCTGGTGATGTTCCAGAATTCCTAGGTCAACCAGATTCTCTAATGTCAGATCAGTGATTGTTTCCGCATGTTTGATGAGCTTTTCAATCCAGTATTGGGCGTTGTGTTGGGCTGGCTCATCGACAATTTCCTTAAGCATTAGGTCCAAGCTTGGGTTGCCCGTTTCTGTTGGGTCCAGAAGGAGAAGTGACTCCACATCTGTGTCGACACGCGAAAGCAGGGAAAGTTCCGCGAGTGCCGCACCGATAACAGCACAGTTCATTTTGTGGGCGGCTATTTGGTAAAAGTAGCCGCTCTCCTCATCAAGGAGCATCAATATGAACTCGTCGAGCAAACTCAGTTGCTGGTTTTCAGCAGAATCATTTATCAACCGTCGCTTCCCTCAATCTAAATGACGCGGTGGAGTAACGAGCACAGGAAATTGTAAGATCTTAACCCATAATTTATAATATCTTAACTCTATATCTTGGTCGGGGTATAGTCAAATGGCGAGGCTTCAATACAGAGAACCTGAATTTCTAGGGAATCTGGACGCTGTTTCTATATGACTGATGTAATATCCTTAACGTTACCTAAATTTAAGTAACGTGTGTTATTGATCTTTATCTATGCTCATAATTAACAACTTGCTTGAAAAAAAGGGGGTTCAGTTATGATTGAATGGCTTGGTATTGGTCACTTTTTCGAGCTTTCCCGGACGGAAGCGATTGCGGGCTTTTTCACCCCGCTGGTGATTTTCGTCGTGTTCTTTCTGGCGCAGCTTATACTGCCCGGGAAGCGGGTTCCCGGCTACGTAATTAACCCAAAGACCGGAGGACCCCGCAATTATCGACTAAACGGTCTTCTGGTGTTTGCGGTCGCGCTGGCTGTGTGGGCTTTTGAGCTCACCGGGATGCCGCGTGACTGGTTCTACCGGTCCACGATCTATGCCGTGGTCGGCGGAACGGTTTTCACCACAATCTTTGCAGTCATAGCGGTCTTCAGCCAGCCGCAAGGCGAGATAAAGAACCCGCTTCTGGCGCTTTGGGACGGGCGGGCGCAGGAAATGTCGTTTTTCAACGAGCGCTTCGATGTAAAGATGTATTTCTATGTTGTCGGCGGAACGATGCTGGCGCTCAACGCCCTCTCCGGTGCCGCGTACAACTACGAACTCTTTGGCGAGAACTACAATCCGGGTGTTTTCCTGTATGCGGGGTTCTTCACATTCTACGTAATGGATTACTTTATCTTCGAGCGTGTCCAGCTGTATACCTACGATCTGATTCATGAGGGTATCGGCTTCAAGATGTTCTGGGGAGGACTCGTGGTCTACGGATGGCTGTTCATTCTCCCGTTGTGGGGCATGGCCGTTTATCCGGATCCTGGATTCTCATCCGGTTGGACGTATGTCTGGCTCATAGGAACGCCTGCGCTGTTTCTGTTCGGGTGGGGCATCTCGCGCGGCGCCAACTTGCAGAAATACACATTCAAGCGATGGCCCGACCGCAAGTTTCTCGGACTCATCGAGCCTGAGTACATCCAGGCCGGAGACCGCAAGATACTGTGCAGCGGCCTGTGGGGTGTCGCCCGCCACTTTAACTATCTGGGTGAAGGCTTTCTTGGTCTTTCAATTGCCTTGGCATTCGGATACTTCACTAACCTCTGGGCGTGGACCTACTTTATCTTCGTCGTAACGTTTTTTACCTTTCGTCAACGTTTTGACGATGCGTACTGTGCCGAGAAATACGGTGCCGAAAAGTGGGCGGAGTATCAGGCCCGGGTGAAGTACCGGATTTTTCCCGGGATTTATTGAGAATTCCCTGCGGAGTTAACTCGGGGTAATTACGGCCGTCGCCGGACCGCATGGTGCTTGAGTTGAATCTGATTGCCAACTATATGGATTAACCCGGTTTGCGTGCCTTGTGGTAGTACATTGGAGTAACAATCCCCAGACGTGCTGCGGCCACAAGGCTGTCGGCCACGATATTGACAATTTTCCGTGCCTCGGATGACCCCTTGGGTACGGCGCGTAGGCCTTCGAGAACGTGAAGGGCCGCCGAAAAGACCTTGCGGCCAATGGCTGTTCTCGAAAAACTCCTCAGATTCAGGCTGCCCCCTTCTAGCGGTCCATACCAAGGCGTCCTGGGGTCCCCGTCCAGGGCGCGGTCACGCGCCTCGATGAGTTCGAAACCGACTGCCCTTAGGCTGTCGTTCACCTCTTTGAATGAAGCGATTTCCGGAAGAGAGGAGAAATATTCATTCGCTTCCTTGAGTTCCCGATGCTCAGGATTTCCGTCGTCATAAAGCGGGGTCATACACACATCATACCCAGTGAAGACCGCACCGGGGCGCAATACACGGAATATCTCGGCATAGGCGGCGGCTTTATCCGGCGCATGACACATGGCCTCGATATGGTAAGCCGCGTCAAAGCTTCCGTCTTCCGCCGGTATATTCAGGAAGTCGCCATGCAGGAGACTGCACAGATGTTCCAGACTGGCCTCTTGGTTATACACAGAGCACTTCCCGAGCTGATATTCGTTGATATTGAGGCCTACGATCGAAGCGCCGAACTTCTTTGCGAGGGCGCGTTGGGGTCCGCCCACGCCGCATCCGACATCAAGCACCTTCATGCCCGGCTTCAATCCCATGGCTTCACCAAGAAAATACTCATGGTTGGCAATGGATTCCTCAAAAGACACCCCCGGCTCCATCAATGCGAAGTGAATCGACTTCCCCCAGCCACGCTCGCAAAAATCTGTAACGAGGTTGTAAAACGCCTTTACCGTGCTTGCGTACTCTTCCTTGCTCCGCCCCTGGCTTGTGTGGTACTTCGATAGCCTCTCCGCCGTGTTCTCCGGTCGAACTGCCTTCGAAATTGTATTATGAAAGTCACCTGCCATCTGCGTTTCCCTTTAACTTTTCTTCTGAATTTCCGCAAAATCTTATCCAGTCTCCGTCAATGGGTCAAAAATAGTCTATGGATCACCAAGCCCGCTTTTTTCAGAACTTCAATGAGGCATTTGGTCTGTAAGGGCTGGGTTTTTGGGGATTCAGGGAGTCGTAACAAGCCTGGGACCGCCACACCATGACTCGTCAAAAGGGCATTCCACAAGCCAGGATCACTCGATTCGGGCAGAACTATCCAGTCCCTTCGGGGCTCATTACCGTCTTACTGAATCAATACAGAAACGCTGTCCCAAACAACAGGGAATCCATGGAGCAGTTCAGCGTGGTTATCCCGTCGGCTACTCAATCGGGAAGCAGCTTGCAATTAAAATTAGGCTCTTTATTCAGATTTTCTGAACTCATGAGAATAAAATCAGGAAGTCCCTTGAAACACCGCCTGCAGGTTTCCGGTAAAACTAACCTGTCCTGCACCTCACAGTACCGGACAGGTTAGAAAATTGTTTTAGAAGACTCTTTTTACTGGCTCGCCTCAATATCCCGAAGCGCTTCGGCTACCTCAACCCAGCGAGTCCAGCCCCGGTTAGCGTACCCTTGCGCATCAGCCGCGGTCATGGGTTCAAGCGTTGAATCCGACACGGTTTCCCCGAACGCAAGCAATATCCGGTCCCAGCGGTCCGTGTGGGAGCTGTAAGACACATAACGTGAGTCATAACGCCATTCGTATATCTTTGCGATCAACTCCGCGTAGGTATCATCCTTTCCTCTTCCTTCCTCAAGACATTCGATAACTTCTGCCACTGGCTCCCATCGGTTTGCAGAGAACAGTGTTTCCATAAACCGCGCCTCAACTCCGCTCATTCCCCCAACATTCCCGGCAAAGGCATCGAGTACCTTCTGCCAGCGTGCTACATGCTCATCACCGTTATGCGTTTCCTGAACATAGTTCTCCACATCCGGCTGCACTTCATCCAGATCACAGTCTGCCAGTTGCTGGTCATTGTCGTCCTGAGACTGAATATCGTCCTGAGACGAGGAGCTGTAAAAAATGTCGTCAGACCCTAAGCCTAAGCTGGGTTGTCTTGTCACCGTGACTACTTGGGAAGAATTTCTCACATCGGGTCTGTATGCGAAACCTGGATTGCCTACATTCTGCCACCAACCCCCACCTCCACATTGCTCCTTCAGTATAGTCTGCTCACTCAACGCCTCTCTCGCGGGATGAGAACGATTATGCTTCTAGAATACCCAGCATCGCAAACGCCACTCAATAAAACCCGACTTGAATATAAATCCGGTTCAAGCCCCGGAGCGCGAGAATTTAGGTTACTATATTCTTGAGCTAAAAGGCTGAAGCACCATGTTGTTTAAAAAGACCCAGCCCCGGATTACAAGAGATCCGTTTGCCATGCCCGGTGAGAATGGCGGGAACATTGCGGCCTTCTTCCTCCCGGCGATTTTCGCGGCGGTGCTGGGAATAGTTGTTTCGTTGCTTCCGGCTGCGGCGTACCCAGTCGGGTTTGCCGACGGGATTGATATCTCCGGGCGCATCTCGACTGAGTCCTGGCTCTATCCCCAGAGCGCCTCGTACACCGACCAGCGCTCGTATGCGGGCGGCCTCGCGCTTGAGACAACATTCCATATTGAGAACGAGGAAGGTACAAGCGTAACGCTGACTCCCTTTTTGCGGTACGATGCCGGGGACCCGGAACGTACGCGCGCTGATTTCCGCGAGGCCTATCTTCTTATGTACGGTGATGTCGGCGAAGACGAATGGGAATTGCGTCTGGGTATCGACCAGGTCTTCTGGGGAGTCGTGGAGTTGTATTCCCTAGTGGATATTATCAATCAGACCGACATTGCGGAACACCCGAACGAAAAGACAAAGATGGGTCAGCCGATGGCCCATTTCACCTGGTCGGGCGGCTGGGGGTCTCTTGAACTGTTCGCTGTTACATGGCACCGCACGCGCACCTATCCAGGCCGCCATGGCCGCCAGCGGTATGAGTTCATTGTGGACCAGGATCTGGTTTCATACGAATCCGGCGCGAAACGGTGGCATGTTGATCTTGCCAGCCGGTACAGCGGATTTTTCGGGCCGCTCGATATTGGCCTCAGCGTCTTCAACGGACTTGCCCGGGAGCCGAGTCTCCTGCCGAGACTGGTTGACTCCGGGCTGGTTCTGGCCCCACGTTACGAGGAGATTCGCCAGTTCGGCGTGGATGCCCAGCTTACCAGGGGCTACCTGCTTCTTAAGCTTGAAGCCATCTACCGCGCCGGGGCGAAAAACAGCAGGTTCATTCAGGACCTCAACAATTTCGATGAAGAGAACTACACGGCTTTTATCCTGGGAAGCGAGTACACATTCTATTCCATAATGGACTCAAACTCTGACCTGGTACTGTTTGCCGAATGGGCTCACGACGGACGGGGAAGGTGGGCAACCAATGCGTTCGCAAACGACCTGTTTCTTGCCGCGCGTCTCGGATTAAACGATCCTCAGAGCACCGAAATTGTCGTAAGCGTCCTCGGTTCCCTTGACAACAGCAGCCGCGTCGTCTCAGGCGAGTTCAAGCGCCGCCTCTGGGATAACTGGTTCCTGCATATTGAAACCTCGGCCTATCTGCAAATCGATGAAGATGACTTCATATACTACGTCCGGCGCGACGGTTATGTAAGAGTGAATCTCGACTACAATTTCTGAATTCCGAAGAGAGCGGATTGTCTGTCTGCTTTTTTAATATGCGTGTTGACCGGTTCGGGCAAAGTCGATTTTTTTTCGCTTCCTGCGGGAATGTGTTACTATAAAAATCCCGGTTCCGTTACCTGCGGGTCGCTTTATCAGGTGTATGGGCGGAGAAGAATCCGTTGTCAACGCCCGTCGCGGGCCCGGGGCCACAGAGCTTTTTGGGAAACGCTCAACCGGTATCGGGACTGCGGGACAAGCAGCCTTAAGGAGGAAAACACAAATGGCGGATGATCTGGATTCAAAGACTTCCAAGCCGGGAGACACGGCGGAGAGGGTTTCGAGGTATTACGGAACCCTTGGGCAGGGCGATGAAGAGTACGCCCGGAATGTAACGGCGTTTTACAACCTTATTACCGACTTCTGCGAGCGTGGCTGGGGGAAGTCGATTCACTTTGCGTCGATGAAGGGCGGGGAGTCTTTTGAGGAAGCCATCGCGCGCCATGAGTACTACCTGGGGGAGAACATCGGCATGAAGCCGGGCATGAAGGTGCTTGATGTCGGATGCGGCGTGGGTGGACCTCAGCGTTCCCTGGCAAAGAAGTTCGGCGCCTCGATAGTGGGTCTCAACATCAACCAGTATCAGCTCGGGAAATGCTCTGTGTATAACCAAGAGGCCGGTCTGGAACATCTATGCAGCCTGCTGCACGGCGATTTTCTCAACATTCCGGCGGAAGACGAGAGCTTTGACTCGGCTTACCATATCGAAGCCATATCTCATGCGCCGGATAAAGCCGCCGCTTTTGCCGAGGTATTCCGCGTATTGCGCCCCGGAGGGATCTTCGTCGGCTATGACTGCTGCATGACCCCGCTCTATGATGCCGGAAATCCTGAGCAGCGGGAACTCAAAGAAGAAATGATTTACAACAACGCTCTTCCGCAAATACCTTCATTCACTGAACTAACCGACAGCCTGCAGGCAGTCGGTTTCGAACTTCTCGATACGCATGACCGCGCGTTGGACTCTGACCCCGAGACGCCCTGGTATGGAGCACTTGAGGGAAACAGCCTCAGCATGAGAGGTTTTCCCAGAACGCCGCTTGGCCGCAAGGTTATCTCGGCGGTTCTGCGCGTCCTTGAAGGTATACGCGTCGCGCCCAGGGGTTCGCACGAGGTGCAGAGAGTTCTCAACATGGCGGCTGACAGTTTTCTGACCGCGGGACGTCTGGGGATTTTTACGCCCATGTACTACCACAAGGTACGCAAACCAGGTTAATACGGTAATCGGATTCCGAACAAAAGGAGGATCAAGTGAATTATTTCTCATTTCAGCGCACAGTGCTTGCGGTGCTTGGAAGTTTTCTCGCAATCTGTTTCTTTCCGGTTCAGTCGCATTCCGACCTATTGGAGGGTTCCGCCGAGGAAGCGGGTCTCAGGATAGCGACCGAATCTCGTGAGCGTCAGAAGGGTTTCGGCAATTTTACCGCGAACCTGACTATGACTCTGCGTAACAAGCAGGGCAAGGAAACCCTGCGTTCACTCCGCCTCAAGGTTATTGAAGTCCAGGGGGAAGGTGATCGGACCCTGTTTGTGTTTGACCACCCTCGGGACGTCAAGGGAACCGCTTTTCTTGTTCACGCCCGCAAGGACGGTCCGGACCAGCAGTGGCTCTATCTTCCGGCCCTTAAACGGGTGAAAAGTATAAGTTCCTCGAAACAGTCCGGCTCTTTTATGGGCAGCGAATTTTCCTACGAGGACATGGGAGCAGTCGAGATCGAGAAATTCACTCACCGGTTTATTCGCAAAGAACCCTGCGGCGATCTTGAGTGCCTTGTTCTTGAACGCACCCCGAAAAGCGAGGATTCCGGATACTCCCGCCAGCTGGTCTGGTTTGACCGTGAGGAGCTTCGGGCAATTCAGATCCAGTACTTTGACCGAAGGGGTGAGCATCTGAAGACGATGGTCGTTGAGGGCTACGCAAAGTACCTTGATCGATTCTGGCGGAGCAGCAAGTTGACGATGACAAACCTGCTTACGGGCAAAAGTACCGTGCTTCTGTGGTCAGATTACAAGTTCGGAACTGACCTTGACGCCAAGGACTTTACCCGGACAGCACTTAAGCGGATACGGTAGAGAGAACTTTGGTGATTACATACTTGATTAACCTAGATCAGAGGTAAACATGAGCGACTCGAAAATTGAAATCCAAACCGAGCAGATCAAGGGAGTCCTTGTGATAAGCGTGTTCGGCGAGGTTCACGGTCTGGATGTACAGGAATTTCATAACAAACTGTTGGATACGGTTACCGGTTTTGACAAAAAGGTGCTTCTCGACCTTGAGAAACTCTCCTACATCAATAGCGCGGGCTTGCGCTCAATACTGATTGTCGCAAAGAAACTGCGGGACAGCAGAGCAAGGTTCGCTATATGCTGCCTGTCCGGATCCGTGAAAGGAATCTTTAAGATATCGGCTTTTGACAAGGTCATTGACGTGTTCGAGTCTCGTTCTGAAGCCATAGAGGCGATAGAGTGAAGGGACGCAAGCCGAAAACAGTCCCGCTTTAAAAATATACGTTTTTGCCTTTTGTAGAGTGGTGGTTTAGAATTCCCGGATACAAAAATCTTAAAGGGGAATCGCACACCATGCTCGCCTCGGCTCTTACCCAAGAGCAACTCTTAATTAAAAATCTCGTCTTGGAGTTTGCCGAAAAAGAAGTCAAACCGATTGCCTCCGAGATTGACAAAACCAGCGCTTTTCCCGCAGAAATCGTGCGAAAACTGTTTAACCTTGGCTTTATGGGTCATTTTATTGAGGAACGCTACGGTGGAAGCGGCCTCGATTGTCTCTCATACGCGATAGCCATTGAGGAACTGTCACGGGCCTGCGCTTCAACCGGAGCGATAGTTATGGCCCATAATTCCCTTGCGTGTGCTCCGATTATTGATTTCGGCACCGAGGAGCAGAAAGAAGAATACCTGCCGAGGATGTGCCGGGGCGCCATAGGGTGCTTCGCTCTTAGCGAACCCGAGTCGGGCTCGGATGCGGCAGGCATAAAGACAAGCGCCGTGAGAGAAGGCGGGGTTTACATCCTTAACGGAACGAAAAGCTGGGTTACAAACGGTCGCGAGGCGAAAGTCGCCGTGGTTTTCGCGAAGACCGATAAAACGAAACGAAGCAGCGGGGTCACGGCATTTATCGTCGATCTTGGCGCTCCCGGAATCTCTCTTGGAAAATCGGAAAGCAAGCTCGGAATAAGGGGAACGAGTACCTCCCAGATTGTTTTTGAGAACTGCGAGGTGCCGGCGAGCCGGGTCCTCGGCAAAGAGGGAGAGGGCTTTAAGGTCGCCATGAAAACGCTTGATGCGGGAAGAATAGGGGTCGCGGCCCAGGCAGTGGGGATAGCCCAAGCGGTTCTTGACTCCTCAACGCGGTATTCTCAGGAAAGGGAGGCTTTCGGCAAGAAGATCTCGGATTTTCAGGGGATACAGTTCATACTTGCCGACATGGAGACTAGGACCGAGGCCTCGAGGTTGCTTACCTACAAGGCGGCCTTGATGAAGGATCGCGGAGAAAAATACGCCAAGCACTCCTCCATGGCCAAGCTCTACGCTTCGGAGACCGCGATGTGGGTGGCGACCAAGGGTATTCAGGTGCACGGAGGAAACGGATATACGACCGACTATCCTGTGGAACGGCATTTCCGCGACGCCAAGATAACGGAGATATATGAAGGAACGTCTGAGATACAGAGGATCATTATCTCCAGGCAGGTTCTTTCCGGGTTGCTCTAAGGTGTTATAATTCAGGGTTCATAACCAGTTATAAGCCGGGAGAAAAGCATGTCCGAGTCAAACATAAACACTGTAGGTATCGTGGGGGCTGGCACTATGGGTTCAGGCATAGCTGAGCTTGTCGCCTCAGCGGGGAAAAACGTCGTTCTTTTGGATATCGAAAAAGATATTGCAGAGGGTGCGGTCGCAAGAATAGAAAAAAGTCTCGGCAGACTGGCGCGAAGGGGCAAAATCGACGATGAGCAGGTCACTCTGATCGTCTCGAGGATTCACCCGACCGAAGACTACGGTGATTTCCGCGACGCGGATATAGTGATTGAGGCCGCAAGCGAGGATATGGATCTTAAAAAGGCGGTTTTCGCCAAGATCGAGGAGAACACCAGAGAAGACACAATTATCGCAACTAACACATCAACCCTCTCGGTTACGGAGCTTGCCATGAACACCTCTAGGCCCGAAAAAGTTGTTGGAATGCACTTTTTTAATCCCGCACCGATAATGAAACTGGTTGAAGTGATCAATACTGCCAAAACATCGACTGAGACCCTTGAGCAGACGATGGAATTCGCGAGGAGTCTTGATAAATATCCGATTATGGCAAAAGACAGATCTGGATTCGTTGTGAACAGGATTCTGTTGCCGATGATAAACGAAGCAATTTTCATGCTTGATGAAGGCGTCGCCGCGGCGGCGGAGATCGATAACGCTATGAAACTGGGAGCGAATCATCCCATAGGGCCGCTTGCGCTTGCGGACCTTATAGGACTCGACGTCACCCTGAGCGTACTTGACGTTCTCTACACAGAATATGGAGACCCGAAGTTCAGACCCGCTCCGCTGCTTAAGGAAACGGTGAGGGCAGGAAATCTGGGCAGAAAGACGGGAAAAGGCTTTTTTGAATATGGCAGAAAATAAAGGAGGCATAAATGTACAAGGATCTTCTGTTTGAAAGCACTGATGACGGCGTGGGAGTGTTGACGATTAACAAAGAGAGGTCTATGAATGTCCTCAATGGCGAAACCATACGACAGCTCAAAGACTTTGTGACCGAAAAGCTGCCGGCTGAGAATATTAAGGTGCTGGTTCTGACCGGGGCCGGAGGAAAGGCTTTTGTGGCCGGGGCCGACGTAAGACAGATGAGTCAGATGACAACGGACGACTTCAAGGATTACTGTGCCTTGGGAAGAGGGGCTTTTGACTATCTGGAGCAGGCATCTTTTCCGGTTATAGCCGCGATAAACGGATATGCCCTGGGAGGAGGGCTTGAGCTTGCGCTTGCATGCGATATAAGAGTCGCCTCCGAGAATGCCCGAGTGGGTTTTCCCGAAACCAAGCTCGGTCTCTTTCCCTGCTGGGGAGGAACCCAGAGATCAACCAAGCTTATAGGACCTGGAAAGACCAAGAAACTGATCTTTACCGGGGAGATGGTCACCGCTTCTGAAGCGCTTGCCCTCGGACTTGTGGATAAGGTGGTAGAGAAGGAAGAACTTATGGATGAGGTTATGAAAATAGCTCAGCAGATCGCGCGCAACAGTCCGCTTGCCGTCAGTTATGCCAAAAAAGCGATAAATCAAGGGTCCGAGACGGGACTTTCCGAAGGACTTGCGTACGAAATGGAAACGGGGTTTCAGTGCTTTGATTCCTATGACAGGGTTGAGGGAATGAGTGCGTTTGTTGAGAAGAGGACGGCTGAGTTCAAAGGAGAGTAGCAATGGAAAAGGTTGTGCTTTCAGAGCCCCTTAGAACCGCGATAGGGACGTTCGGTGGAATACTTAAGGATATCTCCGCGGTCGATCTCGGGACGGCGGTCGTCAAGGAAATTATAAGCAGGACGTCTCTGCCGCCCGAACAGGTGGATGACTGTATAATGGGCAACATACTGGGAGCGGGACAAGGGCAGAACCCGGCGAGACAGGTATCGATTAATTCCGGGTTAAAGGCCGAAACCCCCGCGATTACCGTTAACAGGGTCTGTGGTTCCGGCCTTCAGTCCGTCGTAAATGCCGCCCAGGCCATAAAGTCTGGTGACTGCGAGTGTGTTGTGGCAGGAGGGATGGAAAGCATGAGCGTGGCTCCCTTCTATCTTCGGAAAGCCAGATGGGGATACAAGATGTCAACGCCTTCCGATGAGCTTGTGGACGGAATTCTGTGTGACGGGCTCATGGATGCGTTTAACGATTACCATATGGGCGTTACGGCGGAGAACCTTGCGGAAAAATATGAAATATCAAGAGAGCGCCAGGACGAGTTTGCTTACTCGAGCCAGATGAAAGCCAAAGCCGCGATGGAGAACGGGAAATTCACCTCCCAGATAGTTCCGGTGCCTGTTCCCGGGCGAAGAGGCAGTTCCGTTCAGTTTGATACTGACGAGCACCCGAGGCCGGACGTTACGCTTGAGAATATCTCGAAATTAAGACCGGTTTTCAAAAAAAACGGCACGGTAACCGCGGCGAACTCATCGGGCATTAACGACGGAGCCGCTGCCTTGATCGTCACGTCTGAGAGCAAAGCGGAAAAACTGGGCCTGAATCCGCTTGCGTCGATTAAATCCTACGCGATTTCCGGTGTTGACCCTGCAATTATGGGAATCGGACCGGTTCCCGCAATGCGCATGGCTCTTGACAAAGCCGGGCTCGGGATCGATGATATCGATCTGATTGAACTAAATGAGGCCTTCGCGGCACAGTCCCTCGCTGTACTGAGCGATTTTCCCATTGCGGAAGAGAAACTGAACATAAACGGCGGAGCCATAGCGCTCGGGCACCCTGTGGGGGCCACGGGGGCGGTACTGCTCGTAAAACTTCTTCATGAATTTGAAGATGTCCGCCCAGGCGGATGTGGAATGGTTTCTTTGTGCATGGGAGGCGGCATGGGTATAGCAATGATTGTCGAAAAAATGTAAACTCAGACGTAAACGGCGGCTGTCTGAATGGGCGGATTATCTTAACCAATAGCCCGATATGAGCGAAAAAACCAAAATAGAGATCATGGATGACGGTCCCCTGATTGTAAGCGACCTCAAGTTGCTTGAAGACGGGGAAGGGAACGGACTTGCGATAAAGAAGAAAATCGCTCTTTGCCGCTGCGGGGCTTCTGAGAACAAGCCGTTTTGTGACGGTTCGCACAAGGGGGTGGGATTTAGGAGCAGTCTTCCTCCTGCCGGGTCTTCTGTTCCCGCCAAGGAAGGGGACGTAGTTATAAGATCGCTTAAAAACGGCCCTTATGAGGTTTGCGGAGATATTGAACTCTGTGTTGAGGATGATTCGGCGCTCTCGGGAGATGACCCTTACTATATTTGCCGCTGCGGGGCTTCTGAGAACAAGCCGTTTTGCGACGGTTCGCACAAGCGGGTTGGTTTCACTGACAAATAACCTAAGAACCAGGAGAAGATAAAAAATATGGTTAAGACTCTATCGACGATGATTCCCTTGGGGAGTGAGGCTCCTGACTTTCGGTTGCCGGATGTCGTAAGCGGTGGCGAACTGTCGCTTGGCGATCTCAGGTCGGATGTTGCCACGGTGCTTATGTTTATATGCAATCACTGTCCTTACGTAAAGCATCTGCAGGATGGACTGGTGGAAGTTGCCGATGAGTATATTCCCAAGGGAGTTTCCTTCATAGCGATAAATTCAAACGACGTTGATAACTATCCTGATGATTCTCCCGAGAGAATGAAAGAAGTCGCGCAGGAGAAGGGATACTCATTTCCCTACCTGTTCGATGAGACGCAGGAAGTCGCCAGAGCCTATGATGCCGCCTGCACCCCCGACTTTTTCATTTATGACCGGGATCTGAAATGCATTTACAGGGGACAGTTTGACGACTCGAGACCCGGAAACGGAAAACCGGTTACAGGAAAGGATATGCGTATGGCACTCGACTCCATTATAGCGGGCCAGGCGATTGGATGGGAGCAGATTCCGAGCATTGGGTGCAACATAAAATGGAGATAGTGCGGCTTTCCCTGCCGCGTGGAACCACCCGGAAGAAAAAAAAGGACCGCCTCGGGTCCCCAATCCGAAACTTCATCCTTTTGTTCTGTGGTTGTTATCGCGCGTAACCATGAAATCGAAGACAGACAAAGGTGTATCCCCGGAATCCGAGGATTTCATAAGGGCCAGAGTAAGAAGCGATCTTCAGGCCGGTATCGCAAAGCCCCTTACCCGGTTTCCGCCCGAGCCCAACGGCTATCTCCATATAGGTCATGCGAAATCCATATGTCTTAACTTCGGTATAGCCGAGGAATTCGGCGGAACATGCAACCTGCGCTTTGACGACACCAACCCCTCGAAGGAAGACATAAGATACGAAGAGGCCATCAAGGAAGACGTCAGATGGCTCGGGTTTGACTGGGGAGACAGTATCTATTACGCCTCTGATTATTTCGAGCAGCTCTATGAATATGCCCTGAGGCTGATAAGCGAGGGGAAAGCCTATGTGGACGACCTGAGCGCTGAGGAAATAAGAGAATACCGGGGAACGCTTTCGGAACCCGGCAGGGAAAGTCCTTCAAGGGAGAGATCCGTTGAGGAGAACCTGAAGCTTTTCCGGGCGATGAAAGACGGGGATTTCGACGATGGACAGTACGTGCTTCGGGCGAAAATAGACATGGCTTCAGGCAATATAAACATGCGCGACCCGGTCATGTACCGCATAATGAAGGAGTCTCACGCCCGTACCGGGGATGACTGGGCCATTTATCCAATGTATGACTGGGCCCATGGACAGAGCGACTCCATTGAGGGCATTACCCATTCGCTCTGCACCCTTGAGTTTGAGGACCACCGGCCTCTTTACGACTGGTTTATCGCCCAGCTCGGCATATATCATTCCCAGCAGATCGAGTTTGCGAGACTCAACCTCAGCTACACGGTTCTTAGCAAGAGAAACCTCATGAAGCTGGTTTCCGAGGGATATGTAAGCGGGTGGGACGATCCTAGAATGCCCACGATCTCGGGGTTGCGCAGAAGAGGCTACACGCCTGAGTCGATAAGGGATTTCTGCCGGAAAATAGGTGTCACGAAACAGGACAGCGTGATAGACATGCAGCTTCTCGAGCACAGCGTAAGGGAATACCTTAACAAGAGGGTTCAGAGGGTTATGGCGGTGCTTGACCCGTTGAAAGTGGTAATAATTAATTATCCCGAAGGGACAGAAGAGGAACTCGAAGCAGTAAACAATCCGGAAGATCCTTCCATGGGGAAAAGAAAAGTCCCTTTCTCAAAAGAACTTTTTATTGAAAGGGATGATTTCATTGAGGACCCTCCTAAAAAGTTCTACAGGCTCTCCCCGGGTTCCGAAGTGCGCCTGCGTTACGCCTATATAGTGAGGTGCGTGGGTTTTGAGCGTGATCCGGCAACCGGAGAGGTGACCGAGGTTCACTGTGAATACGACCCCGACACAAGAGGCGGAAGCGCGCCTGACGGGAGGAAGGTAAGAGGCACCATACACTGGGTGTGCGCGAAAAACGCCTCGAGGGTGACCGTAAGGCTCTACGACAGACTTTTCACCGTCCCAAACCCAATAGCTGACAAGCAGAGGGAATTCACCGAATTTCTAAATCCCGATTCCCTTAAGACACTAGAGAACTGCGCAGCCGAACCGGCTCTTGTGAATGTGCAAGATCCTTGGGGGATTAACTACCAGTTTGAGAGGAAAGGGTACTTTATACTTGATTCCGTGGATTCATCTCCCGGGGCTCCCGTTTTTAACAGAACAGTCTCCCTTAGGGATTCATGGAGCCGCCTGTCGGGAGGCAAAAAGGCCTGATTCCGGCTTTCACGTGTATGGAAAAACATGGAAATTATGGGCTGGGAAATTGAAAAAATAGGTAACGTCGCGGTTGTGCACATGAACTCAAACCCGATGAACGTCATAGGCGAGAGTTTCTTCAGTGATCTTGACGAGGCTTTCACGATGCTTGAGAGCGATTACACGGAAAGCCCCGTGGTGCTTACCTCTTCTCAAAGGGCTTTTTCCGCGGGCCTTGATCTTAAATACCATCTTTCGCTTTTTGCCGCTGGGGACGAAGAGGATATCTGGCAGTGGTACAAGCGTTTTCGTGGGGCCTTGCTTCGGGTCTTTACTTATGAAAGACCTGTTGTGGCGGCGGTAAACGGTCATGCGATAGCAGGTGGGCTTATACTGGCGCTTTGCTGCGATTACAGGGTATGCGTTGATTCAGGAGCAAGATACGGTCTTAACGAAATCACCATAGGGTTTCCAATTCCTTCGGCGATAGCGCAGATCGTTCTTTACGTGCTGGGTACGGCAATCGCGCAGCAGGTAATGACAACAGGTTTTCTTTACGAACCCCGCGACGCTGTCAGACTCGGCTTTTTCGATGAAAGTCGCGAAGCGGACAAGCTTCTTTCTTACTGCGTTGAGTTCGCGGGGCAATACGGTCCGTCACTTATTCCCGGTTACGCTTTCTCTAAAAGGGCTCTTCGCCGCGAGGTCGTGGCAAATATGGAAGGAGCTTGTGCCGAGGTAGACAGGGAACTTCCGAGAATTCTGCGCAGCCCGGGGGTTTTGGAGAGCCTCGGTGCTCTGGTTGAAACTCTGGGGAAAAAGAAACAATGATAATTTTGCAGGGAGAACTTTGAAAGAAGTCACCGTAAGAAGAGCCACCGGCGACGATGCGGAGGGGATGGCCCTGATACTGAGAGAGATCGGCTGGTCTGAGAGAAGGAACTCCCTTCCGATTGAGGAGGTGTCGTCTCCGATTCGGGATCTCATACTTCAAGCGGACGGAGATCCGGAAGGACACACCATGTACGTGGCCTGTGATTCCGGGGGAAGGGTTGTCGGGTTCACTACCGTTCACTGGGTACCGTTTGTTATGCTTGGAAACTATGAGGGCTATGTCTCGGATCTGTTTGTAAGTCCTTCGGCAAGCGGAATGGGGGCGGGGAGTCGCCTTATCGAGGCAGTTATGGAAGAGGGCAGAAAAAGGGATGTTTACCGTCTGATGGTGACCAACGGCAAGGACAAGCCGTCCTATCTGCGGGGCTTTTACAGAAAAAAGGGGTGGACGGAACGGCCGAAGGTTGCTAACTTTACCTACTACTACAAGGAGCCTTGGTCGTAGCCTTGTAGGTGGAAGCCATCAAAAACCCGGAAACGGACTTTAACCGAAAATGGAAAAACAGGAAGAAGCAATTCTGCTGGTGCACTCCCCAGATCGTCCCGGTCTGGTTCACGCGGTCACAGACTTTATATTCAAATACAGAGGTAATATCCACGCGCTGCAGCATTGCGTTGATACGGCCGACATGGTGACCTTTATTCGGGCCAAGTGGGGGATGGACGGCTTTACTCTCTGCCGCGAGGAGACGGAGAAACTCTTCCGTGAGAATGTGGCGCGGAAATTCAACATGAAATTCGAGGTTTTCTTTACGGGAGACATGCCGCGCATGGCGGTTTTCGTTTCCAAACTTCCCCACTGTCTCTCGGACATAATTTACAGACTCCGCGCTAGGGAATGGAACGTTGAGATGCCTCTTGTGATAAGTAATCATCCGGATCTCAGGGATGTGGCAGGTCTTCATGGAGCGGATTTCTACGTGTTTGAAGACGTAAAGGACAATAGGGAAGAAGTGGAGGCAAGGCAACTTGAGCTTCTTCGCCGCTACGATGTCGATTTCATAGTGCTTGCAAGGTATATGCAGATTCTTACCGGGAATTTCGTATCGCATTACCCCCACCAAATAATCAATATTCACCATTCGTTTCTTCCTGCCTTTCCTGGTGCGCGCCCTTATCACTCCGCGTATGAAAGAGGGGTTAAAGTGGTCGGAGCAACTTGTCATTACGTAACTGAGCAACTCGATTCAGGACCCATAATAGAGCAGGATGTCATAAAGGTTAATTATGATGATTCGATAGACGACCTTATAAGAAAGGGGCAGGATCTTGAGAAGCTGGTTCTTTCAAACGCGATCTGGTCCCATATAAACCGGGAGATTCTGATTTACAAAGACAGGACAATCGTATTCAATAAATAGAGGGAGTTTTTGCGATTCCTCTCGGGTGGGTGAAAAATGAAGTTCAAAGGCACAAACGATTACATAGCTACAAAAGACTTAGCCGTGGCCGTTAATGCGGCCATTACGCTTGAGCGTCCGCTCCTTGTTAAGGGCGAACCGGGAACGGGAAAGACTATGCTTGCGTTTGAGGTCGCAAAAGCTCTTGGAAAGTTCCTCATAACCTGGCACATAAAGTCCACCACAACTGCCCAGCAGGGTCTCTACGAATACGACGCCGTTGCCAGGCTTCGCGACTCTCAGCTCGGAGATGAGAGGGTGAACGATATCTCAAACTACATAAAGAAAGGAAAGCTGTGGGAGGCTTTTGAGAGTCCTGAGCAGGTAGTACTTCTGATTGACGAAATAGACAAGGCGGACATAGAGTTTCCAAACGATCTTCTTTTGGAACTAGACAGGATGGAGTTTTACTGCTACGAACTCAGAAAAACCGTAAGAGCGGTTAAAAGAGTCATAGTGATAATCACCTCAAATAACGAGAAAGAACTTCCGGATGCTTTTTTGAGAAGGTGCTTTTTTCACTACATAGCTTTTCCCGACCGCAATACTCTTGAGAAAATAGTTAAGGTGCATTACCCCGATCTTGAGCGCAAGCTCATGGATAATGCGCTCACCCTCTTTTATTCCGTAAGGGAAATCGACGGTCTTAAGAAAAAACCCTCCACGAGCGAACTTATAGACTGGATAAAACTACTTGCGGCCGATCGCGTGGCCGCGGGCGAACTCCCGGGAGTGGATATTGAAGAGAGCCTTCCGCCTTACTCGGGTGCGCTTATCAAGAACGAGGCGGACTACGAGATGCTCGAGGCGATCAGGCGAAGATTCAGAAGGTAGGGGATAAGTTCATGTTCCTTGATTTTTTCCTGCTGCTTAAAAACGACGGATTTCCCGTCACCCTAAAAGAGTATCTTACTTTTCTCGAAGCTCTTGACCGCGACGTGATCGATTACGACACGACCGACTTTTACTATCTTGCCCGTTGTGTGATGGTGAAGGACGAGCGGCACCTCGACAGGTTCGACAGGCTTTTTTCCGCTTACTTCAGGGGAGCTCAGCTTGCCGATACCGAGCAGTTTATGCAGATTCCGCTTGAGTGGCTGCGCAAAAACTTCGAGAATGTCCTCTCCGAAGAGGATAAGCGGATGATCCGTTCCATGGGCGGGCTTGAAGAATTAATGGATAGGCTGAGGGAGATTTTCGAGAGACAGGAAAAACGCCATCAAGGCGGAAGCAGATGGATAGGCACGGGCGGCGCTTCTCCCTACGGAGCGTATGGTTACAATCCCGCCGGTGTTCGAATAGGGCAGGACAGGGGCAGGCAGAGGCGAGCTGTCAAGGTGTGGGATAAAAGAGAGTTTCGCGATCTTGACGATTCGGTGGAATTAAACGTGAGGAACATGAAAATGGCCTTGAGAAAGCTTAGGGTTCTCACGAGAGAGGGGGTGGGGGAGGAGCTTGACATTGAGAAGACGATCGACAGGACTTCAAAAAATGCTGGGCTGCTTGACCTTGAATTTGTTCCCTCGCGCAAGAACAACGTCAAGGTTCTTATGTTCTTTGATGTCGGAGGTTCAATGGAAGATCATGTTGAGCTTTGCTCGAGACTTTTCTCTGCTGCCAAGCATGAGTTCAAGCACCTTGAATTCTATTACTTTCACAACTGCATATACGAGGCCGTATGGAAAAACAATGCAAGACGCTTCAGCGAGAGGATTCCCACCTTCTCGGTGCTCAACAAATACAACGGCGATTACAAGTGCATTATAGTCGGTGACGCCTCCATGTCCCCATGGGAACTTGTCTATCCCAACGGAAGCGTTGAACACAATAACGATGAGCCGGGCCTTATGTGGCTTAACAGGGTAAAGGCGAAATATCCTTTTACAGTGTGGCTTAATCCCGTGCCGCGAGATGAATGGAAGTGGACTGAAAGTATAGGCATGCTGAACGATTTTTACGAGGGCAACATGTTTCCCCTTACGCTCTCGGGCATAAAGGATGCTATTCTGACTCTCAAGCGGCGCCCCGGCTACCACGGTGAGTCGAGACTCCCGGCGTGATTAGGGTATACGCCGTTGATGCTTTTACCGACGGGCCGAATTCCGGGAATCCGGCTGCCGTGTGCATCCTTGAAAAAGAAATACCGGATCGGACAAAACAAAAAATCGCTTCCCGGATAGATCTCCCGGAGACAGCTTTTTTGCTCAAGAGAAAAGGTGTCTTTGAACTCAGATGGTTTACTCCCAAGATGGAAGTTGACCTTTGCGGACACGCTACCCTTGCAAGTGCTCATATCCTTTTCACTCTCGGCATACTTCCCGATATGGAAGATGCCGTGTTTTCTACAAAAAGCGGGGTTCTTACCGCGAGGAGAAAAGGCGATCTCATAGAGATGGATTTTCCCTCGGAGGATCCTTGGGAAGTTGAGATGCCGGAGGAGTTGCCTATGGCGATTTCCCAGACCCCTCTCTACGTGGGCAGAAACCGTTTTGATTACATAGCTCTTTACGAGAGTGAAGATACGGTTAGAAGCGTTGTACCGGAACTTGCCCACATCAGGAGACTTGATTCCAGGGGATTTATAATAACGAGCGTCTCAAGTTCTCATCGCTACGATTTCGTATCGCGTTTTTTCGCTCCTAACGCCGGTATAGAGGAAGATCCAGTTACGGGGTCTGCTCATTGCTGTCTTTGTCCTTTCTGGAGCCGCAGGCTCGGGAAAAAAGAACTCACGGGCTATCAGGCGTCAGAAAGGGGCGGCCTTGTTCATACGAGGCTTCTTGAGGAAAGAGTTTTTTTGTCGGGGAAGGCGATTATTGAGGGAAGCTTCAAACTCAGTCCAGAGTCGTAAGGGAAACTGTATATGCCGCTTTTCAGGATTCACAAAACTTTTTTTTTCGGTAAAATTCAGAGTTGAATATTACAGAGGCGGCGTAGCCAAGAGGTAAGGCAACGGTCTGCAAAACCGTCATACCCCGGTTCGATTCCGGGCGCCGCCTCCAGTTCTGAACTCCGTTCAGCGTAATGCCCGGGTGGCGGAATTGGTAGACGCAAGGGACTTAAAATCCCTCGGGAGTATCTCCCGTGCCGGTTCGAGTCCGGCCCTGGGCATTTTTCTAACAAATTCCGAAACAGGTGTGTTAAAATGGACGGTGTTATTTAATGGGTAGTGCTGGTTACGACGAACGGCTGATTTTAAGGAGGTTTTGGAGATGAATTTTAGAACTCAGTTTAGTGCAGTTGTTTTTGCATTTGTTTTCTTGTTTGCCTTGGCTTTTTCCTTGGATGTGGTTGCGCAGGAAGGCCAGGATTCCGAATCCAAAAACAAGGGAAGTCTCAGTGCGTTAGAAGATGGCAGTTACACGCTTCGGAAAATGCTTGTGACCGCTACCAAGCGTGTTCAGCTTGCCCAAGACGTACCTTTTTCCCTGAATGTCCAGTCAGAAGAAGATATAAAACGCCTTAACACCACGAACCTGGAAGATCTTTCCCGTAACGTTGCCGGACTTTCCATACAGAACCTCGGACCGGGCCAAAGCGTAGTCACAATCCGCGGCATTTCTTCCGGACAGATAGTGCGGGACCAGCCCGGCGTAAAGGAGCAAGTTGGCGTGTATCTTGACGAGACTCCTATATCACTGTCGCTTTTCACTCCTGACATCGATCTCTTCGATCTTAATCGTGTAGAGACCTTGAGAGGACCGCAGGGAACGCTCTTCGGATCAGGATCGATCGGCGGTACCGTTCGCTATATAACCAACCAGCCCCAGCTAGGCGTAAACGAAGTCAAAGTCGAAGTTGACGGAAATTATCTTGATGAAGGATCGGCGGGAGGCCATCTTAAAACTGCTCTCAATGTTCCCCTGGGTGAGGATGCGGCCGTTCGCCTGGTCGCTTACGGCACCAGATACGGCGGTTTCATCGATGCGCAAAAGGAAGGGGGTGTTCTTGATGAAGATGTAAACGACGGCACCCGTCACGGCGGACGTATTTCCCTTTTATGGGAGCCAACAGAAAGTTTGTCCATTACCCCGCGAGTTATATATCAGAACATTGATCTTGGAGGCTTTAACCGCGACGAGGTGTTTAACCTTTTTGCAAACCCCTATACTGTTCCCCCGACTCCGCTTGGTGATAGAGAGCAGTTCTTGCTGCTTGACGAGGCTTTTGAGGATGAAACTCTGATTTTTGACACCGTGGTGAATTGGAGCGTTGAAGACTTCTTTGACGTTACGTACTCTGTAAGCTATATAAATCGCGATCTTCTTGTAAGTCGTGATGCGAGTGCCCTTACCGGTAGTGTGAGCGTGGACCTTGGATTTGCAGAGGATCAAGTGGCAAACCCATCCAATCTGCGTGACACTACCGACCTTGAACAGATAACCCATGAACTTCGCTTGAGTTCAGGCGATGACGGCGCATTTCAGTGGCTTGCAGGTGTCTTCTACTCCGACGTGGAGCGTGATTATTCTCAGCGTTTGCCGACTCCAGGGTATGATGCGTTATTTATACCTTCGGCTGACACCAACTTCCCCGATGCAGTGGATTCGCCTTACAGTTCCGATTTGACCTATGATTTAAGGCAGATCGCGCTTTTCGGCGAGGCGACCTATAAGCTGCTTGACCGTCTTGGCTTGACGGCGGGTTTGCGCTGGTATGACTGGGAAGAGGACAAGACTTTCAGGTCCGGTGGAGGTTTCTCGAATGCCGATGCTCAGAATCAGGACATTACAGTTTCCTCCGACGGATTCACGCCTAGGTTCATGGTGAGCTACGATGCTAATGATAACGTTACTGTGAATGCCCAGGTTTCCCGGGGATTTCGTCTCGGCGGAGTTAATGACCCGCTTAACCAGCTGCTTTGCAGAGATGCCTATGATACTTTCAGGGGGTATCAGGAGTTTGAGGATGAGACTCTCTGGAATTACGAGGTTGGGTTTAAGTCAGCCTTTGAGAGTGTTACATTCAACGGCTCGATTTTTTATACCGATATTGAGAATCTGGGTGTAAACGTTGATGCGGGACCCTGCTCTTCTAGGGTTACGATCAGCGTGCCTGAATCTCACACTACGGGAGCGGAGCTTGAACTGTCTATTCAACCGACAAGATCTTTGTTGCTTGCTTTTGCCGGAAGCTATTTAGAAGCAGAGTTTGATTCCACTATTAGGACGGCAGATGGGGATGCGGTTGAGGGGATAGAGGATGGTAACCGCATCCCTTCTGTTCCAGACTGGCAGCTCTCAGGGTCCGCCACTTACACTTTGCCGGGTATTCTGAGTGCCGGGGAAAGCTTTCTCTCGGCTTCATGGCAGTTTGTAGGCGACAGCATCACGCAATCAGGCGATCAGATTCCCGGCAGGGGAATTTTTGAACATGGATTGTCCTATAGGGGTGCTTCTGCCGATGAGGCAACGGAAGTTGATCTGCTGCTTGATTCATACCACCTGTTTAACCTTTCTGCGGGCTTGGTATATGACAATATCGAGTTTACTGCTTACATAAAGAATATTACGGATGAAAACGTTAAGCTTTCGTTTGACCGCGAGCGGGGAGGAAGGGCGCGTCTTGCGTATAGGGTTGGCGATCCACGCACTTTCGGAATTGTAACGCGTATGCGTTTCTGATGAAGTTATATGGGTAGATCGGTTTAAAGAACAAGATTTTTAACTTGCAATTGTGGCATTTGATTCCATGATTGCAAGGTTATGTGACCGATACCAAGAAGAACATCTGACGTGCGGTCTTCATGCGGATTGTGCAATTGTTGAATATAAGTGTGGAGCAGTTTTTCCAAATCGCACTTCGTGGGGTTGGCACGGCGGGTTGCTGTGCCATCAGGTTGATTGTTATTCAGTGAAGTACTCTTCCCCTGTTGTCTTCACTCGTGATCTCTTCGGAGTCGTCATCATAGTAAAGGTAGTTCACTTCTTCGAAAAGCTCATCGAACTCATCGGCGAATTCATCCTCAAACTCATCATCCTCATCAAACATGTCTAACGGACAGTACAGGTTTTCATCGTCTTTTTTGATAAATTTGAGCATGGATACCTCCGGCGGAAAAAATTTTCTATCCAAACACTACACCCCGTTTATCAAAAGTCAACAGCGCCGGGTTAAGGCTTGGTTAAGAGGTGCAGAGTCTTTATGTTTTGACATGTTTTCTTTACTGCGATTGCAGAAGAAAAGATACATCCTCAAGGACAAAATCGGGTTTTACCGAGCTGCTTTCAATATCGGTTTTCTTCGTAACTCCGCTCAGAACAAGCGCCGTTCTGTAGCCTGACATCTTCCCTCCGGCGATATCGGTGCGCAGGCTGTCTCCGACCAAGAGGGTTTTTCCTGTCGGGGTTACCCCGCTTTCTCCTAAGAGATCAAACATGTATCTCTCGGGTTTTCCGGCTGTCAGTGCTTTTTTCCCCGAAGCGGCTTCCACTGAAGCGAGAAGGGCTCCTGTCGCGGGGGCCCGGCCGTGTTCGCAGGGATAGAAGTGGTCTCCGTTTGTGCCGATAAAGCCCGCACCGTTTCCAATCGCTATGGACGCGGCTTTTATCTCCTCAAGGCTGAATCCGGGATGGCTTCCCACCACCACAAGGTCCGCGCCGTGCGAGTCATCCACGGAGAGTTCAACAAGCCCGGTCCTGCTCATCTCTTTTTTAAGGTAATCGCTTCCCGCTACAAAAACCGTCTTCCATCGCTCCGAGGGAAGTTTCTCCCTTATCAGAGAGACGGTTGCCATTGGGGATGTTACAAATTCGCTTTCGTGGGAGCGAATTCCGAGTTCCCTGAGTTTCCGTGCGTAGTCCGAGGGAGAGCGCGAGGGGTTGTTGGTTACAAAACGTATCCCCTTTCTGTCCTTTCTCAGTGTTTCAAGCACCCTTGGGGAGTCGCCTATGGATTTTTCGCCTGAGTATATAACTCCGTCTAGGTCAAATACGAAATGATCAAACGAGTTCTGAAAATCCATAACCGGGACTGGGAATTTTACGGGGGAGGCTGTTCTATCCCCAGATATTCTTTTTAAGTTCTTCCTGAAGACTGGAGTCGTAGTTAGACTTCATTATCCTGATCAGTTTGTTTTCCCTGTCTTCAAAAAACTCAACTCCCATGAAGGTAAGCACGTCAAACGCAGCCCTTTTGTACCCTTCGTAAAACTCTTCTATCTCTCCCGAAGCCCTGACGGTCTTTGAATCAAGGTAAAGGGCTATTGCTGCGATTTCATCCTTTATCTCGGGGGATATCTCAATCTGGAACCCCTCAAGTTCGCCCTGAAGGAGATGATTCGTGTACATCTCGATTACGGCGTTAAGTGTGTGTACGTCCATTTAATCGTCCTCTCCGGCGTATTCTAACCGTTTTTACTAAGAAGTTCACTTGCCACTATTATGTTGTCTCTTCCCGCCTTGGCAGCAAGCTGCACTGCTTCTTTTAGAGTGGTTTTTTCCTCAACGGTGCCGAGTTTTAAAAGCATTGGCAGGTTCACCCCTGAAATGACCTCCATTTCGCCGCTTTCAAGGAACATCAGGCTTATGTTGGAAGGGGTTCCTCCGAACATGTCAGTTACAAGCAGTATCCCATCTCCCTCGTCGACAGTATTGACTGAAGCCCTCACCTTTTTTTCAAAATCCTTGGAGTCTTTTGAGGCATCGATCGAGACCGCGGTCATCTTGACCCTGGGTTCTTTGGGCAGAATGAAATTCACTGCCGATATAAGCTCCTTCGCGAGCTCTCCGTGCGTGACCACTACTATGGAAAACATAGGACTTTTATAGCTTATTTATATCCCTGTGTCTAATAATCGCGGAATATTCGGAAAGGCTTTCACCGAGAGCGTCAGCCATCACTACCGAGCGGTGCTTTCCTCCAGTACAGCCTATACCCAGAGTAAGATATGATTTTCTTTCCTCGGAATATTTCGGGATCAAAAAGCGCAGAAAAGGACACAATTTCTCCAAGAACTCCTGTGAAGCTTTGTCCGACATAACAAAGTCCACAACTTCGCTGGTGGTTCCGTCAAGATTCCTCAGGGATTCTGTAAAATGGGGGTTTTTCAGGAACCGAACGTCGAAAACCAGATCTGCGTCTTCAGGAATTCCGTACTTGTAGCCGAAAGAGAGAAGGGTAATAAGAGGGGTCTGCTTATCGGTTGCTCCGGCAGTCTTTGCTATGATCGCTTTTAGGTCGTGAACGCTGAAGGCACTTGTGTCTATGTGCTTGTCCGAGAGCTTCCGTATGTTTGCAAGGATCCGCTTTTCCTCTGATATCCCTTCGGGAAGGGGCTTCCCGCTCCCAAGCGGGTGAATTCTCCTTGTTTCCTTGTATCTTTTAACGATTGCCTCATCAGAGCATTCAAGGAACACGAGATCGACCCTTTCTGCCGATTCTCTTATCTTTTTCAGGACTTTTTCGAAATCATAAAGTGCGTCTTTTTCCGGTATCCGTATATCAATAACTGCTACCGCTTTTTTTATCTGCGTAAGAGATTTTCCGCAAAGGTCGATAAAAGAGAAAAGAAGCTCGGGAGGCGTGTTATCGACGCAGAAAAACCCCAGATCTTCAAGTGCTTTCGCCGCCGTGGATTTCCCCGAACCGGAAAGTCCGCTCAGTATTATTATCCGTTCCATTATTCCCGAGTGCCGGATGGAATCTCGATTTTCTTGCCGGTCTCCTTAAGTATCTGGTTTCGCACCGCCACGTCTATTACGGATGCCATGTTTCTTCCCGGACTCACGGGCAGCACGATGTACGGCAGCTCTATGTCGAGTATGGAATACGTTTTCATGTCCAAGCCTAGGCGATCGTATTCCGTTTCGGAATCCCACCGGTGAAGCTCTATAACCAGATCAATCTCTCTTTTTTCCATAACGCAAGTGGTTCCGAAAAGGTCCTTTATGTTCACTATGCCTATTCCCCTTACCTCCACAAGGTACCTTATGTTCTCGGGACCCACTCCGACGAGCGTCTGGGAACCTATTTTCCTTATTTCGACCACATCGTCTGCGATAAGTTTGGAGCCCTGTATTATAAGGTCGATTGCACATTCGCTTTTCCCGATTCCGCTTTTCCCGAGAATCAGGACTCCCGTATGATGCACGTCAAGAAGCACTCCATGAACTGTTATGCGGGTTGCGAATTCTTCGGCGAGCAGTTCATTGAGAATGGTTATGAATTTCCCCGTGCCCAGGGTTGTGCTAAAAAGCGGCACACCTTTTTTTTCAAAATGATCGGTGAAGGATTTTCCCGAGCGAGCCCCTTTTGAGAGTATGAAGCAAGGAATATCGTTTGACAGAAGATTTGATATTATCTTTTCTCGGGTTCTGTCGGGAAACCCGTTTATATAGGAGATTTCCGTTCTGCCAAGCACTTGTATGTTTCCGTGCTCAAGTTCTATTTTCTCTTCTACCATCCTTAATCCTGGCTTCTTGGCGCTCGGTGAAATTATGCGTCTTTCAAAACCGTTTTCCCCGGAAATAAATTCAAGAAATAGCTTTTCTCCGAACTTCCCATAAAAGTCCTCGACCGAGAGGGAATTGCTGTTTTCAGAATCTTTCATCTTCTTCAATGAGCAGGTTATAAATATCGGAGGCCTCTTCTGACGCGATAAGTTTTGACCTCACATTGTTTTGCCCGAGTATTCTGGATATCCGCGCAAGCAGGGTTATCCGGGTTTCCGTGGGACAGTTCTCAGGGGTTATCAAAAGGGCGAAAAGATGGGTTTTTTCTCCGTCTAATGAGTCAAAGTCAACCCCCGCTTTGCTTCTGGCAAAAGCTATGGTTATATCCGGAATATCAAGGAGTTTTACGTGTGGAATCGCCACCCCGGAATCAATCGCGGTGCTGCATAGCCCCTCTCGTTCAACTAGGGTTTCGTTGAGCCTCTGTACGTTAAGCCTAGGGACGGCTTCTGCGACTTTTTCCGAAAGCTCTTGCAGCACGTCCGGCTTTGTCGTCGAAACGAGTTGGGGAAATACGGAATTTTTCTCCAGGCATTCAGAAATTCTCACTTTTCTTCTTCCGCAGTCACGGGGTAAGAAGCCCTACCTTTTTCGAGTCGGTCTTTTTGTAAACGACATTCATCTCAAGCGTTTCGCTGTTTCTAAAAGCCACGAAATTCTCTTCGGATGCGTCAAGTTGCAGCAGTGCCTCACCAACACTCATTGGCTTGGGACTCAGATGCTGGTGATCTATCCTCAGGTTGTTTTCCGTCTCGGACCTCTGCACGCGTGCGGCGGAAGGAGTCTTCGAGACATTTCTTCTTCTCAGGCTCAACTGTTTGTCTGTCCTTCTGCGCAGCTGTTTTATGATCGTGTCAAAAAGTTTGTCTATGGCTGAGTGCATTTCGTCCGTTTCTACCGAAGCGGCTGCTTTTAGAGGGCCTGAGCTGATTGTTATCTCCGCATTATTTCTGAGTTTCTCTGCTGAAAGAACTATCTTCGCTTCCGAGGGATTTCTCTCCGGGTCTATGTATCTCTGGAGCTTTGGCATTTTCTTCATTGCGTAGCGCTTTAAATGCTCCGACTTTCTTTTGTCGGGAATGTTTTTCGTGATGATATCGGTTTTCATGGTTCAAACCTCCTTTGAGAGTCTTTTTGATGAATTGGGTATGCCAAGTATTTTCCTGTATTTTGCAACCGTTCTTCTCGCAACTTTTATGTTTTTCATGGAAAGTATCCTGGATATATCTTCGTCCGAAAACGCACACTGGGCCGGCTCTTCATCAACTATTTCCCTGATCATTGATTTTATCTTTTCGAGTGAAACCTTTTGTCCGTTGGATGAGCGGACTCCTCTTGAGAAAAGCTTTTTAAGTTCTATCACTCCTTGGGGGCATTGTATGTATTTTCTGCTTGTTATCCGGCTCACGGTTGATTCATGAATGCCAACTGTATCGGCCACATCCTTTAGCTTCAGGGGTTTTATATAGGCGCTGCCATGATCGAAAAACTCCTTTTGCTCATCGACGATTTTCTCCATGACCTTGCGTGTTGTAGTCTCCCGCTCTTCAATACAACGGACGATTCTCTGGGCTACCTCGATTTTTTCCCGCAGATAGTCCGTGGTTTCTCCCGTCAGGTTCGCCCGGTCGGCGAGAATCTTTCTGCAGTAGGAACTTATCCTGAGTTTCGGAAAGTTTCTGTTTGACTGCATCTGCAGGTCATCTCCCACCTTGTACACGTAGAAGTCAGGAACGATGTTTTTAGTCGTGTCTTTAGTGTAATAAGGCCGCCCGGGTTTTGGCTCAAGGGAAGTTGTTACGGCTTCGATTTCCAGTATCTCCTCCCTGCTTATGTCAAGTTCAGTGCAGATCTTGTTGTAATCTTTTCTGCCAAGATCGTCGATATGATTTTCTATCATCCTAACAAGGGAACTTTCCCTTTTGTAACCGAGGTCCAGAGCTTGCGCGGAGAGACACTCGGAGAGGGAGCGGGAACCGACTCCGATGGGATCAAACGTGGTGCGTATCTTCTCGGCTACCCGTATTATTTCCCCCATACTGTCATCTCCCGCCTCATACGAGCCTTCTACGTCAAGCAGTCTTGCTATTTCCTCAAGTTCGATTTCAATGTATCCGTCCTCGTTTATGTTCCCGATGATAAGCGAAGCTATCTGCTTTTGCCGTTCGCTGAAGTCGGTCATTGACAGCTGCCAGTTAAGGTGCTCAAACAGGGAATCCTGATTAGGAATCTGGTTTTCCCATGTGGTCTCCTCGCTTGTTTCCGCGGAGAACTCCTCGGGTGCCGGGTAGTCAGTTTCTGTCGGGCCGAGCTCGTTTAGAAGGGATTCTCCTGGATCTTCTTTCTCCGTTTCAGAAGATGAGTCTGGGTCTTCTTCCAGGGCGGGGTTTTCTATTAGCTGTTCCTCAAGGTATTGCCTGAGCTCAACTGTGTTCATCTGTACCAAGCTTAGAAAAAGCCTTAGATGCTGGGTGAGTATGAGCTTTTGCTTCTGTGCTACATTAGGTTTCTGCGAAAGACCGAATCCGCTCATCTGAGCCACTTCTCTCCTTTTTTCGTTCCGAACCTCCAAAACCTAGCTGTTTAAATTATAACACACCATCTGATCCTGTATGGCATAAATGTCGGAGAGCCACATCAGGGGTCACTGCCAAGGGCAGGTGCCGGGGCATGGAAGAGAAGCGGCGGCGAAATGCCCTTCAGCCGTGATTGCCGCGGTCTGTATACAAAACCCGGATCCGGGGTCTGCCGGGCGACGGATCGTGTTATTCTCTGTACCACTCGTGGATGTTCCACAGTTCGGAGTCCCAGCCGTTTGCCCGTACACCCTTCAGGCTGTTGCTGAAAGCCGACACGGAGGCGCGGTCGACCAGAGGAATAAGCACGTGGTTCTGAATCAGCATGTCGTTTATCCGGATAACCAGTTTTTCACGGTCAGGACCGACAGGGGTCTGCTTCAGTTCCTCATAGAGGTTATCGTACTCCTGACTGGACCAGCGGGGTACGTTGCCGCCCCTCCAGTTGTTTTCTGAGCCTGGAATCTCTTCAGTCTGCCAGTTTGAGAGATAGCTCTGCGGGTCAACGGATCCTCCGCTGTTGGCATACATCTCAATGTCGGCATAAAATCTCCAGGCGTTGTCAGGACTGTCCGGATCGCTGTTGAAGAAGGTGCCCGCGTTAATGTTCTTTAACTCGGTTTCCACCCCTATTTCCCCCCACCATCCCTGGATAAGTTCCTGGGTACTCTGGCGAACCGAGTTGGTGGAAGTCTGATAAAGAATCTTAAGGCGGATTCCATCCTTCTCCCGGATGCCGTCTGCGCCGGGTATCCATCCGGCTTCATCAAGCAGGTTCCTTGCTTGCTCAATATCCTGAGTCAGGCAGTCTTCGTTATTTGGTGAGGTGTACCGGGGAGGGGCCGGAATGACATTGCAGGTCACCTTGCCCGCGGCGCCATAAAGCTGCTCGACTATGTGCCGACGGTCAATGGCCAGGGAAAGGGCTTCGCGCACGACTGGGTCGGTCAGAAAAGGATGAGGGTTGTTGCCGCCATCCCACTCGGAGCGGCGACTTCCGAGAGATGGGTCGGGGTTGGTGAAGTTGATTACCAGATATTCAACAAGAGATGCGAAGGCGGGCTTTACTGTTCCCTTGCCGCCATCTTCCAGAGTTTTCAGTGTCTTGGGATCTACCTGCAGGTTCCAGCCGTAGTCCGCCTCGCCCGTTTCCAGAACGGCCCGCGCCGCGGTGACAGCGTCCCCGCCGCCTTTTATTCTCACTTTGGAAAACAGTCGGTCGGCTGCGCGGAAATGTTCGTTTTTCTCATAAACAATAGACGAGGTGATTCCTACTTCTGATTCGCTGACCGTGAAATCGGTGACTCTGTAAGGTCCCGTGCCGATGGGATGGAGGTTCTCCATGTCGCATTCCCGGGCCGCTTCACCTAAGCAGGCTGCAAACTGCGCTTTCTGAAGAACAGGGGAGGATGCCCCGACAAAGAGAGTGTATGGATAGATTGCGGGGGAGGTAAAGGAGATTCTGACGCTTAGGGGGGAACCCTCAACAGGGTCCACATTTCCTACGGGCACGGTACCGCATACATCTTCTGTTGATGGCAGGGAGCACATGTATCTGTGGGTAAATATGATGTCTTCAACCGTAAGGGGGGTGCCGTCGGACCAGAGCACGCCTTCTTTGAGTTTCCAGGTTATGGTGGTCAGGTCCTCTGATACGCCGCCATTTTCCACGGTCGGAATTTCCTCGGCCAGACGAGGCACAAGGTTTCCTTCCTCATCATAATTCGCCAGAGGTTCCAGAATCAGAGTGCTGCTGTCAACATCCTTGGTCCCATTGGCGAGATAAGGGTTCGATATAGTAGGGGCCTGCCAGAGAAGTATAGTCAGGGCTTCATCCTCGTCATTTCCGCAGGAAATTACGAAGAGTCCTGCGATTATAATGACCAGGACGGGGAACATTTTTTTGTATTTCATCTGAATTTCTCCTGAAAAGCTTAAAAGGCTGTTAATGTTTTTATAAAATTCCTGAGAAGCGGTCAAAACGCAACTGTTGCCGGAAGACCAGCCAATTTCATTATGGCAGTACCGGAGAAGTTTTGAGACTTAGGGAACCGCTGAGATTTTCAGGATAGCCCCTTGTAATTTCTTACATTTAAAGCTTTCCATTGAAGATGCGGCTGGATCCTTATGCGTTTCTGTAGAGTTAGATCGGATGTCAGAAGTGTCGCATCAATCTCCCCTTCTTCAAGTAACAGGTCAAGAAAAGCTTTTTCAGTATCGGTAAAAGGTAGAACAACTTATAGAGCATCTCTACACTCATCTACAAGTTACGTTCCATATTTTTCCGGTGAGTATCTTTCTTTTGATATATGGAGAGTGAGACTTAGTGTAGAGAGCACATTATATGACCGGTTTCTAAACACGTGAGTTGACCGGTTTAGTGCAAGTGGGCAATTAGATTTATCTCCTTTCATGGCAAGGAGGAAGGAGATGGATCAGACGAGGTATCTTCAGATGGTGAGAACGAACCAGTTTGAGCGAGTATACCGGAGGTGGAAGGAGAAGAAGGTCGCTCAGGTGGAGGCAGCCAGACAGCTTGAGATGAGCGAGAGGACATTGCGCCGTTACGTTGTGCGTTACGAGAGCGAGGGGTTTTTGGGGCTTGCGGACAAGCGCTTGAACAAGAGATCGCCTCGGCGGGCACCACAGCAAGAGGTGGAGGCAGTGGTGGCGCTGTACACAGAACGTTATTCCCGGCGCAACATAAGGCACTTCTACGAAGCTTACACAGAAGAGCATAGAGGCAAGCGCAGCTACATCTGGTTTCGGATGGGCAAAATATTTCTTACCCCGGAATTCCCAGTGCGCCGTGGAAAGGCGCCATAACCCAGCGGGTGCGAAACCCGTCCGGCAACAGTTGCTCCGGCCGGAAGCAATCGGAGCAGTTTAGGGAGGTAACGACTTAGGCTGAAGCACTTCGAATAAAAGGGCTGCGGAAGGCAGTTCAGCGAACATGCGGGCCGCAACGTGAGTGAACGCCGAGCAGGCCTCGAAACGGGCAATGTGGAAGCCGACCCGCCTGGGATACGGGGGAGGCTGACATCGGTTGGGAAGAGAGCAGCGAGGGCACCGACCGGTTCCACCGGGGCAGTGGCGGCGGCACGTATGGAAGAGGGATATGGCAGCAACACGGGAAGTTCCTGCGGTGGTCAGTGCAGACCAACCGGCAACCCGCGAGGGAGAGGCTGGGCCGCAGGGGTGGCGGATGGGCCCGCAGTAGTGAGGATATCGGGTAATGCCGGTGGAGCGAAGGGGCCCTGCTTCGAGAGGGACGTATGAAGGAGGAAAGGATGTGGAGACTGTCGCGAGACTAGAAGCTCCGAAGAGGGTTCAGAGACTGCAGAGTACGTTACATGCGAAAGCGAAGGAAGACCCTGGCTTTCGGTTTTACTCACTGTGCGACAAGGTATGGCGCGGGGATGTACTGTGGGTTGCCTGGCAGGAGGTACGCCGAAACGGCGGGGCCTGCGGGGTGGACGGACAGAGGGCGGAAGACATAGAAGCATATGGAGTAGAGCGATGGCTTGGGGAACTGGCGAAGGAGCTTAAGGAAGGGACATACAGGCCGGAGGCGGTGCGTGAAGTCCTGATACCCAAGAAGCAGCGGGGCAAGTACAGGCCGTTGGGGATACCGTGTTACAGGGACCGGGTGGCGCAGACGGCGGCAATGCTGATACTGTCGCCGATATTTGAAGCGGACCTGGAACCGGAGCAGTATGCCTACAGGCCGGGACGGAGCGCGAATGACGCGGTAGCGCGTGCGCACCGGCTGCTCAGCGAAGGGCGGCGAGAGGTAGTGGATGCGGATTTGTCGAATTACTTTGGCGAGATACCGCACAAGGAGCTGCTCAAATCCGTAGCCCGTCGAGTAAGCGACGGGAGAATGCTGGGGCTGATAAAGTCGTGGCTGGAGATGTCGGTAGAGCGGGATGACGGGGAAGGGGGTGGGCGTCGCACGAACCGTGCGAAGAAGCAGAGGAAGGGGACGCCGCAGGGGTCGCCGATATCGCCGTTGCTGAGCAACGTATACATGCGGCGCTTCATCCTGGGATGGAAGAAGCTGGGCTACGCCCGGCAATACGGGGCGGAAGTTGTGAACTATGCTGATGATTTCGTAGTACTGGGGAAGGGGAAGGCCGAAGAGATGTACGAGGCTGTGGAGGGGATTATGAGGAAGCTGAAGCTGGTGATCAACAGGGAGAAGACCCGATGTTTACGGAGTCCGGAAGAACCTTTCGAGTTTCTGGGATACAGGATAGGAAGGAACTACCGACCGACAACGGGACAGGGCTACATAGGCACGCGACCGAGCAAGGGTAGTGTCCGGAGTGTATGCCGCAGGATAAGCGAGCTGACCGAAGCGAGGTACGGGGCGCTTGGAGAGGAGGAAGTAGTAGAGCGGCTTAACCGTGTAATAGAGGGATGGGGGAACTACTTCCGGCTGGGGCAGGTAAGTCCGGCGTACTCGGCTGTGGACAAGCACGCGAGCAGGCGGCTGCGCCAGTGGCTGTACCGCAAGCACAAGATGAAGACCGGGAGATACGCACGATACCCGGATGAGAGGCTATGGGGAGAGAAGGGACTTATTCGTCTTGCAGTGCGAACGGGGAGTCATCCGTGGGCGAAGGCATGATCTCGTCGGAAAGCCGGATGCGGGAGAACCGCACGTCCGGTTTGATGAGCGGGAAGAGGAAACACGGTTACGGGGTGGAATGAGGCACCGGCATAGAGCGAAAGCCGCCGGAAACAGCCACTCCCCACGCCTAATACAAGGTGCGCCTCTTCTCGACTCTACCCAAAACCCTCGAAAAACTCCTGATTCTCTTCAGAAACCCGGAATTTCACCTCAAGACCAAAAAGGTTCAGGCCAGGTTCTGGAGAAAAGAGGCGAAAGCGGTTTTGGATATGACCCGGTTTTCTATGTTCCTCAGTTACGGAAGTGAGATTGCCTTTCCGCTGTATTCACTGAATGTAATGAAGAAAGGCAGGACATTGGTCCTGCTTGTCCGGGAACCGTAAACACCAGCGGTCTGCAAATTTGCAGACCGATCTTCCCTGATGTAGACTGTTTCTGTAATGAGATTTACAGTTTGCGAGGAGTTTATTTCTGCATCAGGAGGTATGACAACATGAGCAGCAGAGGTTTTCAGTCAGTTAAAGAGACACCGACCGTGGTTTCCGTGAGCAGCATTATAGGGGGGGGTATGTCCCCATTAGGCTGTTCAAGTTCACCGCCATGCAGTAATCCTTCCAGCAAGTCTTATCGGCAAGGCCTGAGAGGCCCTGCTTCCTTTCTTCAGTATTTATCTTTTTTTCGTATTTCCCCTCATCACGTTTTTTCATCGGTCTTGTTCCTTCTGCTGTTCGCTTTTGCCGCCCCTGCCGCCGCGCAAACGACGCCCACGGCCAACGACGACGGTTCTTACTCGGTACCCTACGACTGGGCGCTTAAGCCTTCGGGTTTTTCCGGAGGCGAACGGTTCCGGTTGCTGTTCATAACCTCGACGCAGCGCGACGCAACCGCAACGAGTATCGCCACCTACAACAGCTTTGTTCAAACCAGTGCCGCGGCGGGGCATTCGGCCATCAGACCCTACAGCGCGCAGTTCAAAGTGGTGGGCTCGACCTCTGCGGTAGATGCCCGCGACAACACCGGAACCACCGGGAGGGGCGTGCCCATCTACTGGCTCGGCGGGGACAAGCTCGCCGACGACTACCCGGATTTCTATGACGGCAGCTGGGACAGCTCCCGCTATACGCGGGAGGACGGCTTAGTCGGGGGAAACTCCTCCAGCATCGCCTGGACGGGGAGCAATTCGGATGGCACCAAGCACAGTAATCCTCTTGGCCATGCACGATTTGTTATAGCGGGAAACGTCAGCCAAGATCCGCTGAATCAGGCCGGTGAGGTCTCGACGGCAAGTGATCACTTCTACGCCCTCTCGCCGGTATTCGTAGTGACACCACCCCCAGACGTATCCCTTTACCCCGCGGATGCGATCGGCCGTGAAGGCAGCACTGGCACGGCATCAGTGGAACTGCGCCTGAGTCGTGCGCTGGAATCGGGAGAGACCCTTACGGTTGACTTCAGCGTCAACTTTAATCTCTCACGCGTACGGGAATTTCAAAATGGCGTGTCGGTCACCCACACCTCCGGCAACCCGACAACGGGCACGGTGACGATCACCGGTCCGAACGCCCCGCAGAACATACGACTCTCGTTGACCCCCGCAAACAACACCGTGACCTCGGGCGTGAAGGTAGCCGAGTTCAAATTAACGGGCGTCTCGGGCGTGGCTGGTGCTGAA
>JAJDUA010000021.1 GCA_022826905.1 Candidatus Dadabacteria bacterium
GTTTATATGACATCTGATAACCTCCTATGGTTAGCACTTTAGAGATTATCCTTGTCGCTTGGCCCTTTCAAATGAGGTGTGAGCCTCAAAGGGCTATAACCCTGCTATCAGGGGTGTTGCACTTCGTACTTCAACGGGCGACTTGATTAACCTACATCAAAGATGACTAAGGAAATACGCACAGTAGAGTTTGTTGTATTGCCGGTTACGAGGACAAAGGCAAAGAAGATGTTCCAGATAGCGGGAGCCTGCCGGTATGTCTGGAACCATTTTCGTGAGAAGAACCTTGCTGACTATCAGGCGTTCAGGAATGGCAAGGGGCAAAGACCGCAGACCACCTATTTCTCCCTCGGAGTGGAGTTCACCAAGCTAAGAGGTGAGACGGACTGGCTTCGTGAACTTCCCGCCAACCCGATCAAGCATACCCTCAAGTATTTTGCAGACGCACTGAAAGAAGCGATGACAGGAAAGAAAGGGTTTCCGAAGCCTAAGAGCAGGAGGAGAACCGCTCCCGGTTTCACTCTTCCAAGCACTGGACAGTTCAGGATAGAGAAGCGCAGCAGGAAGTACAGCCTGCTGCGTATTCAGGGTGTAGGCTGGGTAACGCTTTCCCGAGGGGGCGGCAATCCCTGGGAGGATGGTACACCCAGGCAGGCAGTGCTTCGCCATGACGGACACAGGTGGAGGGCATTTGTTTCCTACGAGGTTCGAGTGGAGAAGAAACCGGATGATGGCGAGATACTGGGCGTTGACATGAACGTGCGCCAGGTAGCCACCTCAGACGGACATTTCTACCACCTGCCTGACTTAAAGAAAAAAGAAGCAAGACTGAAGCGGTATCAGCGAAAGATGGAAAGGCAGGTTAAGGGGTCTAACAGAAGGAAGGATACAAAGAGAAAACTTGCAAGAGTAAGCAGGGAGATAGCCGATGTCCGCAACAACTGGACTCACGAGACCACAAAGGAGATTTCGGGGAAATGCGGAACTGTAGCGGTAGAAGCCTTAAAAGTTAAGAACATGACTGCTTCCGCAAAGGGTACGGTAGAGAATCCTAGAAAGAACGTAAGGCAGAAGTCAGGACTTAACAGGGTAATGCTTGATACAGCCCTCGGGAAAGTAAGAAGAAATCTTGAATACAAGTGCGGGAGACTGATAGAAGTAAATCCCGCGTATACGAGTCAGACGTGTTCGCAGTGCGGACACACGGATAAAGAGAACCGTAAAACCCAAGCACGGTTCCAGTGTGTGAATTGCGGATTTGTGTCCAATGCGGACACCAACGCCGCGATAAACATACGGCGTCTGGGAATGGCGCAACTGCACGTGGAGGAGCGTTCTGGTAGTAGACAGACTCCTGCGAGCCGTGAAATTGATACGAGACTACACAATGGTTAGTCAAGTATATAATCCCCAAATGGACAATCTGGGAATAATAGCGGCCGGAGGACCCGCCCCCGGGATAAACGGCGTGATAAGCTCGGCCACTATCGAGGCCAAAAACAGGGGGAAGAAAATAATTGGAATTCTCGACGGGTTTAAGTGGATTTCCAGGGGAGACACGTCAAAAGTTCTGGACCTTGATATCCAAAACACTTCAAGGATTCATACAACCGGCGGCTCGATTATCGGAGTATCAAGACAAAGTCCTCTTGCTACGGAGGAGACCTTTAAAAACACGGTTTCCTCGATTGAAAAACTCGGCATAGGCAACCTGATAACCATAGGCGGCGACGGGACCATGTTTCTCGCAAAAACGCTTTACGAACACTTCGGGGGAAGGTTAAAAATAGCACACCTGCCCAAAACAATAGACAACAATATCGCCCTTCCCGACTATATATCAACCTTCGGATTCGAAACCGCAAGGGACGTCGGGGCGAAGATAATGAATAACATAATGGAAGAGGCGAGAACTACGGGCAGATGGTTTCTGGTTATAACCATGGGTAGGAGAACGGGTCACCTAGCTCTTGGAATCGGGCAGTCTTCAGGGGCCACAATAACGATAATCCCCGAGGATTTCGAAGAGGAAAAAGTGCCGCTTGAGAAGGTCGTAGCCATTCTCGAGGGTTCCATAATAAAAAGAATGAGCATGGGGAGGGAATACGGAGTAGCCATACTCGCTGAAGGGATGCTTGACAAAATAGATCCCGTCGACTTGGGACTCATGGACAAGGACGGCATGGGAAGAATAAGATACGTTGACGTTAATTTCGGTCAGCTTCTGAAAAAGGCTCTTGGCGAAAAACTGTCCGAGAAAGGAGTCGAAACGGAACTGGTGCACAAGAGGCTTGGCTATGAAATGCGCTCGGCCAATCCGATTCCATTTGACGTCGATTATACACGAAAGCTCGGCTACTGTGCCGTAAAGTACCTGCTCGGCGGAGAAGGAGGCGGGGCTCTTGTATACGTAAGAACGGGGAAAATACAGGCGATCCCGTTTCAGGAACTAATAGATAAAAAGACAAACAGCATTAAAGTGAGATATATGGACAGGAACACCGAAGCCTACGAGGTTTCGCAGAAATACATGATCAAGTTAAGACGCGAGGATATCGAAACGCCCGCGATCCTTAAAGAACTCTCTGGACAGACCAACCTTAGCAGCGGCGAATTCAGGGAGTACTTCTCAAAAGTCTTCCGCTGACGCCGCACGCTACCTTTGTTTCCAGCGCGGTCGTATAGATACCGAAACCGAAAACAATAACCCAATCACTCTTGGGCAGATCCAAGGCTTTGACATAGCTCAGCCTGACACTTGCTGAAATGGAAAACATCAAATAAAACGTTACCAAAAAACATAAAAATATAGCTTGAGAAACAGCCGAGCTATCCTACTTCAGGCAGCACCTTGTCCACAAACAACTTCATTGACCTTACTGCTTCTTCATGCGAAATACCCGGGAATTTAAATCTACATATCAGGTTGTCTATAGGTAAGCTTTCCCGGTAATTCATGATAGTCTCAACACATTCTTCGGGGGTTCCTATAATTGACTGCTGCCTTGCAAGGTCATACAAGATCGGATCTGACGGATCACTCAGCAAGTTGCCCTCAGCATCCACCATTGAACCCCATGAAGCATATCCCTTGGCCGTATAAGTAACGTGCTCCTTTATATCCTCCCAAGCATCATCGGCTTTTTTGTCGGAAATATAAATTTCTCTGACAACTGGCTTTTCAACTTCGTCGGGGTCTTTACCATATTCCTTCAAGAAAGATGAATGCATGTCAAAAAGGTATTTGATAATCGGTATTACGCCGATTGCCGGAACGTAAAGCGGAGCACCAATCCGAGCCGCTCTCCTTATGGCGGGTTCTGTGAAAGCACCGATCCATATGGGTATTGGCTGTTGAACGGGTTTGGGAGTTACATTCAAATTCTCTACCTGATAATATTTTCCATCAAAACTGAACGGATCATTACTCCAGCTCTTGTTCAGTATCTCAAGGCTTTCTTCAATCCTGCCCCTGCGCTGCTTTAACTGCCTGCCGAATCCATCAAACTCTTCTTTTCTGTAACCCAGTCCCAGTCCCAGTATAAATCTTCCACCGGAAATGAGATCAACAACGGAAGCATCTTCCGCTATTCGGATCGGGTCATGAAGGGGTATCAGCAACACACCTGTACCTATACGGATATTTTTAGTCCTAGCGGCGATTGCCGAAGCGGCTATAAGCATTGAGGGGCAGTAACCATCGTCCAGGAAGTGATGCTCCGTCAGCCATACGGAGTCAAACCCCATCTGATCCGCCATCTCCACTTCAGCCAGCATTTCGCTGTACAGTTCACTATGTGGTCTTGGATGGTGAGAGGGTGATTGAAGACTGTAATAACCAATACCGAATTTCATGCTTATACCTCCCTTAAAGTTATTTTCAACTTAGGGAATTGTAAAAAAAAGGCTGACAAAAAGCAAGAAATCTTATTATTTGGTCTTGCAATGATTTTGCTTAACTCCTGTTATTCCGCTCTAGCGCACATCAGTCCTTTATGTGATGTTTTTCGTGAACCGGTTTTATCAGTAGATTGCTTATCAAAGCGATTATTAACAATGCCGCCATCACATACATCGTCGAGTTGTACAAGGAAGCCGTCGGGTCTACTGTCCCCTCAGGCGCAATATCCATGAGTTTCGCAAGCGTTACGGTTTTATTCTGCACGAGTATCTCGAGGTCGTTAATTCCGGCTCCGAAAGTCTTAGTGAATTCCTGTGGCGATACCTTTTCGGCGAGGCGATTGATTTCGGCCATAAGCGAACGGTCTCTAAGCGAGGTGACCGCCAAGGGACCGAGCACTCCGGCAACGCTCCAAGCGGTCAGCAAACGTCCATAGATGCCACCGACGTAGCGAGTACCGAACAGGTCGGCAAGATATGCCGGAACGGTAGCGAAGACACCCCCGTAGAAAGTAAAAATTATCATCGTCGCCGCGTAGAACATTAACAGCCAGAAAATCGAAGGATCAAGGTTCACGTAATGGGCGGCCACAGGAATGGACAAATACAACAAAAAACCGGCCGCGCAAAATATCGAACACGTATTGCGTCGCCCTAGCTTATCGGAGGCACTCGCCCACATAACGCGCCCCAGCATGTTGAACATGCCGATCATCAAGACGTAAGTGGCGGCAAAGGCAACGTCAACAATATCTGGAAGCGCGTTGCTGAATATCTCAGTCATCATTGTCTTGGCAACAGAGATAATCCCGATACCGGCTGTAACGTTAAGGCACAGTACAACCCACACCTGGTAGAACTGAGGTGTTTTCAACGCCTGATCGGTATGCACATCTTTCTGACTGATCATTCGCTTGCTGGAATCCCTGCCAGCCTGCGGCTCCCATCCCTGCGGTTTATACCCCGGAACCGGGACACGATATAAAAACGCCGAGACCATTATCACAAGAAAATAAACCACTCCGAATAAAAGGAAGGTCTGGGCGACTCCCGCGGAACCAGTGCCAACCACATACACCCCGGTCGCTTCAGTTCCGGGCACCATCACATGTGCCGCCTCGGCAGCCCCTGCGACGACAACTTCTTTGAGCTGACCGCCGATTTCAACAAAGCGTCGGCCCGAACGGGTGATCATATCGACGGCGTCGGTCGTCCCCAAGTATTGAGGAGCCTTGTAAAAGTAATTGAGGAAAAACTCCTTAAGCGGCACCGCGATCATCGCCCCGCCACCGAAGCCCATGATCGCCATTCCGGCAGCCAAGCCGCGTCGGTCCGGAAACCAGCGAATTAAATTGCTGACCGGAGAAACATAGCCTAAACCCAGACCGATACCGCCGATAACTCCATAACCCAGATAAATCAGCCACAGTTGATGCAAAGCAACACCGAGACTGCTGAGCATGTAGCCCCCACCCCAAAAGCACGCTGCCACTACACAGACCATGCGTGGTCCCACATCCTCAACCCATTTGCCAGCAAATGCTGCCGTAAGCCCAGTGAACGCGATCGCGACGCTGAATATCCACACTACCTGACGCAGGGTCCAGTCGTCCCCCGCACTAGCGGCAACACCAAGCACTTCAATTAACGCGGGATTATATATGCTCCAGGCGTAAACGGAACCAATGCACAGGTGAACCGCAATAGACGGAGGCACAGCCAGCCAGCGGTTGAATTCCGGACCTCTAACGATACGTTCCTTCGATAAAAGACTCGCCATTGGCTATATCACGTAGTTAGTCGCCGAGGGGGAACTGAGGCTACTATACAGCCGACGAGGGGATTCGAACCCCTGACCTGCTCATTACGAGTGAGCTGCTCTACCACTGAGCTACATCGGCAGTAATTACACGGTTATTATGACACAGGAAAAAAATTTGTGAATAAATAACGTGTTAGTTAATAGCACACCGGTTCAGACTATGAAGACGAATTAATATCAACCTCTTGTCTGGGTAAAAATATACCCTTGATACAGTTTGGATTAATGACTGCTATCTGGATATGATTCTCGGAGGAAAAACCAGCACCTTCATAAATAGGACTTCCCTCTATAAAAGCTGCTCTTACAGAATCAAACGACTTGCCATATGCCTTCTCTGATTTACCTATATTATGGTTGCTTGGTAACGGTTTGCCTTGCTCAGGTAGAGCATCTTTTAATCGGGAATACGCATCTTTGAGAAAATCTTCAAACTAATACGATCAGGATTAGCAACCTTTGCAGTTCGATTCTTGCGGGAATTTCTTTTAACGCATTCAACGGAATTCAAATTCGCTGTGAAGAATCCAAAACACATCCAGCGGCAAAAACTTACAACAAGATTGTTGACAACAATCTTGTTGTATATCAGCGTGCCATATCCACGTGAATTTTTCTGGCTGCAAACTCCGCTGAGCGCACGCAATCGGGAATCCCGACGCCAAAATAAGCCGCTCCGCAAAGCGCAAGCCCCGAGTGACGCGAAAGTCGGTGCATAACGCCCGAGATATCCTCTTTGTGTCCCAGCGCAAAGCGCGGCATGGACATCTTATATCTCCTGATATAAATCTCCGTCGGATGGTTATCGAATCCGAAAACTCTCGCAAGTTCTTCCCTTAAGACAGATTTTATTTCTTCTTCATCCCAAAGCACCGCATCAGGGTTAAGCTCTCCTCCGAGAAAACACCTTATTACTACTTTTCCGCTCCCGGACTTTCCGGGAAACTTGCTGCTGTAAAGCGAACACGCTACGAGATTCATTCCCTCTTTGGAAGGAATTATGATTCCCAAGCCGTCGGGAAGACCACAGAAATCCTTCTCATCAAAAACAAGAGTCGCAACGACGGAAGAAACGTAGCGCACGCCCGAGAGTCTGACTCCAAGCTGCGGGTCGACATCAGAAAGCAGCCGGCCAGCCGTATCGGCCCCGACAGACAGGATAACAGCGTCAAACTCTTCTTCTCCACGCTCAGAACCGATAAGCCATCCCTTTTCTGATTTTTTAAGGGAAAGAACCGGGGTCTTGTAATCCTGCCTCGCAAATTCGGCACTTTCGCGAAGTCTTTCGATGATAACGGACATACCCTCCGCCGGAGTGAGAAAAAGACCGTATCTGGCACCGCTTTCCCCACGTGAGGTTGGTGGATTGCGAAGAAGGTCCAAAAGAACGCTTCCGCTTTGTTTCTCCATTTCGAGGAACTGGGGCATTGTGGCCGAAAGACTCAGTTTTTCGGGATCGGCCATGTAAATTCCACCCAGAAGAGGCTGCGCGGCCTTCTCGAAGATTTCCCTTCCGAACCTCCTCTCCACAAAAGAACGAACGCTTTCGTCCACTCCCCCGCCGCGGGGAACCAGAGGTTCAATAAGCACCCTGACCTTGGCTCCGGCGCTGAACAGTCCACTGCGAAGAAACGGGAGAAGCCTCGATGGGGCCATCAGGAAAAAACCCTCGGGAAGCGCCCAGAGCCTTCCCGCCTGATAAACGAAAGTGGTTTTCCCCTTGCCGTATCCCACTCCAAGAAGCGAATCCTCAAGTCCAAGCTCTTTTGCAAGGTCAAGCGCCCAGGGCTTTGAAGTTATAAAGGAGTCGGGCCCGAGTTCAAGAACCATGTCCCCCGTTCTTACGGTATCAAAAACCCCGCCCGGATGCGCGGAGGACTCGAAAAGAACAAGTTCAAGGGGGACATTACCCTCCCGACAAAGCTTTCTCAGATAGTGGGCCGAGGAAAGACCCGAGATCCCCGCACCGACAACCGCAACTTTCATAAAGAATTATCTTACTTATTGCCGGGGATTTTCTGAATCGATGAGCCTGAGCACCCCGTCACCCAAGGCCTTTATGTAGCGGTCATCATCGTTCACGGTCTCGGCCCTGTAGAGGTTAACCCCGCACTCGCGCGCGGCCTCGGTCGCCTCAACTCCTATATCGAAAAGCACCTCGATATGATCGCAGACAAATCCTATCGGCTGAATCACGATATCCGTGAAGCCCTGTCCGGCAAGGTTCCCTATCACGTCGCATATGTCCGGTTCAAGCCATTTTTCGTTTGGAGAGCCGCTTCTGCTCTGGTAGGCGATCATCCATTTTTTGTGCCCGGCTCTGTCCGCCACCAGCATGGAGGAAGTTTCAAACTGCAGAACATAGGGAGACGAATCCGACATCCTCTCGGGAATGCTGTGAGCCGTAAACACAAGCATGGTGGTATCGAGCCTGCTCTCGGGAATTTCGCGCATTTGTTCCGTTACCTTGGCCGCCGAGCTTTCTATGAAAAGAGGATGGTTAAAAAGCGGTGGAACGTATTCCACGTGAAGCTCCATCTCGAGATCTTCGCAGGCCTCGCTTACATCCCTCATGTACCTCTCCCAGCTCGCATCGGAGCGGTAAACGGCCATTATTAGGCCCACTAGGTTCTTGACACCACTTTCACGCATCTGCTCAAGGGAATCTTTGATGAAGGGATGCCAGTTCCTCATCCCGACGTAAACCGGAAGATTGTACCCCCACCCGGAAAGAAGCTTCTCAAGTTTTTGGGCCTGCTTGTAAGTGAATTCGTTCAGCGGAGACTTCCCGTCGAAGATTTCGTAGTGATGGGCGACTTCCCGCAGCCTGTCCTCGGGTATCGGTCTTCCGCTAGCCACGTTTTTTAGAAACGGCATTATGTCCTCTTTTCTCTCGGGAGCGCCGTATCCGATCATCATTACGGCGTCAAAATTATTTCGCATGGAACTTTTTTCTAACCCTCCTTTCGCGCGGAATGCTCGTGAACTTCATCAATCAGCCTCAGAACATTATCAACCGGCGTCTGCGGCAGTACTCCGTGACCCAGATTGAATATATGCCCGGGCCTCTCCCCCACTCTGTCCAGTATCTTCCTCGCCTCCCCCACGACATGAGACGGGGTTGAGAGCATTGAAACCGGATCAAGATTCCCCTGAACCGCAAGAGAACTTCCCGCCCTCTGCCAGCCGTCAAGAATATCGACCCTCCAGTCAAGACCGATAACTCCGGCCCCGGTCTCTCCCATGAGTTCAAGCAAGGAACCGGTTGCGGTTCCGAACAATATTACAGGAACTTCCGGCGGAAGCGCCGAGATAAGTTTCTTTACGTGCGGAAAGACGAATGTTTCGTAATCCGCCGGGGAAAGACAACCCACCCAGCTGTCGAAAATCTGCACTGCATCGGCCCCGGCATCTACTTGGGCGCAGAGATAATCGGAAATGCTCTCGGTCAGAATCTCCATCAGCCTCTCCCAGAGGGAAGGATCTCCATACATGAGTTTTTTCGTGTTTACGTAGTTTTTTGAACCGCTTCCCTCAACCGCATAGGAAGCCACGGTAAACGGAGCGCCACTAAAACCAATAAGCGAAACTTCAGGGGCAAGAGCCCTCCTAGTGATACGCAGAGCCTCATAGACAAAATCCATGCTTTCGGGATCAAAATCCCTCAAGGCCTCTATACGTCTCCGGGTCCTAAGAGGCTTGGCTATCACGGGACCGTCGACACTTGAGTACTCAAGTGAAAGCCCCAAGGGTTCCAGTATGAGGAGTATGTCTGAGAAAATAATGGCCGCGTCCACGCCGAAGCGGTCAACCACCATGAGCGTAATTTCTGAGGCCATATCCGGGGTCTTGCAAAACTCCTTGAAAGAAACGCGGGAGCGGGCCTCCCTGTATTCCCGAAGAAATCTGCCCGCCTGTCGCATAAGCCAGATTGGAGTATAATCGGCTTTCTCAAGCCGACACGCCTTCATAAATGCTCCTTCAGAAGTAATTTCTCTCCTTTGGGCCTGCGCGATGTTCTCTGACCAGACCATCTGCGTGCGGTCCCAGTTCCGGGTATCGACCCCGTTTTCAAAAGCTGTTCTTTTTTTGGCGAGAAGCGCCGCTGACCTTCTGGCCACTTCCCTCACCAGATTTCCCATTTTCGGGCTGTCGGGCTCATAGTCAACGGATATTCCGTTTTCCCTGAGCGTCTCCGTGGTAGTCGGTCCGATCGAACACACAAGCGCTTTTTTGATTCCTTCAATGAAGTCGTCGCTATATCCTTCCCCGGCCGCCACCTCAAAGAGGTTGGATACCTGCCGGGAACTTGTGAACAGGAGGCAGTCCTCCTCCCCCTCGGATACGGATCTTACAGCATCGCGCAGTGGATCCAGATCCTCCGGCAGCGCCCACCTGTAAATGGGAATTCTTCTTACATCAGCCCCTCTTTTTTCAAGAGAAGAGAGAAATTCCTCGTTGGAAACCCCGTATTCCTGAACGTACACGACCAGGTTTTCAAGCGACATGTCCCTCTGGTCAAAAGTGGAAAGTATATCTCTCCACGTGTTCGGTTCGGAAACGGTTATATCCGGTCTTATCCCGAATTTGCGAAGTGCTGCCACGGGTTTAGGACCTCTGGCAAGAATCGTCGTCGTTCGCAGGGCATCCACATATTTCTTTTCTCCGGACTCGGCAATTACGATGTCGGAGAGGATCCGCGTGCCTACCCCCGTCATGAGAACAATAAGATCAATTTTGCCCGAGAAGAGATCATCGGCAAACCCGGCAACGTAAGGACTTTTAAGATCGGGGACTTCCCTCATCGAAGGTGCGACCCTAGGCACGCCCCCATGATAGGAGATAAGCTTTTTCATCTCCTCGCAACGGCGACTTTCAAAAGACGTTACCTTAAGCCCGTTAAAACCCTGTTTCATGACTTAAATCCCAAGCGCCGTTTCGATACTAGCGGGAGTTTACCGCGTTAATTTTCTAACTGGCTGATTTCACTTTGCAAATGGCTGGATTCTGTATGACCTACGAGGTCATGTATTTTCCCAAGTCAAGAGCATCGTACAGAGCCTGCTGAGATTGATTCATCTGAG
>JAJDUA010000010.1 GCA_022826905.1 Candidatus Dadabacteria bacterium
AAAAAAGTACTTGACAAAGGGATGGGGGTTTTGATTAAATGTAAATCGGGTGAGGTTGCGTCTATTCGCATCCAACAGAACTACCAACATTTTGTTAACAGGGGAGAGGGGATGTCGGTAGAGGTATGGAATGGGTGGTGAGTTTTGGCCCAAATCTACAATGAAGGAGGCTTATAATATGAGCCATAGTCATTTAAACGTCCCAACGAAGTACTGGGAGTTGACGAAAGAGGTCCCGCCCCCTCCGATAGAGCGGGATATCAAGTCATGGATCATAGCGAATCCGTCGGATCCGCTGTGGGACATAGACGTGCTGCCGCTGACATACACGGACAGCAGGTGGTCAGCATTTGTAGTGAGGTGCGACGAGGCAACTCGGAGCCGTCTGTGCCCGAATCCCCCGTTGCAGGTATGGGATGGCGAGAATGCGGACCTGGTAGAGTTTTGGTATGTGGATCACAAGAACACGATGTTAGGTCCATACCTTGAGTTTGGTGTGACTGTGTCTGCCACGTACACGGATCCTGACGGGAACGTGTGGAAGGCGGGGTACTATCCGTATATGTATCTTACGGGAGACGCGCCTGTGGACGCAGGTCGTGTGCTTGGATTTCCAAAGAAGATGTCGTACATCAGATGTACGGTGCACGGTGGAGAGAAGGGGACGGACTTCTTTGGATTTGCGATGAGTCGTAACGGATACCTGATGCACAGCGCAACGGGTCAGTTTGACGACAAGCAGGTAACACCTCCGTATTTCTATGGGAAGACGGACTGGGGTAAGTTCAACATGAAGGTGATAACGCGACCGGACGTATCTAGTTCGGAGTGGCAGTTGACGTATCTGCCATCAGCGTTGCCGCCTCCGTTTGACAGCATGATTCAGGGGCACAGGTTCAAGATAAAGCCGGAGCATACCAGGACGGCAAGCGGAGACGCTATCAACTGGTTCATGCAGGCAACTCCGTTTGACAACATGGGAGCGGAGCTGAAGATTCAGGAAGTAACTGGATTGATTTCGTTTGTGTTCGACCTGGTAATACCGCCAGCGGTAGTGCTGTGGACGGAGACATATGAGAGGCCGGCAAGTTATCGAGGATATGCCACGCCATACAAGTATGGGTTGAGGCAGCAGTTCCCGATCAGTCAGGGTTCATAATAAATAAAAGTTTAAGGAGGTAAGACCATAATGGGATTACATGCAAATGAGTACAGTTATCCTTGGCTGGATGAGGGAGAAGTTCCACCATTACCGTTGGACAGGGACAGGATCCACATAATCAGTCAGGGAGTAGCGGACCCAGTGTTCGACTACGACATCATACCGCTTACGTACACAGAGAGCAGGTGGATGGCCTATGTGATAAGGGCAGACATCAATGCTATGAAAGCGGTAGTGCCGGAGCCTATAGAGGTTCAGGATGATGTAATAGAGTTTTGGTACGTAATACACAAGAACACGATGTTAGGTCCATACATGGAGATGGGCGTAACGTTCTCGGCGACTGTGGATGACGGAAGCGGTCACATATACAAGGCGGGATATTATCCGTATATGTATCTGTCGAACGACTCTCCGATATTTGCGGGTAAGGAGCCGTTCGGGTTTCCGAAGAAGGCAGCTTACATAGCCGGGTTTGAGCATGGTACCAACAACAACTATTTCAACCACTTGATGGAGCGCAGGGGGTATATACTGCACACTGCGAACGGGCGTTATTCGGACAGGCCGCTTTCAGCCAGGCCGACTTTCTACGGGAAGACGGACTGGGGAAGGATGAACTACAGGATAACGACGCGTCCGGATGTATCGAACAGTATCCATGAAGTAACGTATCTGCCGTCGGATCTTCCGCCGGGATTCGGGACTGGGCACAGGTTCCAGCTGAATCCTGAGAGCGTAAGGACGGCTGTTACAGAGGATGTACGTTCGTGGTACATGTCGGGGACGCCGTTTGACTACATGGGTGGACAGATACCTGCGACGGAGGTAGTAGGGTTGATAAGCTTCACGTTCAACCTGATAATACCGCCGGCGTTGACGATATGGACGAAGACGGTGGAGAGGGCCACAGAGGATATGGGTCACATTGTATACTCGACGCCGTTTGAGTACACGATGCGTCACAGGTTCCTGCTGCCGCAGTATAGCCAGGGATAATGGCGAAGGATCGGTGTCGCAAGACACTGAGTTCTTGATGAGTGAAAAGAGGAGGGAGACCGTAGTGGTTCATACCCTCCTCTTTTTTTTTGCCTGAATTGATTTTTCCGTAAACATGTTTTCTAATATAAAGCAATGCCTTCCAGTACCCTTATAGTCTATGAGCCTTTGGATTCTTTCAGAGAAAAATCTGAATACTGGAGCAAGTATCTTAAGTTCTATGAGCGTTACTGGGGCGGCCCCACCTCTCCTTTCGGAATATGGTTCGGCAATGAGTACAGTGCATTTCGCCAGGCACTCTCAGATCATCTTGATCTGCCCCACGAAGATTTGCCCGACTGTCTTTTCATGAAGGATGAAGTTGGCAACTATTTTGTTGCACCCACTTCCGATTCCCTTAATTGTTTCTCGTCTGAAAATGTTGTTCCGTTTGAATGGTTTCTTCTTTTTTCCGAGGAGGGGAGGAAAAATTTTTATACCCACTGGGGCTTTAACTCAATTCATTACAATTCAACTCTTGAGCAGTCAAAACGGAGACTGATTTCCTCGCGGGAAAAGATCGAAAAGACGATGTCCAGAGAATCTGCTAATCCTCTTAAGGTTTTTCTGCGCAACCTTGACCGAAGCCTAGAAGATGTTAGAAAATGGCTTGTCCAGTTCGATTCACAAAGCTATCTGGTGCTTAATTACGGCGATATCTGCAATTACATACATCCCTACACGCTGAAAAATGAAAACAGCGTGCCGGAAGTTGCGAGAATTCTGGATCTTATCTCACTGTCGGACTTCGGCGAGGCTGAGCTTGCGCTCAAGGTGTTTTTTCAGAAATGGGAAGATATAGCAGGCAAGTGTGCCGGCGGTACTGAAGACTCCCGAATCCAGTGAATACCCGCTCCCGACTGAGATGACCGCAAAACTCGAGAGTAAGAACATCGGAAGGGTACTGGGAGTGCTTAGAAAAGAAGCCGCCGGATGGAATGTTCCGGTGGTTACGCTCACGGCCATTTCCTCAAAAAATCCCTTCAGGGTGCTTGTTTCCACCGTACTCAGCCTGAGAACCAAGGACGAGACCACGGCCACGGCCTCCGCGAGGCTTTTCCGCAAAGCTTCAACTCCGCAGGCGGTGCTGGAGCTGGGGGAAAAAAGGGTAAGAGATCTCATATATCCCGTCGGTTTTTACAGGGTAAAAGCGCAGAACATCATCGGGATATGTGAAAAGCTGATAGACAAATATGACGGTCGGGTTCCAGACAGTATTGACGAGCTTTTAAAATTCCGCGGGGTCGGGAGAAAAACCGCGAATCTGGTTCTTTCTCTTGGGTACGGAAAACCCGCTATCTGCGTTGATATTCACGTGCACAGGATTTCGAACAGGTGGGGTTATGTGGATACCAAGAGTCCTTATGAAACCGAAATGGCTCTTCGGGAAAAACTGCCCCGCAGATACTGGATAGAGTATAACTCTCTCCTGGTTGCTCTAGGGCAGCAGATCTGCAAGCCCTTATCTCCTCTTTGCAGCCGTTGTCCGGTGAGTGGTTACTGTGCGAAGAGGGGAGTTTCTAGAAGCAGGTAGAACCGCTTGAGCGGTTTGACTCTGCCCGCATTATAACTATAATTGATTGCCAAATCTCTTTCCCGGAAAACCCGTTGTCTCATACTGTCCTTTTCTATATTTTTTCTACGCTTGCGGTACTTGGTGCCGTTATGGTCGTGAGCCATAAAAATCCCGTTTCGAGCGCTATTTCGCTTGTCCTTACTCTTTTTTCCACTGCGGTTCTTTTCGTTCTTCTCCACGCCCATTTCATCGCGGCCATACAGATACTGATTTACGCAGGAGCGATAATGGTCCTCTTTCTCTTTACAGTCATGTTCCTCAATATAAGAAACAGTGAGCTCAGATTTGACAGTATGAACATACCGAAGAGGATGACATTTCTTTTCCTCTTTATCGTTGTTGTCGGATTTTTCGCCTCAAAGCTTTTCTCGTCTTCTCCGGTTGTTTTTCCGAAACTTGGGGATCCCGAGAACTTCGGCACCGTGGCCGAAGTGGGAAGATCCCTTTTCAGTGATTATCTGCTCGCGTTTGAGCTTACCTCGGTTCTTGTGGTGATAGCCATGGTTGGCGTTCTGGTCATAGCCAAGGGGAGAGAGTCATAAGATGGAAATTGCGGTCTCTCACTACGTGGTTTTGGCTTGCGTGCTCTTCGCGATCGGGGTTTACGGAGTAATTACCAGAAAAAATATACTGATCGTGCTTATGTGCCTTGAGCTAATGCTTAACTCCTGCAACCTGCTTTTCGTTGTTTTCTCAAGGCTCTACGAGGGCGCCGCGGGGCATGTGTTCGTTCTGATGTCAGTAACGGTGGCGGCGGCCGAGGTCGCGGTCGGCCTTGCGTTTGTCGTTTCGATTTACAGGCAGAAAGAAAGTCTTGACATCGATCTGCTGAAACTGCTTAGGGGTTAACTTATGCTCGGAGGTTTAACTGAGTGCTTGCTCTCATAGTTCTTGCGCCGCTTGCGGGGGCGATTTTCAACGGGCTTTTCTTCGCCACCGGTCTTTGCGGAAAGCTTACCGGGTACGGAAGACACACGACTGACAGGATAGTCGGGACGGTGGCGTGCGCGGCCGTTCTGATCTCCGCTCTTTTGTCCACGCGTCTTTTCCTAGACCTTCTCTCGCAGAGCCCCGCGGGAACCGAGCCGATTACGATTGAGCTTTTCACCTGGATGCTCTCGGGTTCCCTTGACCTTAGCTTCGAATTCCTCTTTGATTCCCTCTCCGCCGTAATGGCCCTTGTTGTGACGTGGGTGGGGTTTCTTATACATGTCTATTCGATCGGCTACATGCACCATGACCGCTGTTACGCGCGTTATTTCACTTACCTGAACATCTTCGTTTTCTTCATGCTTGTTCTAATTCTTGGCAACAACTTTCCCATGATGTTCGTCGGATGGGAGGGGGTAGGTCTTGCATCCTATCTGCTTATAGGGTTCTGGTATGAAGACTCCTTTAGGGTGTATGCGGGAAGAAAGGCTTTTGTGGTGAACAGGATAGGGGATTTCGGGTTTATCCTCGGCATCTTTCTCATTTTCACCGTGTTCGGATCGCTTAACTACCAGGATGTTTTTTCCCAGCTTGCCGACCCGGTTTTTGTTTCAGGCGTTTCGCAGTCGCTTATAACCGCGATGGCGCTTCTTTTGTTTGTAGGTGCCGTCGGGAAATCGGCCCAGTTTCCGCTTCACGTGTGGCTCCCGGACGCTATGGCGGGTCCGACCGCGGTGAGCGCCCTTATTCACGCCGCGACAATGGTTACAGCCGGGATTTACATGTTAAGCCGTTGCTCCCCGCTTTTTGACCTGAGTCCAGTGGCTTTGAACGTTGTTTTGATCGTGGCAGCGTTCACCGCGTTTTTCGCCGCCACGATAGCGATCACCCAGAACGACATAAAGAAGGTGCTTGCATACTCGACCGTAAGTCAGCTGGGCTACATGATGATGGCTGCCGGTGCGGGTGCCTATGTATTTTCGATATTTCATCTCGTTACCCACGCTTTTTTCAAGGCGCTTCTATTCCTCGGTGCGGGGAGCGTTATACACGCCATGGCCGGAGAGCAGGACATAAGGAAGATGGGAGGGCTTCGCGGGATGATCCCCGTAACGGCTGTCACTTTTCTGGTGGCGACGCTCGCGATTTCCGGCTTTCCTCTCCTCTCGGGGTTTTTCAGCAAGGATGAAATCCTGGCTTCGCTTTATAACGGCGGTCATACCTTTTTCTGGGCCGCGGGGCTCATTACGGCCGTACTTACCGCTTTCTACATGACGAGGCTCTACGTGCTTACATTCGAGGGGACAGCAAGGATGGACTACAAGACAAAAAGCCGCGTGCACGAATCCCCGGCCGTAATGACCGTACCTCTTATGATTCTCGCGGTTCTCTCCGTTTTTGGAGGTCTTATTGGCGTGCCCGGATTCATGGGCGAGATCGTAGGTTTTCATTACACGGATCTTATTAAGAAATTCCTTTCTTCTTCAGTGGTAGTACACTACGGCGCGGAACATGCCTACTCCCATTATTTTGGCCACTGGACCCTTGTAGGGTTTTCAGTGCTGGCAGCGTTTGTGGGAATAGCGGCTGGTGTTCTGATCTACTGTCGCAGGCGGGGAGAAGCTGCAGCACCTCAGGGTAAAACAGTCGCCGCACTTAAGAGTGGGTCCTTTAACAAGTGGTACATCGATGAGATTTACGAGGCGGTTTTCGTCTCTCCGTTTAACTACATTTCGGGACTTTGCTCTGACTTTGACCGCTCTTTTATAGACAGCTCGCTTGACGGGCTGAGCGATTTTGTAAGGAGCTTATCAGGACGCCTGAGTGTACTGCAGACAGGTCTGCTCAGGTATTACGTGGCAGCCATGGTAGGCGGGGTTGTTGTAATAATAGTGCTTCTTTTCATCTACGGTTCCACCGCTTCCTGACGGACGAACTTCTTCTGCTCCGGTCTCGGTTCGGGAAATTGTTTTCCCGAAATAAGGATATTGTTTGGGGCAAAATATTTTTCTTGGCCCGCTTGACAAACACCTCTCAATATAGATATTAATTATCCAGAATATCCGGGTAATCCTACCTGTCTTGCTTTTAATAAATTGCCTGTTTTGCTCATTTCATGGATGGTCCTGCTTTCACAAAGCCTGACTGTTCATGCGGGCAACTGTTAACCGGAGTGGGTGAATTTAGATGGATTTACCTGCAGAGATGTAACCGATGATTGAAAAAGTGTTTAGAAGAAAAAAATTACTGGTGGCGGTTTTGATTATAGCTGCCGCACTCTATTTTATTCTCGGACGTTACGATGTCTCGGCTACAAAGCCGCATCCGACCATTGTAAGCATGGCCTTCCATAGCATTACCGAGAGATCGATACAAAGAAACTCCGCGAGTTTAAAGATTCCCTACGACATTAATGACAAAAATGTTTATGTGGAGGGTTTCAGAGAATACGAGCACATGTGCGTTCAATGTCATGGAGCGCCCGGTGTCGAACCTTTACCGATCGGAAAGGGACTTTTTCCCAAACCTCCCAAGTTTCCTAGTGAAGAGTTCAATGAATATTCCCTTAAGGATATTTTCTGGGTTACTAAACACGGGGTTAAGATGACTGGGATGCCCGCCTACGGACCCACCCACAAAGACCAGACGATCTGGGCAGTCGCCATATTCCTTGACAGGTCGAGAAATTTGTCCGAAGCGGAATATAAAAAGCTCAGGGATAAGTATTCGGATACCCACCGCTAACGGCTAACGGCTTGAGCCGACAACCTCTTTGTGCTGACTGTTTTTGTTCTTTGGCTGCAGCAGAGAAAATATATTGAGGAGACTTTGAAGTCATCTGGAAGAAGTTTCTTTCCTCCTCCGGTTGACTTTGTTTGAATAATGGTAAAGATTACCAACTAGATAGCTATTTTATGGATATATAAAGTTTACAATACCGTTATGCAGGTAAGCAGAACACTTGATTACGCCGTCAGATGCCTTATCCATATGGGAGGCAGTCCGGGGGATAGATTCAGCATGAATCAGATATCCGAAACCCAGCACATTCCGCAGAATTACTTGGCCAAGGTAATGAGAAGGCTTGTCAACCGAGGGATACTCAGGTCGAAGGTGGGGCCCGAGGGCGGATACATGCTCCGCAAGCTTCCGTACGAACTCAGCCTGAGAGAGGTGTACGAAGCCATAGAGGGAGAGATAAGGATAGTCGATTGCATGGACGACGACGGTCCCTGTGCCCTTTATGAAAACTGCGGACAGCTTCCTCTCTGGGATAAGCTCAAGGTTTCCATGATAAGGATTCTTGAAGATACTACTATCGGGGACATGGTGGACGAAACTCGGGGCGGCAGAAGTCATTAACAGGAGGACATTTTCTTAATGAGCGTTGATCTTGAAAAACTCGCGCAGGAGGAATACAAGTACGGATTCGTAACCGATGTTGAGCAGGAAGTTGCGCCCAAGGGGCTCAGCGAAGACACAATCAGGATGATCTCCTCGAAGAAGAACGAACCTGAATGGCTTCTCGAATGGCGCCTCGGGGCTTATGAGAGCTGGAAGAAGATGAAAGAGCCCAGGTGGGCTTTTCTAAGGTATCCGGAAATAGATTTTAACGACATAAGTTATTACGCCGCACCGAAAAGCAACCCCAGCCCCAAGAGCCTCGACGAGATAGATCCAGAAATAAAGGAGACCTACGACAAACTCGGTATTCCCCTTGAGGAGCAGAAGATGCTGGCAGGCGTCGCCGTCGACGCGGTTTTCGACAGCGTTTCGGTTTTTACGACTTTCAAGGAAAAACTTGCCGAGGAAGGGGTTATTTTCTGCTCAATATCCGAGGCCGTGGAAGAGTATCCCGATCTTGTGCGCAAGTACCTGGGTTCGGTCGTGCCGCGCGGGGATAATTTCTATGCGGCTTTGAATTCCGCGGTCTTTACGGACGGTTCCTTCGTCTATATCCCAAAGGGAGTAAGATGCCCGATGGAGCTTTCTACCTATTTCCGCATAAACGCGGAGAACACCGGACAGTTCGAGAGAACGCTCATAATCGCCGAGGAGGGCAGCTACGTAAGCTATCTTGAGGGCTGCACGGCCCCGCAGAGAGACGAAAACCAGCTCCACGCCGCGGTGGTTGAACTCGTAGCCCATAATGACTCCACCATAAAGTATTCGACGATACAGAACTGGTACCCCGGAGACAAGCAGGGCAAGGGTGGAATATACAATTTCGTAACAAAGCGGGGAAGATGCGTCGGCAGGGGCTCAAGGATCTCTTGGACGCAGGTCGAGACCGGTTCAGCCATTACTTGGAAGTACCCGAGCTGTGTTCTTGAAGGGGATAATTCGGTCGGGGAGTTTTACTCCGTCGCCCTTACCAACAGGCGCCAGCAGGCCGACACCGGAACCAAGATGGTTCACGTGGGAAAAAACACCAGTAGCACGATTATTTCCAAGGGTATTTCCGCGGGTGAGGGGCAGAACATATACAGGGGGCTTGTTGAAATTGGTAAAAATGCAGAGAAGGCGAGAAATTACACGCAGTGTGACTCAATGCTTATAGGGGACCGCTGCGGAGCACATACTTTTCCATATATAGAGGTCAGGAACTCCACGGCCCACATGGAGCACGAGGCTTCTACCTCTAAAATAGGCGAGGACCAGATGTTTTACTGTCGCCAGAGAGGGCTTTCCGCCGAAGACGCGGTTTCGCTCATAGTGAACGGTTTCTGCAAGGAAGTTTTCAAGGAGCTGCCGTTTGAGTTCGCGGTTGAAGCTGAAAAACTGCTGAGCGTAAGTCTTGAGGGAAGCGTGGGTTAATACCGGTTCCGCCGTAATTCCAAAAAAAAATTTTAGGAGGAGCAAAACATGCTCGAGGTGAAAAACCTGCATGTGCAGGTAGATGACAAGGAAATACTGAAAGGGATGGATATTACCGTAGCGCCCGGGGAAGTACACTCCATAATGGGTCCGAACGGTTCGGGGAAAAGCACCCTTGCCCAAGTTCTTGCGGGCAAGGAGGCTTACGAAGTTACCGAAGGGGAAGTAACTTTCCAGGGCAAGGATCTTCTCGACCTTGAGCCCGAGGAAAGGGCGTGCGAGGGGATATTCCTGGCTTTCCAGTATCCCGTCGAAATACCCGGGGTGGCGAACACCTATCTTCTTCGCGAGGCCCTTAACGCGAAAAGGGAGTACCGGGACGAAAAACCGCTTAAGCATGTCGAGTTCGCCAAGCTTGCCAGAGAGAAAATGAAAACACTCGGTATTGACGAAGACCTTCTTAAAAGATCCGTGAACGCCGGTTTTTCGGGTGGAGAGAAGAAACGAAACGAGATATTCCAGATGCAGATACTCGAACCGGCGCTGGCGGTGCTTGACGAGACGGATTCCGGTCTTGACATAGACGCGCTCAAGATAGTGGCAAACGGGGTGAATTCGATGAGGGATTCCGGGCGTTCCTTTATAGTGATAACCCATTACCAGCGACTTCTTAACTATATAGTTCCCGATTTTGTCCACGTGATGGTCGATGGAAAGATTGTAAGATCGGGAGGAAAGGAACTTGCCCACGAGCTTGAGGAAAAAGGTTACGCTGAGTTTTAAGGCCTTGGGCAACCTGCAAGGAGCATAATACTATGGCTATTGTTTTTGACGGTACGCGCGAAAGTTACGTCGGGGGACTCTCTGAGTTTCTCGATAGTGGGCAAAAAGATGTTCCCGAGTGGGTAACCGCTCTTCGTCGTGAGGCAATTTCAGGATTTGCCAAGCTCGGATTTCCGACGCTCTCTGATGAAGAGTGGAGATTCACCAATCTTGAGGCACTTCGGAGAGGCTCCTTTTCGATCGCCGAGAATGGAATCTCCGGGGTTTCCGAGAAATCCGTGGATTCCTGCGGGTTTCCAGGGCTTGATTGTCTGAGACTTGTCTTTGTAAACGGCCGCTTCGCCACTTCCCTTTCAGACGCTGGAGATGCCGGGGAGGGGATACTGGTAAAAAGCCTGTCGGAGGCGATCTCAGAGCATGGCGATCTTGTGAGAGAGCACCTGGCGAGATACGCGGATTATGAAAAAGACGCGTTTATTTCGCTTAACACCTCATATTTTGAAGACGGAATATTTGTTTACGTTCCCGATGGGACCGTTCTCGAGAAACCCGTACATGTTCTTCACGTATCAACAGATGAAGGCAGTCCTTTATTCATAAATCCGAGAAATCTCATTATCGTTGGGCAAAGTTCGGTCGCCAAGGTAATAGAACATTACGTGGCGGCATCCCAGAGCGTCTATTTCTCAAACGCGGTCACGGAGGTTGTCTGCGGGGAAAATGCAAATCTTGAGCACTACAGACTTGAGTTTGAAAGCCGGAAGGCGTTTAATTTCTCCACACTTAGGGTAAATCAGCAGAAAAACAGCAACATCGCTTCCCACTCGATTCTCTGCGGAGGGGCCATAGTGAGGAACAACGTTCATCCCGTCTTGGCTGGAGAAGGATGCAACTCCGACATTTACGGCCTTTTCATATCTGAGGGACGCCAGCACATGGATAACTTCATGCGGGTTGAGCACGCGAGCCCTCATTGTGACAGCCGCCAGTTCTATAACGGCGTACTTGACGGTCGCTCAAAGGGAGTTTTTCATGGAAGAATACTGGTTCACGAAGGTGCCGAGAAGACGGACGCGAAGCAGACCAACAGGAATCTTCTTCTCTCTGACACGGCCCAGATAGACACGAAGCCTCAGCTTGAGATATACAACGACGACGTAAAGTGCACCCATGGCGCTACGATCGGGCAGATGGATGAAGAGGCCCTTTTTTACCTGCGCTCAAGGGGAATCTCAATGAGACAGGCAAAAATCATAATGCTCCGAGCCTTTACCGGAGAGACCCTCGAGCATATGTCAATTGACTCCGTGAGAGAAGCCCTTGAGGGTGTGGTCATGAAATGGTTTGAACAAAGGCTCCAAAACGGCAAAAGGGGTTAGGCTTATGTCCGATTACAAGAAAGTGGCAAAGATTTCAGACATAGCTGAAGGAGAAGTGGAATCTTTTTTCGTCGAGGGAGAAGTGATTGCCATATGCAGGGTAGAGGGAAATTTTTACGCCTTTCGGGATGAATGCACCCACCAGAATTTTACTCTTTCAGATGGCGACCTTGATGGAGAATGCATTACCTGCTGTTATCACGGTGCTGAGTTCAACGTCAGAACTGGAGAAGCTCTCTGCCTTCCGGCGGTTGAACCTCTGGAGATGTACCCGGTGAAGGTTGACGGGGACGACATACTTGTAGAGCTTGATGACTGACCGTCCCCGCTTTTTTATACTGGTTTGAATTTGGGCAGGGTTACCTCGTCGGTAACATCATCGAAGCAGACCTGGACTTCCATGCCGATGGACACTTCATTGGGGTCAACGTCAACCACGTTGGACATCATCTTCACTCCCTCATCCATCTCGATAAGGGCCACTACATAGGGAGGTTCACCCTTGTAGGCCTTTGAGGGTCCCATGTGGTGTATGGAAAAAGTCCACACCTTCCCCCGTCCCTCGCTCTGCACCCACTCTATGTCCTCGCTCATGTCCCCTCCCGGGGAAAGAGCCCTTGGGTAAAAGAAAAACTCCCCCGTCTCCCTTGATCTCGGGATAACCAGCTTGTGCTCCTTCGCAGCCTCCCAAAACGGCTTT
>JAJDUA010000062.1 GCA_022826905.1 Candidatus Dadabacteria bacterium
GCGAGAAGTACGGAAATATCCCGGAGATTGACGGATTCCGAACTGAAAACTGTGCCGCCCGCGGTCAGTCCAGGTAAAATCATGGCTGTTGACCCTCAAAAACCTCCCCACCTTCTGTGCGGTGAGAAATGCGGGCTAAAGTCGACAAGTCGGCGGCTGACCGAATCAGCCACTACCGGCGCATTATCGCCTTCCGCAATATCCTGATTCACGGATACGCCAATGTGGATGACCGTCTGGTGTGGGATGTGGTCAAGACCAATCTCCCGGTTCTTGAACGCGAGGTAGAGGCTCTCCTAGAAGAGAGCGAGGATGATTGACCAAAAACTAACTGGGAAGCGGCATCAGATAGGTCTATTTCCGCTTCTTTGCGGAACCGGATTTTGTAGCTCACAGTTTTCTGCGGATTTCCGAAATAACTTCGTCAGCGGGGCGTCCTGGATCTTTGGTCGCTTCGTAAGCCTCAAGCCTTTTGTTCAGTTCGGCCTTTTGCGCGGAGCAAAGAGAGAGAGCGCTCTGATCGGAAGCGATGCTGTCCCACAGGTCTTCTAGACGAATCCGCTCACGGACCGGTAAATTCTTCAAACTGGAATCCATGCTTACAAAATACCTCGAACTCCGCGGTCTGTAAAAAGTCGGGCGATTACCGCAATCAACCGAATTTAAGCGATTCATGTTCTCAGGAATTTCTTTCCGGTTAAAATTACCCGGCAATGTGTGTCGAGATAATCACGACCGGAAATGAGATAATGAGCGGTCTTACCCGGGATACCAACTTCAGCTGGGTAGCCGCGGAACTGTCCTCATCCGGTATTGAGGTTAAGCATCACTGCGCGGTTGCCGATGACCTTGACGATCTTCTCGCTTCTTTTGCCACGGCGTCGAAGAGAGCCAGATTTGTCATAGTCACGGGAGGGCTTGGCCCCACCGAGGATGATCTGAGCGCGCTTGCCGCCTCGAAGTTTCTGGGAACTCCCCTTGTTTTTAATCCAGCGGTCTATGAAGACATTGCCCGAAAACTTAGGGAGAGGGGAAGGGAGCCCAACATCCATCATGAAAAACAGGCCATGTTTCCTGAAAGAACGGCGGTTATTGAAAATCCCGTCGGTACGGCCGCAGGGTTCAGTTTCGTTTCCGGCGACTCGAAATTCTACTTTCTTCCCGGTGTCCCGAGGGAATTCAGGCGGATGTTCAGAGAGCATGTTTTCCCGGATATAAGTGGCGTTATGGAGAGGGGAACTGTCCTGCGCGTGAGAGTTCTCAGGACATTCGGACTGGGGGAATCCGAGGTGGCGGAAAAACTTGAGGGCTTCTCCCCCGAAGGGGTGGACCTCGGGTACAGGATCCGCCTGCCTGAGATTCATCTGCGGCTCACGGCCTCGGGCCATGACGGCGAGGTGCTGGATTCACTTCTGCGCGATGCCTGCGCGCAGGCAAAAGAAAGACTGGGGGACTTTCTCTTTTCCGAGGAGGGTGAACCCCTTGAGGAGGTAGCCGCAGCTTTGTTGCTTGAAAAAGACCTGACCCTTTCCGTTGCGGAATCCTGTACGGGAGGACTCTGCTCAAGCCGGTTTACGGACATTCCCGGGAGTTCGGCTTATTTTCTGGGCGGAGCGGTGGTATACAGCAACGAATCAAAGGAGAAGCTTCTCGGGGTAAGCACAGATACTCTTGCGCGGTTCGGCGCGGTAAGCGAGGATGCGGTTTTCGAAATGGCCCGCGGGGCGAGAGAACTTTTCGGAACCGACATAGGAATTTCCATATCCGGGATTGCGGGTCCGGGAGGCGGAACCGCGGAGAAGCCCGTGGGCACCGTTTGGTTCGGATTCAGTCACCCGACCTCAGGGACTTTCTGCGAGAAACGGAATTTTGCCGGAACCAGGGACGAGATAAAAAACTTTGCCGCTTCCACAGCCATCGATACGGTTAGGAAGTTCTGCCTTGATTATGTAGGATAGTAGTTTAAGAATCCTAAAAAAACCGAAACGGAGATTAAGACGGAATGAGCGATCTTGACGAGAAGAACAAGAATATAGATGTAGCTATCAGCACCATAGAGAAGCAGTTTGGAAAGGGTTCCATAATGAGACTGGGGGAAGACGCTTCCCTCTCGGACATTCCGGTTATTACCTCGGGTTCCCTTGGACTTGATATAGCGCTTGGAGTCGGGGGGTTTCCCAGGGGAAGAATCGTCGAAGTTTACGGTCCGGAGGCCTCTGGTAAGACCACCATAGCGCTCCACGCAATCGCGGAAGCACAGAAGGCCGGCGGAATAACCGCTTTTGTGGACGCTGAGCACGCTCTTTCAACAAGCTACGCGGCGGCACTTGGGATTAAAGTGGAGGATCTCCTTATTTCGCAGCCCGATTTCGGGGAACAGGCCCTTGAAATTGTCGATACTCTCATAAGAAGCAATGCGGTTGACCTCATAGTGCTTGACTCGGTTGCGGCCCTTACCCCGCGCGCCGAAATCGAGGGCGAGATGGGAGACACTCACGTAGGTCTTCAGGCAAGGCTTATGTCGCAGGCGCTTCGCAAGATAACGGCTAACGTGAGCCGTTCCAAAACCATAGTTATCTTCGTTAACCAGCTTCGCATGAAAATCGGGGTTCCGGCGTACATGAACCCTGAGACAACCACCGGGGGTAACGCGCTTCGGTTCTATTCATCGGTGAGAGTTGATATAAGGCGCATCGGATCTCTTAAGGACGGCGACCGTATAATTGGCAACAGGGTCAGAGCTAAGCTTGTCAAGAACAAGGTGGCTCCGCCTTTTAGGGAAGCGGAATTCGAGGTGGTTTTCGGAAGAGGAATATCAAAACTAGGGGAGCTTGTGGACTTGGGAACCAAATTCAATGTGATAAAGAAAAGCGGAACTTGGTATTCCTATGAAGGGGAGAGGATAGGACAGGGGAGGGAGAATTCCAAGAAGTTTCTCCACGAAAATCCGGAAATTCGCGAAAAAATAAGAGATGGAATCATAAAAGCCTCGGGGTTAGGTTCTTCTGAGGAAGCGGAGTAAGCCCAAACCTCGAGGGGAATAGTTTCCGGTCTGGCGAATCCACTCGATCTAAGCGCATAACCGTCACTCCTTAATGCCTCGTCTCTGGCTAAGAAATACATATGAAAATTCTGGGAATCGAAACGTCTACTTTCTCGGGAAGCGTGTCAGTATGCGATGACGACACTATTCTTTGCGAATATGTTTTCAACACCGGTCCAAGGCATAACGAGGTGCTTATTCCCACGATCGAGCGACTTCTTTCGGACTGCGGACTCGGAAAAGATGATCTGGAAGCAGTCTGCGTGTCAGTGGGTCCGGGTTCTTTCACCTCTCTTCGCATAGGGGTCTCCACCGCGAAGACCCTTTGCTATTCCTTGGGAGCGGACCTCGCGGGAGTTCCATCCCTTGAAATTCTCGCCTCGAACGCCCTTTGGTGCGGAGATGACGTGTGCGCCATGACCGACGCTGGCAGGGGGGAGGTTTTCTTCTCGTTTTACGATGCGGAGAGCGGAGAAATGACCACTGCGGAAATCGCCACCCTGGAGTCTGTGTGCGCCGGGGTGAGAAGAAAGACCGTTTTTGTGGGTAGCGGAGCCCTGCTCCACGGAAACCTAATACGGGATTCCGTGGGAGAGAGAGCCGTGTTTCTGCCCGCGCACCTGAACACCCCGAGGGCGTCTGGCTGTGCGCTTTTGGGGAGAAAAAAGATTCTTTCCGGACAAAAGGACGATCCATTCACCCTGACTCCCTTCTATCTTCGCCGCTCCGCAGCGGAGCGCGAAGTGAAATCGGCAAAGAGAGGCCAGTAATCTTTTTCCCTAACGGTCTTGAAGTTGTATGCGCGCGGTGATAGAGTAAGCGGATGGGTTGTTGGTACTCCTTTTAAAGACAACCAGGGAGACATAGTAAAATGGCCAAGATGCTCGGCGCACAGATGTTCTTTGAGACGCTTCTTCACCAAGGTATTGACGTGGTCTTCGGACTGCCGGGAGGTTACGTTCTCAAGGTCTATGACGTGATGACCGATTACACCGACAAGATAAATCACGTGCTGGTGAGGCATGAACAGGGGGCTACGCACATGGCCGACGGGTACGCAAGGGCCTCTGGAAAACCGGGAGTGGTGCTTTGCACTTCGGGTCCTGCGGCAACCAACACCGTTACCGGTATTGCGACGGCACAGATGGATTCATCTCCCATAGTTATCTTTACGGGACAGGTTCCGACTCAGTACCTTGGAAGCGACGCTTTTCAGGAGGCTGACCATATCGGCATAACAAGACCCTGCACGAAACATAACTACCTTGTGCGAGAACCCCGGGATCTTCCAAGAGCGATGAAAGAGGCTTTCCACATAGCCGGCACCGGAAGACCCAGCCCGGTTCTGGTTGATATGCCCAAGGATGTTCTCATAGGAGAAGACGAGCTTGTAATCCCCGAGGATCATGAGATAGATATCAAAGGTTACAAGCCCACTACCAAGGGAAATCCTTCCCAGATAAAAAGAGCGGTGGAGATGCTGCTTGCCTCAAAGCGGCCCGTTATTTATTCCGGGGGAGGAGTTATCTGGTCCGGGGCTACGGATGAACTGCTTGAGTTCTGCCACCGGCTTCAGATACCAGTGGCTTCAACCCTTATGGGTCTGGGGGGGTATCCGGCGAGCGATCCGCTCTTCATAAGCATGCTCGGGATGCACGGTTCCTATGCCGCCAATATGACAGTTACCGAATCGGACTTGGTTATCTCGATCGGCGGGCGGTTTGATGACAGGGCTACGGGCGGGAACTTTGATGAGTTTGCTCCCAACGCGGAGATTATCCATATAGATATAGATCCCTCCTCGATAGACAAGAACATAACGGTTCAGTGTCCGATAGTAGGGGATGCCAAAGTTGTTTTGCGCCAATTGCTCGATGCCCTCCCCGGGGAGATTGACCTTGAGGGAAGGGAATCCTGGCTCAGGCGGATACGGGACTGGAACGAGAAGCATCCGCTTACCTATTGCCAGGGAAGCGAGAAAATTCTAACAACTTACGCCATAGACATGCTTTACAAGCTTACGAAAGGAGACGCCATAATAGTTTCCGACGTGGGTCAGCACCAGATGTGGGTAGCCCAGTTCTACAAGTTCGAAAGACCGAGAACCCATCTTACCTCCGGGGGCTTGGGAACCATGGGATTCAGTTTCCCCGCGGCTATGGGAGCGAAATACGCGAGACCTGATGAGCAGGTTATATGCGTTGCCGGCGACGGAAGCTTCCAGATGAATTTCCAGGAACTTGCGACCGCGGTTGAAAACAATCTGGATCTTAAGATTATCGTTTTCAACAACCGTCACCATGGAATGGTTAGGCAGTGGCAGACGATGTTTTTTGAGGGCAATTACTCGGCATCCCGGTTTGAAGTGCTGCCGGATTTCGTGAAGCTCGCAGAAGCGTTCGGAGCCCGCGGTCTTCGGGCGGTGAAGCCCGAGGAGCTTGAACCCACTCTAAGGGAAGGCCTTAACACTCCGGGAGTTGTCCTCATGGAGATAGAAGTCGATTGTACGGAAATGGTTTATCCGATGATAGCCCCCGGTGCATCGATGGACAACATGATAATGATGCCTGCGGACCTTGCCTGATACTTTATTGCTGACAACAGACGGTTTCTTCTTATGTCCGTGTTTTAGTCTCCGAGACTTTCTTCAACTTCATCCTCACGTCAAACTATTCTGACGGGACCGGAGTAGCGGGACAATTTTCTGTCCATGGTCAGCAACGTGATATTTTCGACCTGTGCTTGTGCTATAAGCATGCGGTCGAAGGGATTTTTGTGGATAGGTGGAAGAAGACCGACAGCGAGTGTGTGTTCGGACCGAATAGCAAGTTCGCTGTATCCGTTTTGTATTAGGCCGTTTCTGGTCGCCCGCCGCCCACAGCAGGATATGTGTATCCAGAAAAAGCTTCACTCCTCGGCGCCCCGGAACATCTTCTCTATTTCTGGAGTGCTCATGCTGTCGAAGTCATCGGGGACTTCAGTTTGTCCGGTCATAAATCCCAACCGAGAAGGGACATCCACCGTTTTATTTTTCATGGTTTTAGTCTTCGGCAGTTCTCTTAGTGCCTGTTTGAAAGCCGCTTTGTCCTGAAAGTATAGCTTAGCAGTTGAAACAACACGTTTTAGCAGTACTGCATCATCGGGTTCGATGTCTTCCACCTTTAGAAGTTCACGAATTGTGGTTTCATCAAACTTTCCGTACAGCTGGCCAATTGCCGTATTAAGAAATGCCGGGGTCAGTACCGACACATTACGAAAAGAAAGAGAGACGGGCAGATTCTTGTTCAGTGCAGTAACCAGACGTTCATAAACTTTTTGTCCATCGGTTGACGCGACACACAAGTCGCTACCGACAATCCCAAACAGGGATATCTCTACGTTTTTTTTCATAAAAACCTCACCCACTGTTTTTAATCTAACAGGAATACGGACATTTCCAATTCCGTCATCATTCGTTGTAATCTGTCTTTTCTGGTGCAAGTGAAACGATGCGACCCTAATTCTCTTGTATGGGGAAAGGCATTTTGTATTCTAGATGCCTTGTCTACACCCTATTTCAATATGCTTTTATTCGAGATAGAAAATAAATACCGAAAAGTCGCAAGTTTCAAATGGAATTTCATTATCATTTAGGGATATATCCCCAAAACAAAGCGGTTTTCCGGCGGATACCGTATATACTTTTTCGATAATATTCAAAGTCTTTAAATTATTGCTATGGCTTCAGGAAAAATCATACAGGTAGCTTTGCCGATTCATTCCGAACAGCTTTTTCTATATTCGGTTCCGAAGCATTTCCGGCAAGGAGTTGCTACTGGGAAGAGGGTGTTCGTTCCCCTCGGAAACCGCAAGGCCATAGGATATGTGGTAGGAGATGGGGGAAAACGGAAAGTCGATTTTGAGCTAAAGGATATAATCGACATCCTTGATGAATTACCGCTTTTTGACGAGAAGCGTTTGGAATTTTTCCGCCGGGTTTCTGAGTACTACATGGCTCCTCTCGGAATCGTGCTTAAATTCGCCCATCCTTCTGGGCTTGGCAAAAGCGTCGGGAAAACCGTGCGGATCACGGAGGAGGGGGGAAACCGCCTTAAGGAAGCGGGTCTAAACCGTCTCGAGAAAAGAGTTCTGGAAACTCTTCTGCTCGAGGGGGAACTTGCCTCAGAGAAGCTTATTGAACTCTGCGGTGGGACCTCGCTTGAGAATCTTAACTCTCTTAAAAGAAGAGGGTATGTGGAATTTGACTACAGGGTCATAAGAGATGAGAAGATAAAGTACGAGAAGGTCTATGCAATTTCCTGCGATCCTGACATTGTCTCGGAGATTAAGCGGAAAAAACCAGCCAAGGGTGCCATACTTGAGTTCATAAACCTCCGCGGTTCCGTTCCCCGCTCGGAGCTAAAAGAAATATTCGGCAATTTCACATCTCACGTAAAGTGGCTTGTGGATAACTCTCTGGTTTCCGTGGAGCAAAAAGAGATCGGAAGGGATCCCTACGGTGTGCTCGATTCAGAGGAAGAGCCACCAAAGAAACTTACCCAGGATCAGCGTATGGCGATGGAGAAAATCCTGCCTTACGTTAAGAGGGAAGAATATCGCTGCTTTCTTCTTCACGGTGTTACGGGAAGCGGAAAGACCGAGGTCTACTTAAGGACCGTGAGCGAGGTCATAGCCAGGGGGAAACAGGCGATTGTTCTTGCCCCCGAGATAGCGCTCACCCCGCTTCTGGTAAAGAGGTTCCGTTCACGTTTCGCCGACTCTGTCTCGGTGATTCACAGCGCTCTTAGCGAGGGTGAGAGGTTTGATGTCTGGAGAAAGGCGCGTAGCGGAAATCTGAGCGTGGTGATAGGTGCCCGTTCCGCGGTTTTCGCTCCGCTTGAGAATCTCGGCCTTGTGGTGGTTGACGAGGAGCACGAATCCTCCTACAAGCAGAACGAGGCGCCATGTTATAACGCCCGCGACGCCGCGGTCATGCTTGGAAACATATACGGCTGTCCGGTGCTGCTGGGTTCCGCGACTCCTTCCCTCGAATCCTACGCAAACTCGATCAGGGGTAAGTACGAATATCTTTCTCTTCCCGCGAGGGTGGGGACAAGCAGGCTTCCCGATGTCAAACTCGTGGATATGAAAAACATAAACGAAAGCGTTTTCTCTCCGCGTCTGAGAAACGCCCTGATGGAAAACTTCAGCCGGGGGGAACAGTCGATTCTCTTCATTAACAGAAGGGGCTTCTCGAGCCTCTTGGTCTGCGGGGACTGCGGTGAACTTTTTAAGTGTCCGAACTGCTCGATAACCCTGACTTTTCACAAAAAGGATAATTCAATTAAGTGCCATTACTGTGGGATTATGCAGGAGTTTGAAAACATCTGCTCAAGCTGCGGAGCTAAATACATGGGCAGGGGTCTAGGGACCCAGAAAGTAGAGGAGCAGGTAAAGAGCATGCTTCCCGATGCCAGGGTTTTCGTTATGGACAGGGATTACACCCGCGGAAAAACCAAACTTCTTGACCTCTACAAAAAGCTTGAGTCCGGGGAGGTGGATGTTCTTATCGGAACCCAGATGGTAGCCAAGGGACATGATCTGCCGGGGGTTACGCTTGTGGGGGTTCTCTCAGCCGATCATATGCTGGGGATTCCCGACTTCCGCTCGGGAGAAAGGACTTTTCAGGTCCTCACACAGGTAGCCGGAAGAACAGGCAGGGGAGTAAAACCCGGGACGGTCGTTCTGCAGACATACAATCCCGAACATCCTTCGGTAAGATTTGCCATTTCCCATAACAGTTCCGGGTTTCTGGATGAAGAACTGGAGCTTAGAAGGTCTCTTGATCAGCCTCCTTTCTCAAGGTTCATATCCTTAAGAGTAAACGGGCTTGATGAGGAGAAAACACGAGATTTCGCCGAAAGGATGAAACGCACGGCCGAGAGGTTTCTCCTCAATCTTCCGCCCGGGTCGCTCCGGGTGCTCGGCCCCTCCGAGGCTCCAATATATAAACTTAGAAACAGGTTCAGATGGCAGATCATTATCGTGTCAGAGAATCTGGGGCTGCTTCGGAACTATGCCTCGGCACTTTACGATTCGTTGAAAAAACACGCTTCGGGAATTAAGCTTGTAGTTGATGTCGATCCCTATGATTTCATGTGACCCGGCTTGATGAAAAAGAAACCCCTTCTTCCCGACGAGGAAAACGCGCGCTTAACCGTTGAGAGATTCCGGGAGATAAACGGCAGACTCTCTGCGGAAAAAGCAAAAGTCCTCCGCGTCATCTCTTCGCACAGCAGATTCCTCGGCAATTCAATTATAAGAAATCCACGTGCGCTAAACGTACTTACTAATGAAAAATCCCTCGGGAGAAAAAAAACGCTTTCTTCCCACCGGGCTCCGCTTGCCTCGATTGTGAGGAATTCGCAGGATTCAGAGCGGCTCTCAGAAAGGCTCAAGGAGTACAAGTACACGGAACTCTCGAGAATAATCTACAGAGAGGTTCTGGGTTTCTGCACTTTTCGCCAGACCATGGAGGAGATTTCCGACCTGGCCGGTTCTGTGGTCAGGGCGGTGCTTGATTTCTACAGGTCCCGAATCGAGGGCGGAGACCAATTTGAGTTCGTGGTGCTTGGCATGGGGAAACTCGGCGGAAGACTCCTTAACCTCAGCTCCGATATAGACCTCATTTATCTCTACAGAAGCGAGGACTACGCCGAGCAGATATTCACGCTTTCCTCATCAGTTACCAGAACGATAAGCTCCGTCACCCCTGGCGGTTTTCTCTACAGAGTCGACCTGGGTCTGCGTCCCGGGGGCAGCAGGAGTCCGGTTGCGGTGTCGGTTGACGCAGCCCTTGAACATTATTACCACTGGGCCGAGACTTGGGAGAGAGCGGTTCTGCTCAAGGCGAGCCCTGTTGCCGGGGATATTGAGCTCGGTCGCGAATTCCTCGGGGACCTTGAACCGGTAATATACCGCAAGCTGCTTGATTACGAGTCCATAGAGGATCTCAAGGACATGAAGGTTCGTCTCGAGGGCATACGAAAGGAAAACGACGTGAAGCTCGGAAGGGGAGGAATAAGGGATATCGAGTTTTTCGTGCAGGCGACCCAGCTTATGAGCGGCGGGGCGGTGAAGAAGCTCAGGGGGCTCATGAACACTCTTGACGGCCTTTCCGCCATGGAGACAACGGGTTTCATAACAAAACAGGTAAAGGAAGAGATGGAGCATTGCTATCTTTTTCTTAGAAAAGTGGAGCATTCGATTCAGCTCTGGGATGAACTTCAGACGCACAGCATTCCCACGGATGAGAGTTCGCTCGCCAGACTCTCAAGGAGGATGGGTTTTGAAATGACGGCGGACTTCAGGGCCGCTTATGAAGAAGTAACCTCGCTTGTTCTGAAGAACTGCGGCAACCTGTTCTTCGATCCCGGGATGGAGCTTGAGGAAAAAGGCAGGGAATTCTGGGAGGTGGCGGATTTTATGGCCGAGGGAAATGTAAACCGCGAGGAAGCGATTTCGACCCTCGGAAATCTCGGGTTTTCGGCGCCGGACGACGCGATCGAAATAATATCGAGCCTCATGAATCCCCAAAGGGCCGGACTCACGGAAAGGGGAAGGGTGCTTTCTAGAAAAGTGATACCGGCTTTCCTCTCAAACATAATCAATCTTAGCAATCAGGACTCTGCACTTTTAAATCTTGAAAGATTTATCTCCGGTCTAGGTTCCAGGATGTCGGTCTACTTTCTTCTGACTGAAAACCCAAAAATCATTCCCCTGCTCTCCAGGCTCTTTTCAAGGGGTGGCATGCTGTCTAATTTTCTTATCAGGCACCCCGAGTATCTCGACTCCATCATACTGAAGGACGTGACGCAGTTTTACGATTCGAAAGATGCCATGGCGCGGGCTCTCGGGGAAGCCATCTCGGAAGAGGAATTCTTTGAGGACAAACTCAACGCCCTTCGAAGCTTCAAGCACATTGAGTCCCTTAAGCTTTGCTTCAAGGAGCTTTCCGAAGACTTGGAACCGATCTACGTGGGAAAATATCTGTCGATGGTTGCGGACGTTGTGATGGACTCAAGCCTCGAACTTGCCAAGACTTCCCTTAAGTGTTCTCCGGGAAAGAGAAAACTTCTTGATAACATGGTCGTTCTGGGACTTGGCAAGCTCGGAGGAAGGGAAATGAGCTACGCTTCAGACCTGGACATAATCTTCATTTACGAGGGAGATGACCACGAGCTTTTCTCCAAATACGGTCAGAGATTCATATCCAATCTTTCGGTTTACACTTCCGAGAGCTTCTGTTACAAGGTGGACGTGGAACTGCGCCCGTCGGGAAGTTCGGGTGCCCTCGTCGCCTCGCTTGAAGCCTTTGAAGAGTATCATAATTCAAGTGCTCATATCTGGGAGAGGCAGGCTCTTGTAAAAGCCCGCGCCGTTGCGGGAAACCGCGTGCTCGGCGAGAAGGTAATGAAAGTCATAGAAGACTTCATTTATGTGAAAGAGATCGCTCCGGATTTTCCCAAACAAATCCACAGGCTGCGCGGGAGGGTCGAAAAAGAACTCGCCAACGAGACGGAGTCCAGGTTTAACCTGAAGACGGGAAGGGGGGGATTGGTTGACATTGAGTTCCTCATCCAGATGCTTCAGCTTGCCCATGGTCCCGCAAACCCCGAACTACGAACGGCAAACACCATGGAGGCTATCGGGGCACTTTACAGGGCCGGGTTAATTAAGAGTGACGAGGTCCTGACGCTTAGCGAAGGCTATATGTTTTTAAGAAAAATGGGAAATCTGCTGAGTCTTTTCAACGACAGGAGTAAAAATGAAATCACGCGGGACGATTTTGACCGGATGGCGCCTGAATTCGGTGGTTCCGGTGGAGAGGGAGGTTTTCTCATGTCTGAATATGCGCGCGTGACCGGGGACGTCAGGGAAATTTATAATAGGTATTTCATGGGAACCACTTGATGAATGAAAGAAAGTGCGTTTTTTTTCTTGCTGACGGTGCGAGACTCGATGTCTTTGCTGAACTTCTAAAAAGAGGCGACCTTGAGAATATACAGAAATATGTCGTTGAGCCTGGGGAGTTCCTTAAGGGGATCACGGTCTTTCCATCCACAACGGGTCCGGCTTATACCCCTTATCTTCTCGGCAAGTTTCCAGGCAGGTGCAACCTCCCCGGCATAAGGTGGTTTGACAGACGGTATTACGACGGGGTCACGTTCTCCTTGCGAAGATTCAGAAGTTACGCCGGCCCTCAGTCTTTTCTTATTAATCACGACATAGAGAGCGATTCCCCGACGCTCTTCGGACTGGTTCCGGGAAGTGTCAGCATTCTGAACGAGATAACCAGGGGTATAAGCCCCGCTGGGAAAAACAGGACCAAGTATCTTAAGTACTATCTAGTTGTGAAAAGCCACTTCACGGATAAAAGCGACAGCGTTGAAGAGGCTGCGGGAAGAATTCTCGTTGAATCTCTTAGGGATTCTCCGCGTTTTATTTTCTGTGTTTTTCCCGGGATAGATGCCTATTCCCACCGCTACCATCCATTTCACCACAAGGTTCTGGAATCCTACAGAAGGCTTGACCGGTACGTGGGGATGGTCGGTGAGAGATTTGCGGAGCGGGGGGAGCTTGACGATACGCTTTTCGTCGTTGGAAGCGATCACGGACTTACGTCCACGCATTCCCATTTCGATTCCTTGGGATTTCTTCGCAGACGGGGCTTCAAGCCGCTTTACTACACCAATGTGTTCAGGCATTACTTTGACGCCGATTCATCCGTCATGGTTTCTGGAAACTCCATGGCACATTACTATTTCAAAAATTCCGACGGATGGAAAAGATATACTCGCTGCGAAGAAGTAGCGGATATAGTGGACGAACTCTCAACCCGTCCGGAAGTGGACATTGTTTGCTCCAGAACCGGTGGAGCGGGAGGCGAGGTGAAAATAACCAACCCTAGGGGAGAGGCTCTTGTGAGCGTTGATGAAGAAGGTTTGATCTGCTACCGCAATGTTTCGGGTGACCCTCTTGGCTACGGTTTTTCCTCAAAGAAGATGAATCCTTCAGAGTCCTTTCAGTTTACAATCGATTCTGACTATCCGGATGCTCCTCTCCAGATTCTCCAGCTTTTCGAATCGCCTCGAACCGGCGACGTGGTAGTTAGCTCAAAACCGGGCTATGATCTTCGGGCCACCCACGAGAACCCCGAACATCACGGCTCCCACGGCTCCCTGCACAAAGACCACATGGTGGTTCCCATTCTTATAAGCCGGCCGGCCCGATACGACTGCGTACGAACCGCAGATATATTCTCGAGTATCGTCCGTTATCTCGGACTTGACGTTCCACGGGGTGTTGACGGAGTGGATATTCTTGAGTGAGTGGCTTTAGGAAAAGATTTCCTCTATCTGGCTGCTGACTTCCCCTTCTTTCTTTCTGAGTGCTATGGAAAGTTCCTTAACTACGTGGGAAAGGGCGTTTTCCATTATTCTTTTCTCGCCGAAAGAGAGGTTCTTTACCTTTTTTAAGTGGTGTATGTCCCTCAGTACCCTGGCTATTTCGTATATATCGCCGCTTTTAACCTTGTCGGCGTATTCCTTATACCTCTTGTTCCAGCTCTGAACCCCCAGCTTGGGTATTTCGCCGTTTTCTTCCTTTAGTATGTCAAGGATTTTCTTTACTTCCTTCTTGGGTACTACGGGTCTTAAGCCGACGGACTCTATGTTATCCGTGGGGACCATGAGTTTTACGTTGCTTTCAAGAACGTTAAGTATGTAAAAGGCTTTTCTCGACCCCAGTATTTCCTTTTCCTCAACTCCTTGAACCTCAACCACGCCGTGAACTGGATACACGGCGTTCTGTCCTGCTTTAAATTTTTTGCTCATTTCATTAACTTATAGAAAACAGATATTTTACCTGATTTACCATCGATTTGCCAGAAAGCGGGTTAGAAGAGTTGGAATAATGCAGAAAAGTTGCGATTTTCTTGTCGTTGGCGGAGGAATTATAGGTCTTGCAATCACTAATGAGCTTCTTCTGCGCGGCTGTAATAACATAATTGTCTTGGAAAAGGAAAAAAACTTGGGAGCGCACTCAAGCGGCCGAAACAGCGGAGTTCTCCACGCCGGGATCTATTACACGCCCGATTCTCTGAAGGCGCGGTACTGCATTGAAGGAAACCGGCTGATGAGAGATTTCTGCCGCGAAAACGGAGTTGCTATATCCGAATGCGGCAAAGTCATCGTGGCGGACTCCGAGGAGAAACTTGAAGGGCTCCAGGTGCTTCAGCAGAGGGCACAGAGAAACGGAGTGGAGTCGTATCTTATCGATGAAAAAGAGCTTGCGAAGATAGAGCCGCATGCCGCTACATTTAAGAAGGCCATATATTCTCCCGCGACATCGGTGTTTGACCCTTTGGGCGTTTTGGAAGCTCTTTGCTCGAGAATTAACAAAACCGGGAAAGGGCGTGTGCTTTTTGACACGGTTTTTATTGGACAAAAAAAGGACCACGTCGCCCTTACGAGCGCGGGAGAGATAGGTTACGGAAAACTTATAAATGCCTCCGGGCTCCATGCGGATATCATAGCACGCCAATTCCAAGTGGGTCTTAGGTACAGAGCTATCCCCTTTTTGGGATCCTACAGCGAACTTACAAAAAAAAGCACTTGCCTTGTCCGCGGCAATATCTATCCGGTTCCCGACCCGAGAATGCCTTTTCTGGGGGTGCACTTTACGAGAAGCACTTCGGGGCGTGTCTTTATCGGTCCCACCGCCGTGCCGGTCCTGGGAAGGGAGAGCTACGGATTTCTTGAGGACCTGGGACTTGAGTCGTTCCGGTTTCTCTACAGAAACGCGTCGATGTTCGTAAGTGACAGCGGATTCAGGGCAAACGCGCTCTCAGAGGTGAAAAAGTATCTGGGGTCCCATTTCTACTCAGAAGCCAGAAAGCTGGTTCCCAGCCTCCTGCCCCGTCATCTTGTCTCTTCCGCGAAGACCGGCATCCGCTCGCAGCTTGTGGACTGGAAGCAGAAGAAACTTGTTATGGACTATGTTGTCTGCAAGGAGGGAGATACTGTTCACGTTCTGAACGCCATATCGCCCGCTTTTACCTCCTCGATGTCCTTTGCCAAGTATGTGGCGGACATATTGTTTGAGGAAGAGGTTCCTCGAGCGCAGTGAACGCGGGGCTTTTTTACGCTCGGTCTTATTTTTTCCATTTTTCCTTGAAAAATTCCGGCAATCGCATTTAATATTTATCCGTACTTATCCTTTTTTCCGTTAAGAAGTTGCTTTACCCGGACTCAAAAATGCCCGAGCAGAGAATCATAAGAAATTACGTCGACAGGCCCAACTCCTACACCATCGGGTCGTATCTGTCCTCGGGGGGATACTCGGCGCTGAGAAAGGCCCTTGGCATGGCCCCGGAAGAGATAACCGATGCCGTAAAGAAATCGGGTCTTCGTGGAAGGGGAGGGGCTGGTTTTCCGGCGGGGATAAAGTGGAGCTTCATACCGCCCGATTCCAGGAAACCGGTTTATCTATGTTGCAACGCCGATGAGAGCGAACCCGGAAGCTTCAAAGACAGGGAGATTCTGGAGAAAGATCCCCATCAGATGATAGAGGGGATAATAATCGCCTGCTATGCTATCCGCTCTCACAAGGCCTATATATACATAAGGGGGGAGATGCCGTACGGAGCCAGAAGGATACAGCAGGCCATAGAGGAAGCTTACGAGCACGGCTATCTCGGAGAGAATATACTCCTAAGCGGTTTTGATCTTGACATGAAACTGTATATAGGTGCCGGAGCCTATATATGCGGAGAGGAAACCGGTCTTCTTGAGTCAATAGAGGGAAAAAAGGGAGAGCCGAGACCCAAGCCTCCTTTCCCGGCCCAGGTGGGCCTTTTCGGTTGTCCCACAATAGTCAATAACGTGGAGACGCTCGCGTGCGTTCCCCATATAATAAACAATGGGGCGGACTGGTTTGCCTCGATAGGGACTCCTAGGAACACAGGAACCAAGATTTTCGGTCTTAGCGGGCACGTTAACAAGCCCGGACTTTATGAGCTTCCGCTCGGAATAAACCTTCTTGAGCTGATTGAGGAGTACGGAGGGGGAATTCCCCAAGGAAGAAAAGTAAAGGCAGTTTCTCCCGGCGGTTCTTCTTCCGCGGTTTTTTCCGCGGATGAGCTGGACATCGCTATGGATTTCGATACCGTGGCGGCCGCGGGCTCCATGCTTGGAACGGCAGGAGTAACTGTGATGGATGAAACGGTGAGCATGATAAAGGTGGCCCAGAATCTTGCTCATTTTTACAGGGATGAGTCATGCGGGCAGTGCGTTCAGTGCAGGGAAGGAACGTGGTGGCTTGAGAAGATACTGAGAGAGATTGATGAAGGTAAGGGATCCATTGAGTACATCGATATAATACTTGACGCTTGTTCGCAGATGAGAGGAACTACCATATGCGCCCTTGCCGATGGCTGCGCGATGCCCATTGAATCAATAGTGAGAAAATTCAGAGACGAGTTCGAAGAACATATAAGGAAAGGGGAATCCGAAATCTTTGCTTCACGGTGAGCCGCTTTCTGAGTCCTCGGGAAAAATTTTTCTTATATCCTTCTCCCGGACAATTTCACCATTCCTGAAAATGACTACTGAACCCGTAGTTTCTATAGCTTGGCGACACGCAAGTTTAGCGGCTCTTAGCATAGCTGCCTCTATGCCATTCAAATCCTGGTCCTGCAATTTTTTACTTAGATTTAAATCTTGTTGTTTTTGCGTAGTCATAGTCGATCTTTTTGTTCTCTGAGTACGGGTTTTCCGCCTGAACTATCATACAAAACCCAGTCATCTACCATGTCACGATAGATTAACTGGAAATTTCTCCGCCCGGAATAGAACCGCCGACGAATTGTTTTTTCCGGCACATCGTGTCCTCCCTCAATAACCCTCTGCCGGACGCGTTCTATAGCCATTTCTGGAGTTGGCAACCTCAGAAAGAACAGTTTTACAAGGTAACCGTTTTTCTGCCAGACGGGGATCAGGCGGGTGTACCCATGTCCGCTCAGTGTGGTTTCAAGGGCGAAGTTTTCTCTTTTCTGCGCGCAATCATGAATCATTTTTATCATCAGTCTGCCTGCCTGAACCGCTGCCAGATGGGGCCGAAAAGGGCTGAGCTCAGCCGCTATCAGGTCTGCGTTTATAAAAATCGGACAGTGTGCTTCGTTAGGAAGAAATTCCGTGGCGAAAGTGGTTTTTCCAGCACCGTTAGGTCCGGCAATGATCAGTATCTCTCTGGAATGCTTCATGGCGCCGCCCTTTGCGGGATTTCCCCATCTGGCGTATTACCCTGTTTGGCGAAGCTGCCTCTCGGTTACTTGTCCAAGGATTTCCTCAGCATCTGATTTACAACTGCGGGGTCGGCCTTTCCCCTTGTAGCTTTCATTACCTGACCGACGAAGAAGCCTAGAAGTTTCGTGTCTCCGCCTTGGTACCTCTCGACTTCCTTCGGGTTTTCTTCGATCAGCTTGCTTATAACTGAGGAGATTTCGTTTTCATCGGTGATCTGGGTGAGTCCCTTTTCAGCTACTATTTCTTCGGCGCGTTTTCCCCCGCTTATCATCTCGGAGAATATCTCCTTGGCGGTCTTGCGGTTTATTTTGCCTTCCCCCATAAGGTTCAGCAGTTCAGCGAGGTTTTCAGGCTTGACCGGAAATTGGGCTATGCTGTCTTCATCCTCAACTTCTCTCAACATCTCGTTTAAGATCCAGTTGCTTGCCGCTTTCTTGTCCTTTACGTGTTCTGCGCACTCTTCAAAGTACTCGGCAAGCGGTCTTGAGGATGAAAGGGTCTCGGCATCGTTTCTCGGTATATTGAATTCATCCGCGAACCTGCTCAGCTTTTCTTCGGGTAGTTCAGGGAGGGAGAGGCGGATTTTCTCCAGATAGTCTTCCTCCACCACAACAGGCAGAAGGTCCGGGTCCGGGAAATACCTGTAGTCGTGAGCTTCTTCTTTTGATCTCATCGCAAACGTGACCCCTCTTTGGGAGTCAAAAAGCCTTGTTTCCTGAACAACCTTTCCTCCGCTTCGCAGAACCGTCTCCTGCCTCTTTGCTTCGTATTCTATGGCCCTTTGTATAAAGCGGAAAGAGTTCAGGTTCTTTATCTCGGTTTTAGTTCCGAGTTCACTCTGCCCCGCCGGCCGCACGGAGACGTTTGCATCGCAGCGCAGACTTCCTTCCTCCATGTTTCCGTCGCAGACCTCAATATATCTGAGGATGGTTCTCAGTTTCTTTACGTATTCTACTGCTTCTTCTGCGGTTGAGATGTCAGGCTCGCTGACTATCTCCACAAGCGGAACTCCGGCTCTATTGAGATCGACATGGCTTTCAAAGTCGGAGTATTCGTGCACGAGTTTTCCCGCGTCTTCTTCCAAGTGTATTCGGGTTATCCTGATCTTTTTTTTGCCGTTTCCCGAATCTATTTCGAGATGCCCCCTAAGGCAAAGCGGTTCGTCATACTGAGAGATCTGGTAGCCCTTCGGAAGGTCTGGGTAGAAATAGTTCTTCCTTGCGAATCTGGACTTGCGTGCGATTTCGCAGCTGGTTGCCAGTCCGGCTTTTATGGCGTACTCAAGAACCCTTTCGTTAAAAACCGGCAACACCCCCGGCATGCCCAGACAGACCGGATTCACTTGGGAGTTGGGGGGACTTCCGAATTTCGTTGAGGAAGAAGAAAATATCTTGGATTCAGTGGCAAGTTGTGCGTGTACTTCGAGACCGATTACCGCTTCGTATTCCATTGGTCGTTCCTTCGGGGAAATTTGATAAAGCAGTCGAGCGAAAATTATATATGTACTTGGCCAGCAGGCAACCTCTGGCCTGTGTATTTCTGTCAAGGACAGGGAATATATCTAGCGGAAAGCTCTCTCAAGCTCACTGTTTCTTTTGACCTTTCGTCTCAAAAACTTTATTCTTTCTACCTATTGAGGTGTATTCTTCTTGTTGGTTAGTTTGAGCGAATTTGAATCAACCGGATACGCTGCTTTTTTTTAACCTTCCGTAAACCCGACTTGAATATAACTCAGAGGAGGACGTAAAATGAGGATTTTGGCAGTTTTAGCTGTTTCTTTTTTCATTCTGCTTTCCTTTATGTCACTTCCTGCCCAGGCCGGCGGCGACCAGAGTATCAAGGAGCAGATAGAGGAACTTAAGAAGAAGATAGAAGAGCTTGAGCAGCAGATGAACATGAAGGCGTACGAGGCCACGGCGAAAGATTCTAGGGCCTGGCACAACAAGATAAAAGTCAAAACTAAAAAAGGCACCGGTCTTACTTTCCAGACCACAGACAGTAACTACAAGCTCAGGATGCGCTTTTTTGGTCAGTTTCTGGCCAATTACACAGACCCTGACGCTGACAAAGAGGGTCTTGGTTTCAGTGTAAGAAACCTCTGGTTGATCTGGGACGGTAACGCTTTAGCTCCCTGGATGAGATACACGGTTCAGTATGATCTCTCAGGGGGTGGAGCACTAAAGGATATGAGGCTTTCGTTTGCAAAGAACAAGGCTTTCATTCCCACTGTAGGCCAGTACAAGGTTCCGTTTAGCAGAGAGTTTCTTACCTCAATTACCGCCCTGCAGCTTGTGGGAACCTCGATCATAGACGACTATTTTCGGTATGGCAGGGATATCGGTGTAGGTGTTTACGGTTTTCTCGGCGACGGGATGATCCGCTATGATGCGGGTGTTTTTCAAGGCGAAGGTGCGAACCAGAAAAACGACAAGGGTGATACCGGTATGCTCTGGGCAGGAAGGGTTCAGGCGGCCGTTATCGGCGGGAAAGCCAAGAGTGTAAAAGAGAATTTCGCCAAGAGGCCCACTCTTATGATTGGAGCCGCTGTCGCGGGCATAGATGTTGAAGATGGAAGTGACGGCAATATCGGAATTCCATCTGGAGAGAGAGCGCTTGAAAGCGGTACGGTAACTTCCTTTACGGCGGACATAAACTACAGGGACCCAAGATTCAACCTTACCGGTGAGTATGTCGGAAGGTGGGCTAATCCCGACGCAGCCGGCGTAGGCACTGCCTACGACTCCGGTTTCAGGGTTCAGGGCGGTTTCTTCCTCATTCCGAAAAAGATTGAGCTTGCCTCAAGGTACGCGATGGTCATGTTTGACGATGACTCCGATGTTCTCGGGGGAAATGACCTTGACAACGTGTGGACGTTCACCCAGGGGCTTAGTTATTACCTTAGCGGCAATCACAAGTGGAAGATACAGCTTGACTACACGTTCCAGAGGGAAGAGGACCTCGCTGGCGCGGAGTCTGATGAGTCGATGGTAAGAGCACAGGTTCAGACCTACTTCTAGAGGTCCATTTAGAGCAACTTCCCGCAGTTCAGTGGAAGCTGCAGAATCTGAAGAACCTACGAGATACAAACTCTGGTAAGCACAAAAAGCAGCACATAATGCTGACAAATGCCCATTCTAGGAGTTTTTCAAAAACATTGATGGATGTTTTTTAGTTCTTGCAGGATAGGGATGTTCTATGAACTATGGACTTCTTCGATAAAGCACGTAGCATATAGCGCGACAAACAAGATGATACTGTTGCGACAATCAGGATGATACTTTTCAGTGTCGCTGATTGTCAGACAATACCGGCATATCTGACGGATATCAATCCTCTGTTTTCGAGGTCAGACCCTCCAAGTTGTTCTCGG
>JAJDUA010000043.1 GCA_022826905.1 Candidatus Dadabacteria bacterium
ATCGCCGCCAACGCCACCTTCGCCTTGAACTCCGATGAATGATTGCGTCTTTTACTCCTCATTGTGTACCTCCTCTGTACTTTATCTTACATCAAAGAAATACACTTAAGACGCTGTCTATTTTTTGGGGTCCACTTCTTATATCTATCAAAAAAGGGAATTAACCAACTCAAACATATTTTCAAATCTATTGAGTGTGTTATCAGAAAAATCTTTAGATTCTGCTCCAGAACGCGCCAAAAAATTTGCAGGACGATAGTGATTATACCTTGGAAGATTAAGGAATTTGTTTATTTGGACAACTATACGGGGGATGTCACTGTTCAAATCACTTATGGATATATCTTCATACTCATGAAATGCTGAGTTAAATATTTTTAGATATTCTTCTTTTTCAAACAGGTCCTCAATATCAGCTTTTTTTGCCTCTACAAATTTGTCAAAGAAAATAATTCTCTTATCTTGAATGAGTTTTTCATGGACAAGATTTTCTATATGTGACTTGCTAGAATTATCTATGCTAGAATCAAGCAAACAAGCTATGTCAAGCTTGTTTCCTCTCAAAAGAGATACAAATGTTGCCACTTTATCCATTCCTCCAATGGGTATTATAGTAATTTCTTTGCTTAATCCCGTTCTATTATTTTGCTGGAGAATGCCAGACATAATTTCTAGATAAACAAGATCGGAAACGCCTTCTACCAAGAGATTGTTTTTTGAAATATATAGGTTCTGAGCAATGTCATAACCTAACGCAGCTTGAAGAGGAAACAATGTATTTGGGTCCTTTTCTTGTATGCTAGTTGATATGACCGATCCATCCTCTGTTTCTACAACAGTACGCACCCTCTCCAAACGTTGTGAATCCACCATGAATGGAGAATGAGTTGTATAGATGATTTGATAATCCTCAGACAGCTTTTCGATAAATTTCAACAAATCCGCTTGAGCTGATGCGTGTAAATTTAGACCCGGTTCGTCAAGCAGAATAATATAATTAGAGTTTTTATCTTCTTGTATTTTCTTAAACCAAACCAAGAATGAAAAAAACCAATTGAACCCTTTGCTTCTGTTTTTAAGTGGTAAAGAAACTTTTGTTCTGTTGTTTCTGACTCTAATGTCCAAAACATGCTCAACTATGGTGACATTGCTTTGATCGTCCGTTTTTTCTTTCTTGTCTATATCAAATTGAATATCTAAATTTTGATTAGCTGACCAAAACTCAAATAATTCTTCTGTTATGATTGCTTGGGTAGCTTCTAACTCTGCCTTAAAATCTTCAAAATCATCCGCTTCAATCAGTTCGCTTATTTCGATCTGAGCTAATTCAAAGAGTGCTTTAGCTGTTTTTGACTGGTCTTCGTCTAATTGAGAATTTTGTAACTCTTCAATACAGATTCTTGATGGGAGTGCATAGTATTCATCATAGTAAAGATATTTTGGAAGATTAGGGAAGATGTGTTCCCTGTAAATATATTCATTCAGACAGCTATTTCTCCATCCCCATTTATTTTCATAATATTGGCCTAAGGATTCTAAAGATGTTTTTATGGTATTGTCTTTGTAGTATTCTATCAGTTTGTTGAGTTCTTCCTTATTAGAGACCTTATACAATTTATCATTAAGAGTTGTACTGGAAATTCCTAATGCTTTTGTTTTTTGTCTTATAAACTTTTTATAATCAGACGTAATATCGCCAACTATATCCTTTCCTGAATAATAAGTTTTCTGTCTAATAATATTTTGCTCGAATACTCCTGTGCCAATATCTTCAGAAATTTTTGAAAGTAAGTCGGTGCTGATTTCGAACTCACAAGTTATTGCTTTAGCCCTTTTCCCCTCTCTTTCCATTTTCTTTTTTTCTCTGCGGGGATAATCATGAGTCGCATTAAAGATGAATTTTTTATCTTCTTCAAAATAGTTTGTTTTTGCTAATGCTTCCAGTATTGCAGTTTTCCCAGACTCATTCATTCCAACAAGTACTGTGATATCCTTATCGACCTCAAATGATTGATCGTTTTCTATACATTTATATTTATGAAGAGTCACTTTTTTAAGATTTATCATGATGTTCTTATCTCCAAATTTTTTCTTAGTTTCTGCCCAAACAGTAAGTACTATAGATTAACACAAAGGGTTTCTGGTGAACCACTAAAATGTCAAACCAGATGAGAATCCAAGAGCGTCTTTAGCCACCAGCAAGCAACAGCATCACACCTCATAAAAACAGAGGTGGTCCCATTTATTGTAACTTACTTGCTACTGAAATCAGCTGCCTCTAGCGGCCTTAACCACTTTGGATGCGGCTTCTTTCATGTCGGCCCCGGTCTCGATGTCAAGACTCGAGTCAGAAAGGATTTCCCTTCCGGCTTCAACGTTGGTTCCTTCAAGCCTGACCACTAAGGGAACGTTTATCCCGACTTCTCCCGCAGCCTCAACGATACCATCGGCGATAGTGTCGCATTTCATGATGCCGCCGAAGATATTAACGAATATAGCTTTCACGTTCTCATCGCTCAGGATCATTTTAAACGCCTTCGTGACCTGTTCGGTTGTGGCCCCTCCGCCAACGTCAAGGAAGTTTGCGGGTTCTCCGCCGTGGTGCTTGATAATATCCATGGTAGCCATGGCAAGCCCCGCGCCGTTAACAAGACACCCTATGTTTCCGTCAAGCTTAACGAAACTTATCCCCGCGTCACTTGCCTCAAGCTCAAGCGGATCCTCCTCGTCCCTGTCCCGAAGTCCCGCAATATCGCGGTGGCGGAAAAGCGCGTTATCATCAAAGTTAATCTTCGCATCGAGAGCAACTATGTTCCCGTCTGAGGTAAGAACAAGCGGGTTTATCTCCGCGAGGGAGCAGTCCTTTTCAATAAACACCCTGTAGAGGGATGAGATAAACGATACGGCCTGCCTAACGGCGCCGCCCGAAAGACCCATGAAATAAGCGATTTTCCGGCACTGATAGGGCTGAATGCCAAGCGAGATATCGACGTGCTCCTTTATTATCTTCTCGGGAGATCTGGCCGCCACTTCCTCGATCTCAACCCCGCCTTCGGGGCTTCCCATAACGACCACCTTTTCCCGTGAGCGGTCTATAACCATGCCGAGATAGAACTCTTTTTCTATGCTTGAGGCTTCCTCGATAAGGACGCTTCCCACCTTTTTGCCCTCGGGGCCCGTCTGGTGGGTTACGAGGTTCATGCCGATTATCTGCTCCGCGGCCGCCGTAGCGTCCCCGGCATTGTCGACCACCTTTATTCCCCCTCCCTTGCCCCGGCCGCCCGCGTGAATCTGGGCTTTCACCACGTATTTTGCAGAGTTGAGGGTATCGAGCACCTCCGACACCTCATCCGCGCTGAAAACAACCTGTCCGCCCGGAACCCTCACTCCGAAATCAGAGAGAAGCTTCTTTGCCTGGTATTCGTGTACGTTCAACCTGGAATCCTCCCCTATTTCCCCTTGATCTTCCTTAAAAGCCAGGAAAGCGGATCGTAGTACTTGTCAACCACCCTCTCCTTAAGCGGAATGATTCCGTTATCAGTTATGTGTATGTCCTCTGGGCACACTTCCGTGCAGCACTTGGTGATGTTGCAGAAGCCGACCCCCGCTTCCTCGCGCGCAAACTCCCTTCTGTCAAGGACATCCAGGGGATGCATCTCCCGCTCGGCGATCTTTATCATGAACCTCGGCCCCGCAAACGCGTCCTTTCGGTTGTGGTCGCGAAGTATGTGACAGACGTTCTGGCACATGAAGCACTCTATGCATTTGCGGAATTCCTGCCCCCTCTCAACATCCTCCTGGTACATGATCCACTCGGTATCTTCTGCGGGGGTAAACGGAGGAATCTTTTTGCTTACCTCGTAGTTCCACGACACGTCGGTAACGAGATCCTTTATCACGGGAAACGCCTTGATCGGGTAAACGGTAATCGTTTCGCCCTCAGCGAAACTGTCCATGCGCGTTTTGCAGGCTAGCTTCGGTTTTCCGTTTATCTCCGTGCTGCAGGAGCCGCACTTGGCCGCCTTGCAGTTCCATCTTATCGCCAGGTCGCCGTCGTAGTTAGCCTGTATGTAGAAAAGCGCGTCAAGGACCACCATTCCCTCGTCTACCGGGACCTCGTACTCCTTTTCCTCTCCACCCTGCGCGTCACCGCGAAAAACTCTTAGCTTGGCTACCGACATCACTTATCCTCCGTAAACAGTTTCGAAAGCTCATCGGGCATCTCCACAATCGGCCGCGTTTCGAGATCCATCACCCCGTCTTTGGAAGCCACTATGAAATTAAGCTTGCCCCATGTCCCGTCATCGCTCTCAGGGAAATCGACCCGGCTGTGGGCCCCCCTGCTCTCCTTTCTCGCAAGCGCGCACCTAGCGAGCGCCTCAGAGACGATCAGCATCGACTTAAGATCCCTGCAGAGATGCCATCCCGGGTTAAACATCACCGAGCCCTCTATCTTGAGCGTCCTGGCCCTCTCCTTCAGTGCCTCTATCTTGTCTATGCCCGTCTGTATGTTCTCTTCCGTACGGAACACCCCTATGTAGAGCTGCATCACGTCCTGGAGATCCTGGTGGATCGTGTAGGGGTTCTCTCCCTGGGTGTTGTTAAAAGGCTCTCTGAGCTCGTTTGCGTATCCCTCTATAAGCTCTGCGGATACCGACGCGTGGGATTTCCCGCTTGCGTAAGCAGCAGCTCCTTCTCCCGCCCTTTTCCCGAAAACCAGAAGATCAGAGAGAGAGTTTCCACCGAGACGGTTGGCGCCGTGCATTCCTCCCGCGACCTCGCCCGCTGCGAAAAGCCCCGGGACGGTGCTTGAGCAGGTGTCCCCTTCGACCTTGACTCCGCCCATCACGTAATGGGTGGTCGGGAACACTTCCATCGGGCCTTTTGTTATGTCTATGTCGGCAAATTCCATGAACTGGTGGTACATGCTCGGAAGCTTTCGCTTTACGTAATCGGCTCCCCTGTGCGAGACGTCGAGAAACGCTCCGCCGTGGGGGGAACCGCGGCCCTGCTCAACTTCCGTGTATATGGATCTTGCGACCACGTCACGGGTCGATAGCTCCATGCGCTCGGGGTCGTATCTCTCCATGAACCGTTCGCCCTCGCTGTTTGTGAGTATGCCTCCCTCTCCGCGCACAGCCTCCGTAACGAGGATTCCCCTCACGCTCGGGGGCCAGACCATCCCCGTGGGGTGGAACTGTATGAATTCCATGTCTATAAGCTCGGCTCCGGCCTCATACGCCATCGCGTGGCCGTCTCCGGTGTATTCCCAGGAATTAGAAGTGTACTTGTAGGCCTTTCCTACTCCGCCCGTCGCGAGGACAATTGCGTTCGCGCGGAAAAGAACGAACTTCCCGCTCTCTCTCCAGTAGCCGAAAGCCCCCACTACCCTGTCTCCGTCCTTTACGAGATGGGTTATCGTGCATTCCATGTAGACGTCTATGCCCGAATGTATCCCCTTTTCCTGGAGGGTCCTTATCATTTCAAGACCGGTCCGGTCGCCCACGTGGGCAAGCCTTTTCCACGTGTGCCCGCCGAATGCCCTCTGGTTTATCCCTCCCTCTTTCGTCCTGTCAAAAAGAGCTCCCCAGTATTCAAGCTCGCGCACCCTCTCGGGAGCCTCCTGCGCATGGTAAAGGGCCATCTGCCAGTTGTTAAGCATCTTTCCGCCCTTCATGGTGTCCTTGAAGTGGGTTTCCCAGTTGTCCTTCGTGTCGACGTTGGCCAAAGCGGCCGCGACGCCGCCTTCCGCCATCACGGTGTGGGCCTTGCCGAGCAGGGATTTGCATATAAGAGCTGTCGAGGCGCCCTTTGCGGAAGATTCGATGGCGGCCCGAAGCCCTGCCCCGCCTGCGCCGATGATTATAACGTCATGAGTATGTGTTTCGTATTTTTCCACGTCTATATCAACCTCAGATCAGTGATTGTTCCGTTTGCGACCAGGAACACGTAAAGGTCGGTTAAAGCCACGAAAACAAGGCTTGTCCACGCCCATTTCATATGTACTTCGTTCTGGACGCTTATGGAGCCCCAGAGACGAAAGCGGGTCGGACATCTTGAGAACACGTCGAGATTCCCTCCCATCAGGTGGCGAAACGAGTGGCAGGAAAACGAATACATGGTAAGCAGGAACGCGTTCGCGGTAAGGATGATGGTTCCGACGCCGATTCCAAATTTTTCGTGGAAGAAAAAGGCTTCGTACGAGTCAATCCACAAAAACAGCAGAATGACGATAGAGGCGTAGAGAAAGAACCTGTGGACATTCTGGAGAATGAACGGGAAGCTCGATTCCCCCATGTAACGACCTATTTTGCCAAGCGGCTTTACCGCGCAGCCCGGAGGCGAGAAGAAATACGCCCGGTAGTATGCTTTTCTGTAGTAGTAGCAGGTCGCCCGGAATCCAAGCGGCGCCCAGAGAATCAGTATGGCCGGGGAAAGCGGCCACCAGTCAAGAAGCAGAAGCGGGGAATAAAAAGGCGAGAGGTAGGGTTCTGTGTAGTAAAACTGGTTCGAAAGAGCCCTCCACGTGGAGTAGATTCCAAAAGCCCCGAGCACCACCCCGGTTATGAGAGGCTCAACCCACCACGCGTCCTTCCTCATGGTGAGCGCCTTGCTCGCCGTACCGTTAGCCATATTGCAGAAACCTCCAAAAAATATTTCCGGAGCGCCCGTCCGAGATTACAAACGGCGCCGGGGAGCGGAATGCAAGCGGAACCCTAAAGGATTTCCATTCCGTCAATTACTTCGCAAAGCTCTTTCACCTTGCCCGCCGAGACATGCAGAGCCTCCATCTCCTCACCGGAGATCTCAACTCCTATTATCTCCTCAACCCCTTCCGCGCCGAGCCTCACGGGAAGACCCACGAACGTATCCTCTATTCCGTAATGTCCGTCCGCGTAGACGCAGCAGGGCAGTACCTTCTTCTTATCCTTTATGATTGCCTCGGCCATCTCCACCGCGGCTACCGCGGGAGCGTAAAAGGCGCTTCCGGTCTTAAGAAGCGCTACTATTTCGGCCCCTCCCTTCCTGGTGCGGTCGACCATCGCGTCGAGCCTGTCGGCGGGGACAAGCTGCGCTATGGGAATACCCGACACAGTGGTGTTGCTTAGAAGCGGAACCATCGTATCTCCGTGTCCGCCGAGAACCGATGCGTTTATGTTCTCGACCGACACCCCGAGCTCCATCGCGATAAACGCCCGGAAGCGCGCGGAATCAAGCACCCCTGCCATCCCCATCACCTTGCTGTCTGAAAGGCCGCTTACCCTGTGCGCCACGTAAACCATGGCGTCAAGCGGGTTGGTTACCAGTATGAGTATAGCGTCGGGGGAATGAGCAACCACCTGCTCGGTGACGCTCTTTACAACCTTGGTGTTTGTCGAGATAAGGTCGTCACGGCTCATCCCGGGCTTTCTCGGGATACCGGAGGTGATTATCACCACGTCCGAGCCTGCCGTGTCTTCGTAGTTGGTTGAACCGACGAGATTTACGTCGCTTCCGGTAATCGGGCACATCTGGGCAAGGTCAAGCGCCTTTCCCTCCGGAATTCCCTCCACTATGTCGATCAAAGCCACGTCGGCAAGTTCAAGCTGTGCAATCCGAAACGCCGCCGACGCGCCGACGTTTCCCGCACCTATCACAGAAATTTTCGCTCTGCCGTTCATGAAGATTCCACTCCTTACTGAAAAGATTTGCTGTGCCGCGCGCCCCTAGTCTACCCTGTCCATGTTCTTAACGATGGCCTCTCCATACTCGGAACACTTAAGAAGGGTAGCCCCCTCCATCTGCCTCTCGAGGTCGTAGGTAACCGTTTTCTGCAAAACGGTCTCCTCCATCGCCCTGAAAACAAGCTCCGCGGCCTCGTGCCATCCGAGGTACTGGAACATCATGACTCCCGAGAGTATTACGGAACCCGGGTTCACCTTGTCCTGCCCGGTGTACTTGGGAGCGGTTCCGTGGGTGGCTTCGAAACACGCCAGGTAATCGCCTATGTTGCCGCCCGGAGCGACTCCGAGACCTCCTACCTGCGCGGCGCAGGCATCTGACATGTAGTCGCCGTTTAGGTTGGGCATGGCCATCACGTCGTACTCGCTCGGTCTCGTTAGAACCTGCTGGAACATGCTGTCGGCTATGCGGTCCTTTATGACGATCTTGCCGTCAGGCTGCTTGCCGCCGTAATCGTCCCAGAGCTCATCCTCGGTCAGGGTGATCTCCGGGAACTCCTCTTTTGCAAGCTCGTAGCCCCATTCGCGGAAGGCACCCTCGGTGAACTTCATTATGTTGCCCTTGTGAACGAGGGTGACGCTCTTTCTCTTGTACTCTATTGCGTATTCGATCGCCTTCCTGACGAGCCTCTTGGTTCCGAAAGGACTTATGGGCTTTATTCCTATTCCGCTCAGCTCGCGGATGTTAACCCCGTAATTCTCGACGAGGTATTCCCTTACGGCGCTTGCTTCCTCGGTACCGCTCTCCCACTCGATTCCCGCGTACACGTCCTCGGTGTTCTCCCTGAATATCACGACGTCGAGCTTGCCGGGAACAAGAAGAGGATTGGGGGTTCCCTTGATCCATCTCACGGGCCTTACGCAGGCGTAGAGATCAAGTATCTGGCGGAGCGCAACGTTAAGGCTCCTTATTCCGCCTCCCACGGGAGTGGTGAGCGGGCCCTTGATTGCAACTATGTACTCCTTTATCGCCTCGGTGGTTTCCTCGGGAAGCCATTCGCCGGTCTTATCATACGCCTTCTCGCCGGCCAGCACCTCAAGCCATGCTATCTTCTTTGTTCCTCCGTAAGCCTTCTCGACCGCGGCGTCGAACACTATCTGGGACGCGTGCCAGATGTCGGGGCCTATCCCGTCGCCTTCTATGAAGGGAATTATAGGGTTGTCGGGGATTACAAGCTTCCTGTTCTCCTCGTCAATCTGTATTTTTTCTCCGCTTGGGACTGTCATTGAACACCTCTCCTTTTTAACTAAACGAAAATTTAAATCTTACAATATAATGAAAAAAACCGCCCTTTTCAAATCCGCCTCCCCGCCTACCCTGATATCATCTGGCGCAGGACGGTCTGAAGTATCCCGCCGTTGCGGTAATATTCGACCTCAACCGGCGTATCAAGCCTGCACTTGGCGTGAAATTCTCTCTGCCCGCCGTCAGTGTCCGTCACGGTCACGGCCATCCGCTTGCCCGGATGAAGCCCCTCTGAAATCCCGCTTACGCTCAGGGTCTCAAAGCCCGTCAGGCCGAGGGATTCGGCGCTTTCCCCCTCTTCGAACTGAAGGGGCAGAACCCCCATTCCCACAAGGTTGCTCCTGTGAATCCGTTCGAAGCTTTCCGCTATGACGCACCTTGCGCCCAGAAGAGCGGTTCCCTTGGCCGCCCAGTCCCGGGAACTTCCCGTCCCGTACTCCTTCCCGCCTATCACGACAAGGTCCGTCCCGTCGCTCATGTACCTTGAGGACGCTTCGTAGATCGACATTTCCTCGCCCGTGGGAACGTGCACGGTCAACCCTCCTTCCTTTCCTCCGACCATCTTGTTTCTTATCCTGATGTTGGCAAAAGACCCGCGGATCATGACCTCGTGGTTACCCCTCCTTGAGCCGAAGCTGTTAAAGCTCCTCTGGGAAACGCCCTTCGAGATAAGGTAGCCGCCCGCGGGGCCGTCCTTGGGGATTGAGCCCGCCGGGGAGATATGGTCCGTGGTTATCGAGTCCCCGAGAAGCGCGAGCACGTTCGCGTTCTCTATGTCCCCGGGGGCTTCCGGCTCAAGCGGGAAATCATCGAAAAACGGGGGCTCCTGTATGTAGGTTGATTCCGTATCCCACTCGTAAATGTCTGACTGCGGAGCCGAAAGAGACTTCCAGGTCTCATCGCCCTCGAAAACCCTCGAGTACTGGTTGTTGAATATCTCGGGGGTGATTGACTGCGAAACGGTGTCGATTATCTCCTGCTGCGTCGGCCAGATGTCCCTGAGGTACACCTCGTCCCCGTCGCTTCCGACCCCCAGGGGTTCGGTGTAGAGATCGACTCCCACCTTGCCGGCTATCGCGAACGCCACCACGAGCGGAGGCGACGCCAGGTAGGCGAATTTAACGAGCGGGTGCACCCTGCCCTCAAAATTCCTGTTTCCGCTCAGAACCGCGGCGCAGGTAAGATCGTTCTCCCTTATGGCCGCGTCCACGTCTTCTGGAAGCGGGCCGCTGTTTCCTATGCAGGTAGTGCATCCGTACCCGACCAGACCAAAGCCCAGTTCCTCAAGGTACGGGGTAAGTCCCGCGGCGTTCAGGTAATCCGTTACCACCCTCGATCCCGGCGCCAGGCTTGTTTTCACGTAGGGCGAAACGGTTAGCCCTCTCTCGACGGCCTTCTTGGCGAAAAGCCCAGCCCCTACCATGACGGAGGGATTCGATGTGTTAGTGCAGCTCGTTATGGCGGCTATCACCACCGAGCCGTCTGAAATTCCGTTTGCGGCGCGCGAGGCGTCCCCGTTCGCGGCTAATCCCCTCGCCCGGAGATTCTCGTTGTAGGAGCTTTTCATGTCCCCGAGCGATATCCTGTCCTGCGGGCGGCTCGGACCCGCAAGGGATGGTTCCACCGTCGATATGTCAAGTTCCAGCGTATCGGTGTAAACGGGGTCTTCCGCATCGTCGGTTCTGAACATCTTCTGTTCCTTCGTGTAGGCCTCAACCAGCGCGGCCGCTTCATTCCTGCCCGTCGTCTCCAGGTAGCGCAGGGTTTCCGCGTCCACCGGGAAAAATCCCATGGTGGCTCCGTACTCGGGAGCCATGTTTGCTATAGTGGCCTGGTCGGAGAGTGCGAGATTGCTCACTCCGGGCCCGAAAAACTCGACGAACTTGCCGACAACTCCCTTTTTCCTGAGCATCTCGGTCACCGTGAGAACCAGGTCCGTCGCGGTGACTCCCTGGGAGAGGCGGCCCGTGAGCCTGAATCCGATGACGTCGGGTATCAGCATGTAAAGCGGCTGCCCGAGCATGCACGCCTCCGCCTCTATTCCCCCCACTCCCCAGCCCATGACGCTCAGGCCGTTTATCATGGTCGTGTGGGAATCCGTTCCCACCAAGGTGTCCGGGTAAGCCACCGACTCGGAGCCAGTCTGCTTTGAGACGACCACGCTCGCAAGGCACTCAAGGTTCACCTGGTGAACTATTCCGGTTCCCGGCGGCACGACCCTGAAATTGTCAAAGGACCCCTGGGCCCACTTTAGGAATGTATATCTTTCCCTGTTTCTTTCGTACTCGACTTCCACGTTCTTGCCGAAAGCGTCGCCGCTTGCGAAATAGTCGACCTGAACGGAGTGGTCTATGACGAGATCAACGGGAACTATGGGGTTCACAAGCGAGGGGTCTCCCCCTTTTTTCTCGACCACCGACCTCATCGCGGCAAGGTCCACCACGCAGGGAACTCCCGTGAAATCCTGAAGTATCACCCTCGCGGGGTTGTAGGGGATCTCCCTGGCCTCGGCGTTTGAGGGATCCCAGTTGGCAAGGGACTCAACGTGCCGCTCAGTCACGGTTTTTCCGTCAAGGTTCCTGAGCACGTTCTCAAGCAGTATTCTTATTGAAAAAGGAAGTCTGGAAATAGATGCTCCGTAGCGCGATTCAAGCTTCGCGAGGGAGTATATCTTGTAGGTTTTGTCCCCGACCGCGAGGTCGGAGAGAGCCCCCAGGTGATTAGTTAAAGCCATGCTGTACCTCTCTCTCTTCAAAGGTTCCGCATTTGCGGAGTTAGCGGGGTATTTTACCGAAATGGGCGGAAAAATAAAACAGTTTTTTTCCCGCTTTATATCGGAGAATCACGTGTGGAAGAATATTTCCTGTCTTGGTCTTTACTGGCGACGGTCCGATATTGATATCTAATAATATATCAAACATAATATTTTATATAGATTAGCATATTAAACCTTGCCTATCTCTTTCGGTGTGATACATTAAGCTATATTAAAAATCGTTTTCAATATAGAATTGGATATCAAAATGAACTATGCGATTGAACATATAACCCGAGCGCTGAGGAAGGCCCGCGAGGCAAAGGGGCTAAGCCAGCGTGAACTCGGCAAAAAAGCGGGCGTTCCGCAGGGCCATATCTCAAAGATTGAGAACGGCGCGGTCGACCTCAGGGTCTCAAGCCTGGTAGCGCTTGCCCGCACTCTTGACCTGGAGCTTGCGCTCGTCCCGCGCAAGGTTGTTCCCGCCTTGAAATCGCTTGCGCGCAGCAGCGCCGCGGACGCATTGCGGGAAAGGGTGACTCCGCAGCCGCTCTACAGTCTTGATGAGGAAGGAGATGACTGACGTACATGTTCTGGATGTCCTGCTTTACGGCGACCCCATAGGCACGCTGACGCGCGTCGGCGACGACCGCGCCTTATTCGCCTTCAACGACTCCTATATCGGGGATGCCGCAAGGCCCACGCTCGGTCTGGGGTTAAAGAACCGGTTCGGAGAACTGATTACCGGGTTTCCGCCCACGCAGACGCGGCTAATACCGTTTTTTTCAAACCTGCTTCCCGAAGAGCCCATGCGTACCTACCTCGCGGAGCGAGCGGGGGTAAAACCCGTTCGCGAGTTCTTCCTGCTCTGGGCCCTTGGCGCAGACCTGCCGGGAGCGATCACCGTTGCGCCCCCGGGCGGTGAACCATGGCCGTCGGATGTCTCCGACAAGAGCGACAGCGGCAGGCGTGAGAATGCCCTGCGATTTTCTCTGGCAGGCGTACAACTTAAATTTTCAGCCGTTGAGAAGGCTCGCGGCGGTCTTGCCCTCCCGGCCGGAGGTGTCGGCGGTTCATGGATAGTCAAGCTGCCTTCGCTCAGTTTCGCGGGCGTGCCGGAGAACGAGTTCTCGATGATGACACTTGCCCGGCTCCTGGGCATAAACGTGCCGGAAGTACGCCTCATCGGCGTTGACACGATTGAAGGCCTGCCCGAGGACATCGGTCGCTTAAGCGGACAGGCGCTTGCCGTAAGGCGCTTTGACCGGTCAGATGACGGCGGCGCGGTTCACTTCGAGGACTTCGCGCAGGTTTTCGGCGTCTACCCGGAGGACAAGTATAAAAAGGCAAGCGCGCGCAACATTGCCACGGTTATCGGGGCCGAATGCGGCGAGGGGGACATTGCCGAGTTTATCCGCCGCCTGACCTTCAATGTGCTTATCGGCAATGCCGACATGCACCTTAAGAACTGGTCCCTCATTTATCCCGACAGGCGCAACGCGGCACTGGCGCCGGCCTACGATTTTGTGTCCACGATTGCTTATATTGAGGACAACGAGGCCGCTTTGAAATTCAGCCGGACCAAGCGCTTTGATCGCTATTCAGAGGACGAGCTTTCCCATCTTGCCGCCAAGGCCCTGCTGCCGGAGAAGCTTGTTCTCGACACTGTGCGCGAGACCGTCGCGTCGTTTTACCATTACTGGAACGCGGAGAAGGCAAATCTTCCGTTGCCGGGCAATGCCGTAAAGGCCATAGAGGATCATCTTAAGATTATCCCCTTGGCGATATGACACCTGCATGTCCTCCCCTCGATAGCAAGCAGCATGGTCCATCTCCCCGCAGCAAACCGGATAACCAGCATACTCTGCCGCAATTATTAATAACAGCTCCGAAAGCTGTCCGGCAAGGCCGCTCTATGCTTGCAGGTGAATTTCCAGCACAAACCGCATCACTTGCGACCTTCTTTTCTGTACTCTTCCAGACGGTCATCAGAAATCGGAACAACTGTTTCCCTCATTCTGAGAATATTCTCAATGGCGGCCGCCGTCTTTTTCCTGGAAGCAGTCCTACTCGGCACGAGGTCCGCAACGGGTTTGCCACGGTTGGTAATCGTAAAGGATTCACCCGCCCGCACCCGTCTCAGTATTTCAGGCAAATTGGTCCTGACTTCGTATGACCCTATATTCTTCTTAGACATTAGCCATATCCTCTTAAAAAGCTCTAAACAGATCGGCATACCGGTCTGTTAAATTAAACCAACCGGGCGCCTCAAGAACACCTGCTGATTCTACAGAGCGAGATTGTCCTGACGCTGCCTGCTCAGGCGAGGCAATTGGAAACCGCCGGGGTTTTCAGCAACTCCGGGGTTTTAGTTGAATTTGCGAAGCGCGACACTCACGTTCGTTCCGCCGAAACCGTAGGAATTGCTGAGCGCCACCTCTATGTCGCTCTCCCTCGCGGTGTGCGGAACGTAATCCAGGTCGCATTCAGGATCGTTCTCAAAGAGGTTTATAGTCGGCGGCAAAACGCCGTCTCGAAGCGCAAGCACGCAGATTGCCGCTTCCACCGCGCCCGCCGCGCCGAGCAGGTGGCCGGTCATGGATTTCGTGGAACTCACCGGAATTCGCCGGGCGTCCTCGCCGAACACTTCCTTGATCGCGTTGGTCTCGTTAACGTCGTTAAGACGCGTCGAGGTTCCGTGGGCGTTTATGTAGTCAACGTCCTCGGGATTAAGGCCCGAATCCGAAAGAGCCGCGCTCATGCAGCTGCTCGGTCCCTCAAGCGAAGGCGCCGTGATGTGAAAGGCGTCGGCGCTCATTCCGGAGCCCAGCACCTCGGCGTATATTCTGGCACCCCTTTTTTTCGCGAACTCAAGCTCTTCGAGGATCAGCACTCCGGCCCCTTCTGAAAGGATAAACCCGTCGCGCCCGGCCTCAAACGGCCTCGACGCGGTCTCGGGATCGTCGTTTCTGGTCGAAAGCGCCTTCATGGCGTTAAAGGCCGCGAAGGTAAGAGGTATCAGCGGAGCTTCGGCCCCGCCGGCTATCATAACGTCCGCCTTGCCGTCCTTTATTATCTTGGCGGAAAGCGCAAGCGAGTGGCCGCTTGCGGAACACGCGGTCGTAGAGGAACAGTTGGGACCCTTGGCGTTGAACCTTATCGAGACGTATCCCGAAGCCATGTTGGTCACTATGTTCGGTATGAAAAAAGGAGAGACGCGGTTGGGACCCTTGTTCTCCATTGTAAGTACTGTGTCGTAGAAGGTCTTCATCCCGCCGATTCCCGATCCGATAAAAGTCCCCGTGCGCCCGGAGATATCGTCGGTAACCTCAAGCCCCGCGTCAGAGAGCGCAAGCGCGGTTGACGCGATGGAGAGCTGAATGAACCTGTCGTTTCTCTTCGCGTCCTTGGGCTCCATGTAAAGCGTGGGATCAAAATCCTTCACCTGCCCGGCGATCTGCGTTTTAAGATCCGAGGGATCAAAGGACGAAACCCTGCTCACTCCGGGGGCCCCTTCGCAGATCGAAGACCACGTGGCGTCGTTCCCCACACCGACGGGCGTTATAAGCCCTATGCCTGTAACCACTACCCTTCTTGACATCTTTCCTCAGCCATCCTCCGAAGCGGATTCAACTGAACTCTGAATAAAGTTGATCGCGTCCTGAACCGTTATTATGTTCTCCGCGTCTTCATCCGAGATCTCAAGCCCGAACTCATCCTCCATGGACATTATGAGTTCCACGAGGTCAAGCGAGTCGGCTCCGAGATCCTCTATAAAGGAAGAATCGGGAGTTATCTCCTCCTCGGACTTGCCGAGGTGGCTCGCGACCATCTCCTTTACCTTAGCTAAAATTTCCGCATTATCCTTTGACATGTGAGTCAAACCTCCTCTGAATTTTACATGTAAATTCCGCCGTTAACCTTTATAACCTCTCCGGTTATGTACGACGCGCTCTCGGAAACCAGGAAACACACCACGTTTGAGATGTCCTCAACGCGCCCGAAGCGGCCGAGAGGTATGGCTTCCAGATATTTTTTTCTCATCTCCTCGTTAAGGTCCGCGATAATGTCAGTTTCGACAAAACCGGGGCTCACCGCGTTCACGGTTATCCCCCTTGTGCTGAACTCCTTGGCGGTTGCTTTGGTAAGACCTATTACCCCGGCCTTTGAAGCGGCGTAATTCGCCTGCCCGGGGTTCCCGACCTCACCTGCAGTCGAGGTGATGTTTATTATTCTTCCGTAACGGTTCTTGAACATGCCCCTTGAAACCGCCTTGGTACAGTTAAACGCTCCCTTGAGGTTTATGTCCATGACACGGTCCCAGTCCTCCTCCCCCATTCTCATCAAAAGCCCGTCATTCCTTATTCCAGCGTTGTTAACAAGTATGTGTATTCCGCCCAGCTCACCGGAGAGTTCTCCCACGCATCGCTGAACCTCGTCGAAATCGGAGACGTCAAAGCCGACCGCCCTGCCCTTGCCCCCTTCCTGCTCTATCTCTCCGAGAGTCTCCTCGGCGGCCTGGCTGTTACTGATGTAGTTAATCAGAACATACGCCCCGCGCGAAGCGAGTTTCTTCGCAATATCCTTTCCTATCCCGCGCGACCCGCCGGTTATAAGTGCAACCTGATTACTGAATTCCATCTGCTTTAATATGATTTAACTCCTCGATTTTTTCAATACCGGCGCAACGAACGCCCTTAAGAGTTCTTTTCACAAGGCCGCTCAGAACCTTGGAGGGGCCGATCTCGAGAAACTCGGAAACCCCGGAGTCCTTGAGGAACTCAAGGGACTCAGCCCATCTCACCGGACTTGTCACCTGCTCAACCAGTATGTCCGCCACCTTCGCGGAATCGGAGTTTGCCTCCGCCCCGGTATTTGTAACCACGGGATACTTAACAGGGTGAAAATTCATTTCCCCGAGAACGTCTTTCAGACGCGCGGCCGCTGGCTCCATGAGAGAGCAGTGAAAAGGCGCGCTCACCTCGAGCTCGACGACCCGCCTTGCCCCTTTTTCCTTAGCAAGCTCCGCCGCGGCCTCGACGGCCCGGGCTTCTCCCGAGATAACGGTCTGTGTAGGCGAATTGAAATTGGCCGGGGAAACCACGCTTTCTTCCCCCGCAACCTCGGCGCAGAGCCCGCTTACTTCTTCGGACGTGAGGCCCAGCACGGCAGCCATTTTCCCGACTCCCGCCGGAACTGCTTCCTGCATAAACTCCCCTCTTTTTCTCACGGTGCGCACAGCGTCGCTGAACCCCAGGCACTCAGAGGCTACAAGGGCCGTAAATTCCCCGAGGCTGTGCCCCGCCACCAGGTCCGGCCTTATTTCCGTCTCCTCAAGGACCACTCTCAACGCGGCAACGCTCGCGGTAAGTATCGCTGGCTGCGCGTTCGCGGTAAGGGCAAGGGTCGCCGCCTCGCCTTCAAAGCAGAGCTTCGCCACGTTAACTCCGAGAGCGTCGCTTGCTTCCTCAAAAGTCCGCCTCGCAACCTCGAACTCGGCGCAGAAATCAGCGCCCATACCGATGTACTGGGAACCCTGACCTGGAAAAAGGAAAGCTATCATGGATTCAGTTGTTCTTAGTCTTCCGTAGCGACTTCCGTATCCGGAGCCTCTCTGAAGAAATTCCTTCCCTTGTAGTAACCACAGGTGGGACACGCCCTGTGGGGAGGCTTCATCTCGTTGCACTCGGGACAGAATGAAGCTCCCGGCCACGCGAGGGTATAGTGGGTTCTTCTTTTTCTTGATTTCGATCTGGAAGTCTTTCTCTTGGGTAATGCCATCTCAATCTCCTGACTTGAAGCTATATTTTTATATCCTTAAGTACCGCAAAACGCGAGTCTTCTTGGTGAGTCTCGCAGTCGCACTGCTGTTCGTTAAGGTTCCGTCCGCAACCGCTGCAAAGTCCCCTGCAATCCTCGGCGCAGAGCACCTTGTAGGGAAGCGAAAGATTCACCTGCTCTCTCATGTAATCGTTAAGGTCTATTTTTCTCCCGCGGTAAGTCTCATAATCTATCTCCCCGCCCGCTTCCTCCTTCCTTTCTGTATCAGAAGGCGAAAGAATGAGTTTTACCTCAAGATTCGTATCAAAGCGTACGTCGCTTAAGCAACGGGAACACCGGGCGATTGCCAGGAATCCGATTTTCCCCTGCACGCTTATCTCGCCCGCCGTGCGCAAAAGATCAATATGAAACTCTATATCGGAATCCACGCTCGCGACCTCTGATTTCTCGGAACCGCCGAGCCATCCCGGCCCCCTCGTGAGATTAAGACTCAATCCCCCGTCCTTTATTTCCGATACGTTAACTATCATCGCGCGGAAACCCCGCCTGCAAAAATTGCTCTAATATAAACCACAATCGCTTTATTGCAAGTTATTCGGAAAAAACAGTCTCCGGAGAAACAAGGGGACTGCTCAGACGTTATGACAGGCAACGCTTCGCCCATCGGCTCCTTTTTTCTCGAGCCGTGGAGTCTGCCTGGAGCACACCTCGGTCGCAAGAGGGCATCTCGGATGAAAACTGCACCCCGAGGGAATATCCGCAAGACTCTTTATTTCCCCCGATATGGATGCCTCGCTGCCGTTTTCGCTCCTAGTTCTTTTTATCTCGGGAATGGCGGAGATAAGCATCTTGGTGTAAGGGTGCGCGGGGTTTGAGTAGATCTCCTCGCTGGGAGCGATTTCGACTATTTTTCCAAGATACATCACGGCCACCAGGTCGCTTACGTGCTTTACGACACGGAGGTCATGGGATATGAAGAGGTAGGAAAGACCGTGTTTTTTCTGAAGATCCTTAAGCAGGTTTATTATCTGCGCCTGCACCGACACATCAAGCGCTGAGACGGGCTCATCGCAGACAACGAACTTCGGGTGAAGGGAGATGGCGCGCGCTATGGCTATTCTCTGGCGCTGTCCCCCGCTGAACTCGTGGGGGTAGCGACCCATAACGTCGGTGCCCAGTCCCACCTCGCCGAGAAGTTGGGCCACGAACTCGCCGCGCTCTTCTTTCTTTACCGTGTTGTGGATGCTTATTCCCTCGGAAACAAGCGAACCCACGTTCATCCTGGGATTAAGGGAACCGTAGGGGTTCTGGAATATCATCTGCATTTCCCTTCTCAGGGAGCGAAGCCGGGCCGAGTCAAGTTCGGTAATGTCCTCTCCCTCGAAGAAAATCTTCCCGGCGGTCGGGGCAAGTAGTCTCAGCACCGTCTTTCCAAGCGTCGTCTTTCCGCTTCCGCTTTCCCCGACAAGGCCCATAGTGCTGCCTTTTTCTACCTCAAGTTCTACTTCATCAACAGCACGTACATAGTCTGAAACCCTTGAAAAAATCCCCTTTCGGACAGGGAAGTACTTTTTGAGTTTCTTTACGCTTACTATTGTCTCATTCATGGTTCATATTATAGACATCTATGGGGTTAATTCCCCGTTATACCACCGCTTGGTAAGTGTAAGGCGTTCAGCAATTTCACAACCCTCTTTGATCTATGTCCGCCTAAGCTCCCATGTCTTCTGCAAATTCAGCCAAAGTTGCGGAGTAGTCCCAAAGTAACCAGCCAACCGCGATGCCATGTCCTTACTTATGTCCCAATGGCCGTTCAGGATCTTCGTGATCCGGTTTGCGGGTACACCCAGTTCCTTTGATAATTCGTTGGCCGACAACTTGAGCGTGTCAAGTTCCTCGCGAAGTATCTCGCCCGGATGTATGGGCCTCATTCCGTTACTAAGGTTCATTCCATTACTCTCTCAGTGGTAGTAGCTTACTCCACATAGCAAGGCCTATTATCGGTTCAACAAAAACAGTATACGGGAAAACAAGTATATAATTCCATTGGGGATTATATACGATGTCAGACACTTCTTTGTTTTTAAGTAGCATGTTTTTATAGACAATACATTTTGGCAAATTTCATGCAAAGATAATTTTTCTGATGACTCGACAGAAACCTTTTATTCTGATACGATGGACCAGGCTTTTGAATTGGCACGGGAATTTGTAGAAGAAGGGAAAAAGATGAGTATTCATGGACCAATAAAAGCCCCCTTTGCTTCTCCTTCCTTCGATTGAAGTCCGAAGCGCCTCACTGACTGGATCAAGAAACTAATTTAGATTGCAGCAACTTAACTACGGCAAGAGCACGCTCATCTATGAATCTTTCATAGTCATCATCCCAGACTGCGCTCGAAGTCTGCTCGTCATTACCTACATTGATCAGGTGCGTTGACATAGTCTCTTCGAAATTTTCATTTTCGTTCTTAAATTCCTGCATGTACTCAGATGGTGCCCGTGCCCGAATCACGCGTTTGTTTAAGAAATCATCAACGAGTGAAATATTCAACACAAGGTTAGTTTTCCAGTCTTCGTAGTTCTTCTTATTCTTTAGGTAAGATTTTGGAAAAACATGATGAAAATTCATACTGTTGGCCCGCCTCATCCAGTCATTTTGCAGATTTACAAGATCGCCACTGCCATACTTTTGAGGCTGAAGCGAAGCCAGCAAGGCAAGAATTGTTTTGGAAAATGCTTGTGATGCCGAGAAAGTGGAGTCTTTAATGTATGCAGCGTTAACTGGAGCTACCCAATCATACCGAACGCGTTTTTCCTCCATTATGCTTTTCATTGTTCGTTTGTCCTGTGAAAGTTTCGAGTCGGCTGCAGATGAATAACGCTCCGACCAACCTGCACGCCAAAAAAAATCAGCCAAAAGTTCTGCCTGCCGTTTGCTCGGAGGTTTTCTGTCGGTTCCGTTGAAAAAGAGTGCGATGGGTACGACCAGTGAAGAATAAGGCAAAAGGCGGGACACAGGTATCCGGAACGATGATTTTATGTAGTCTACTGCTGTTCTTAGGTTTTCAATTGCCTCTGGCCAAGCGTTTATAAATTCCTTGCGGCCAAGGTCCAGAATCGTTTTTTTCTTGCAGTCGTCTTTCAGCATAAGTGCTATAAGTTGCAGGATATCCGTGGCGTCGATCGAATCAAAGCCGACATCCTTCAACTCTTCAAGGAACTCGTCGAATTTTTTAACAAGATCAAACGCCTGGTTTGGATCATAAGTTTTTGCAACCATTATCTCGAAAATCGTTAATTCCTGACCGCCTGTGTTGATCCGGCTGAACACTTCTGTTGCCACAGAAATCTCGGCGTCATACAAAGTAACTTTCGGTATATCATAGGTTCGCAACTGATCCGACAACATGTCTCGAACTTCTCTTATTTTGTCTGTACAGGCATCAAATTCTTTTCCTTGTCGAGACCAGATCTGAGCCAACGGCAGACAAATTGCGCCATCCTCATCGGGAATATCTGTCCGCACGACGGGAGAGTCGTCATCCGTTCGATTCAAGTGAACTATCAAGGAAGAGAAATCTTTTTCAGTCCCGTCTCTGATATTTACCTTGAGTCCGTATAAAGCCGCCAGGATGCTCGTCAACCGTTGCTGGCCATCAAGAACGTAATTTACTTGGTCACCTCGGTCGGCTTCTGGAAATCCGAGCCGACCGAGATTGCGCACTTCCCGTAGCCTGTCCGCAGTCCGCCAGTAGATAAGTGAACCAATTGGATACCCTCGAATGACGCTGTCTATAAGCTCAGCGGTCTTTTCAACGTTCCAAACATAATCTCTTTGAAACTGTGGTATTTTAATCTGTCCTTTCTCAATCTCAGTCATAAGATGTCTAAGTGGTTGAGTACCTGTTTTGACATAGCTCATAATCTGCTCCTTTACTCGACGCTATAAGCGGGTTTATCCTGAACCAAAGCTGGCGTGTAGAAATTAACGAGAATATCCCGTGTCGTTTAAGGGGAACCAAGTTGCCAAACCATCGCACAGGAAATAAACTTGCACAGGATTTTAACCTTATCGATGAGGAAAAGCCAAAATGGCCAAAGCATCAGCACCTGTGGATAATGTAAGACCCTCGCGGGACGGTCACGAGTTCCACGAAGCATGGACGGCGCGTATCGCGATGAGGCTTCTGCTTCCCGTAGACGACCTTGTCGGAATTGCTGTGGAAGGATTGGAACCCGGTGATCAGAGATCGGCTTCACCCGAAACCGTGCAGATCGCCGACTTGGTTCTTTATTGCGGCGAAAATCCGAATTTCGAGGATGCAAGCAAGGTGGAGATCGTCCAATTCAAATACTCTTTGAGTAAAAAAGATAAATGTTTTCGGGCGAGCGATGCCAAGGAGACCATCAAAAAGTTTGCGGCGGCGTACCTCGACCACATAGAAGTCTATGGCGGGGACAGCGTCCGGGACAAGCTTCGGTTCGAACTGGCAACTAACAGACCTATCTATGAACCGTTTTCCGAAGCGATCAGGGGAATCGCGGAGAAAAGAACCTTGAAGGGCGAAGCCGCAAAGCAGGCGAAACAGTTCAGCAACGCATCTGGACTCGACGGCAGGCAGATGGAGGAATTTGCCGGAAAATGTCTGGTTAAGGGTTCCGGGGGGAAGCTTGGAGAAATAAAAAGCGATTTCTCCAGGCTTCTGGCGGACTGGTCGGCCGCTCGTGACGCCTTGGCCTCCGCACGCCTAGGCAGAATGAGGCAGATGGTGCGCGACAAGGCCGGAGGCGCCGGGGCGGGCAACAACATCATACGATACATTGACGTTCTTGCAGCTTTGGAAATAGCCGAAGAAAAAGATTTTCTGCCCTGTCCGGAGGTCCTGGCGGATGTTGGAGATGTCGTCAGGCGCGAACAGATGCAGGATGCTCTTGACATTCTGCCCGGGCTTTCGGAACCGATGCTAGTTCATGCGACAGGAGGAATCGGAAAGACCGTGTTCATGCGCAGCCTCGCAAAGGAAGTGGAGAACGATTACGAAGTCGCGTTTTTCGACTGTTTTGGAGGCGGATCATACCGCTCTTTGGAAGACTCTCGACATCTTCCCAGACGGGGGCTGATCCATATAGCGAATACCCTTGCTCAAAGGGGACTTTGCGACCCTGTACTTCCCGGAAGCCACAGCGACCTGCAATCCCTGCTGAGAACCTTTCGGCGCAGGCTTGATCAAAGCGTTGAAACGCTCTCTGAGGGTTCTGGAAAAAGGGGACTGTTGCTGTTCCTCGATGCGATAGACAACGCCGCGGTCTTCGCCGGAGACAGGAACGAAGATTGTTTCCCGACAATTCTCATCGAGATGTTGCAACGTAAACCGGTGGAGAAGGTAAAGCTGATTGCATCAAGCCGCTCCCACCGCGTTTCCGCATGCGTCAGAAATGTTCCGTACCATGATTTCAACCTCTCGGCATTCAGCAGAGAAGAAACGAAAACATATCTTCAGGCGCGTGTTCCGCAGCTAAATGAAGACGACGTAGGTGCTTTGCAGGCCGGGTCCGAGGGGAATCCAAGGATTCTTGCGTACCTCCTGGAAAACGGCCAGAGCAACCTCGCTTCTTTGTCGGTTGGCAATGAAATCAAGCTTGAAGACCTGATCCGAGAACAAATAAAAAAGGCCTTTTCCGTTGCTTCGGATCAGGGGTACGGTGAAAACGATCTCGAGACGTTTCTTGCCGGACTTGCGGTTCTGCCACCGCCCGTGCCCCTTGATGAGTACGCGGCTGCGCACAGCATAGAACTAACCGCCATGGAAAGCTTCGTTTCGGATCTGCATCCTCTTCTGGGACTCACGGAACACGGACTGGTTTTTCGGGACGAACCGACTGAAACATTGGTACGCGAGGAATACGCATCTATTGATGAGCACTTGAAGCAAGTCGCCAGGAATCTCTCGGCAAGACAGGACAGATCCGTGTACGCGGCGCGGGCGCTTCCAGAATTGCTTTACATGCTGGGGGATGGAGAGGGGTTGTTTGAACTCGCTTTTAACAGCAGTTTTCCCGGAACCGTCACAAGTACGGTAGGCAAACACAGAATACGCTATGCGAGACTAAAAATCGCCTTGCGTTACGCGGTAGATATGCGCAACTATAATCATCTGGTTCATTTGCTGCTTGAAATATCAGCAATCACGTCGGCGGAACACCGCGGGGCAAGCTATATCCTCAACTCCCCGGATCTCGTCATAGCGGCAAATGATGTTGACGCCCTCAGACGGCTTTTCGAAACACGTACCCCATGGCCAGGAACCCGCCATGCGCGACTGGCGATAGCAAACGCTTTATCCGACGATATGGATGAGGCATCCTACCATATCGTCAGTTTGCAAAACTGGCTACGCTATTTCTTGGATGAAGGACACAAGCATCAAACACGGCAACATGACCTGGGGTGCGAGAGTCTGGACATCGCCGCAATCGCGTTCTCTCATATAATGCAGAACCGTCTTCAGGAAGCTGATGAGTTCATGGAAGAATGGGAAGCTTGGTACGCTTACGAAGTTGGTGAGCATATTTTCGCGCTTTTGCTTCAGGCGAAGAGAACGGGGTTACCGAAATCCGATATAAAACTTGACGCCTATCTGGATGAACTAAAAGGAAACATCGGTATTGCCGCCGCGGCATTATCCTTTGCCGAACTGAGTGGATCAAGGAAAAAATCTCTGATAAAATGGATTTCCAAGACATGCGACAAAAAAGACAAGCTGGAATTTGAGAATGGTTTTAATCTTGACAGCAGAAATAAAAACAACCTCGAAATGGGCCTGCGCAAGGCTTGCGCCATCGGTATTTCTCTCGAGCTTAAAAAAGAAGCATCGCGAATATTACGCAGTGTTCCGTACAGGCGTCCCGACGTATCGTCCTTCCTAAACCCAAACCACTACAACCATGATGTCTTCAACCTGCTTCTCAATACGGCGTTGAAAGCCGCAGCAGCCGACAGGAACATACGAGAAAAAGACCTCCTGCCCGAAGAACTCGCATCCATAGGCAGAACCATAAAAAACAATCTTTACGGAGAGGAATTTCGGACTGAACTCGAAAAAAGACTCCTGAATTATATATCGACCAAGGAAATCAGGTCGGATTCCGACATCAGAAAGGTAGAAACAAAAAAGCAGGGAATAGAATTTCTGATCAGATATCTCCCCTCTCTGCTGTCATTTACCAAAGCCCTGACCAGCGTGCTTCGAGCTTCGGAAGGTAATGCCGACACGCCTTTTGTATCTTTGCTTGGGGAATGCTCAAAATTGCAACAAATTCCTAATTTTTACATACACAGTTTCTTCCCCGATTTCTACCAGAAGCTCGCCTTCCAGATGGCAGTTTTCGCTTTGTGGGCGCGTAACGACTTGTGCCTTGCGTCGGTTGAAAAATTTCTTGAACGCTTTCACGAACAGGAAGTCATTGAGGCCCACATAGCGATCGAAGTTGTAAGGATTCTGGCGAAGCGCAACCAACTTCAATCCATTGCCGGAGAAGAAGCAATAAAAGCAAAGACCATTATTGATAAAGAAACAGATATTCAGAAAAGAGTGTTCCTTTATGCAGACCTCGCAAGAGCAATATTGCCTGCCAGTGTCGAAGAAGCTTCGGCATATTTTCGGACGGGTCTTGAACAAATGGATTCCATCGGGTCGGGAGACTTACAATTCACCGACGAGCTTCTTTTTTTCGCCGCATCGGTTAAAAACAGGGAGCTTGATGAACGGGATTTCCACGTATTGACTAACATATGCGAGCTTAACATCTGCGATGAGCCAGAGAAATTCCCATGGATCGATTTTGGAAAAGGCTTTTCCAATGTGGCGGGAATCAGAGTGCTGGCAAAACTTTCCCGCTGGAATGACCGCTCCAAGGTGCCCCTCGGATGCACTCTGCTTCCCTATCTGATCCCCCTGATCATCAACGGGAAAATCAGCCCTGAAGATGCCTTGGCATTAAACAGGCTTGCTCGTCCAAATTGGCATGAATACTGCAATATCGCAACATTGGCAACCACAATTGAATCCGGCAACTATGCCAACGAAGATGATCTTGTTTTTGAAGCAGTAGACCAGTTTGAAGGCAATAATCTTGGGATTGTGGCGAACTGGGAAGCGGAGACTCTCTTCGAAGTGACGGACAGGGTCTTCGGAGCGAAATCAAAGACAACGGCATATCTTAGACGTGCTACCGCAGATTCCCGGAAAATCTCGAAAGCCCGCAACAAGTACTTGAACCACCACAACGAAACGGACAAACAGGCGAATGAAAGATTTTCCAGAAAAAAACGCTTGGAAAAAAGAAAGGCGAAAAGAATCGCCGATCAAACTGACCCAGTTGAAATCCAATCGCTCAGACAAGCGATTGAAGATTTTCACGAGATTGAAGATCATTACTCTTTGTATGAATTCTTCTTTGAAAAATTACGGGTAAAAGTTCCGTACGATAAACGCGGTCATTATATACGCGAGCTATCGAGTCTTGAGAATCTTGATCTGCACAGAAAGCTTGACGAACTGGGAAAATGCAAAGAGTTATGGCAGAATTCATCCATATCTCCTGCGGAACAGTATAAGCAGCTCGGCGTTCAGATACTTCTTCAGCACAGCCACGAGTTGATAAGCAATCACCAGTTTTCAGGATATTATCTCGAAAGAATCTCGGAGCTTTTTCTGATTCCGACTTCTGAACTCGCTCTTGAGATTGTCAGGAGTTTCTCGAAACCTGATGTCTCCGTCGACGCTGGTGTATGGCTTGCCCTTTCTGCCTACATATGCGATAAAGCCGATGAACAAGAAGCGGCGGATGCCTTCTCACACCTGCTGAAGGGCAAAGCGGCGAATTTGTCATCCGCTACCCCGGAAGGCGAGTGGAAAGAGAATCTGTATCCGGAAAACGACATCAGGAAAGTCTGCTCGGGATTCGTGTGGCGAATGCTGGGTTCTCCATACGCCGAAGACAGGTGGCGCGCCGCGCACAGTGTGCGCTGTTTCGCCAGATTCGGGAGATGGAATGTCATTGAGGCTCTTCTGGCCAAAATGTCCGCCGAAGAGGGGGCAGGTGCTTTCCAGTTCCCGAAACGGCCTTTTTATCCATTGCACGCTAAACTCTGGCTCCTGATTTCCTTAGCCAGAATCGCACTGGACGAACCGGAAGCAATCGCAAGCTATAGCGAACAACTTCTCGGTATCACCAGGGAAGACTGTCAGCCTCATGTACTCATGAGACATTTCGCGGCACAGGCCTTGATCGCCTGCATGGACGCAGGAGAACTTAAACTGCCGCAGGAAGCCGAAAAACTCGTAAGAAACACTAATCGTTCTCCATTTATTCACCAAGGAATGAAAACCAGAAAATCCGACGATTCCCACCGCGGCAAACCGAACGTCAACCCAACTTCGGGGACACATTCGGATTACCGTTTTACAGGCGAAGAAGTCGGACGGCTTGCCAGAGTGTTTGGAAAACCCGAACTTGAGGTCAGGAAGATCCTGTCGGAGATTGCCCAGTCTGTCGATAGCAACCTGAGAAGTATGAATCATCCGGGCGCATTGAGCACACATCGTAACATCAAGCTTAAGTGGACTGACACCGGCTACGATGATTACAGTCAGTATCTGGGTCGGCACACGCTTTTTCTGGCAGCGGGGCAACTTCTGAAATCCTACCCGGTCCCTGAAAGCGATTACCCCGAGGAAGATTCTTGGAATGACTGGCTCCAGTCATATCTCCTCAGCCGAGAAGACGGATTGTGGTTATCCGACGGTCTGGACAGATGTCCGTCACACTCACAAGTGACTCTCCTTGAAAACGGGGTCGGCAACCCTAAATTTACCGACAACAAATCAAAACTCCTTGCGCTTGTCGGCTTAAAAAGTGGAGTGAAAAGGGAAACCTTGGTTGCCGGAACATGGTATTCGCCGGATGTTCACCGCGTTAAAGTCGATATTTCTTCCGCACTTGTCAAACCGGAAAAAGCCCGCTCTATAGCCAAACGGCTTGTCCGAGAAAAACCGATTGCGGCTTCCCTGCCTCTTTATCGGGAAACACAGCATGAGCTGTCTCGAGGAAATATCTGTACGGGATGGATTGCTTGGCCGCGGTTAGTAGGTGAACTTGATAAAACGGACCCTGTAGCTTCGATCAGCGCAGTCGAAAGACCGGAAATAGGAACATCATTTGCTTCTCAACTTGGCATTCAGAGCGAGGAATCGTTCCAGCGTATTTGGAAAAATCGGCGAGGGCGATCCATCATGGCCCGCTCCGCCGCTTGGGGATACAGAGAACACGACCATGATACTTCTTACCCATGTGTCAGTCTGACGTGTTCCAAATCCCTGCTGAAAAACCTGCTGTCAAAAAACGATGCCGCCTTGCTTGTTATGATTAAACTGGAAAAATTCGAGCCCTCATATAGATATCGAAGTTATGAACACACTCGCAAAGTAGTAGTTGCTCACATAAAAAAAACACTTAAGCTTGAATATTACGAATGAAATGTCAGATTATAGAACCACTGACAGGAGGTCGCATTATGACACTATTTTATCGTATTGAATCCTTAAACTCAGACCAAGTGATGAACTTCGTAAGACAGTACTGCGCCGATAGGTATATTTGCTCATCAAGAGATGGATACATCTTTGTATACTCTTCTTTTGAATTAGAGAATATGGCGCAACGAAGGAATCTTCCCGATCTCGCAGATACCCTTGCTGGATTTAGGTGCGGTCTGGGGGATCCAAGACTGTTAGTCGATGAAGATAAAGACCCAGAACTTAAGCGTTGGATTCAGGATATCAAAAACAGGGTAAGAGAAAATTCGAAACGTGGATTGCTGGGACAAGGACGGTAATAGATTGGACTTTTTATTTAATAGCTTCCTCACCAACAAAGCCTAGGTGCTTAACCATTCTTAGGGTGCTACCCCGATGAGTACCAAGGGGACTGCCGAGACTCCTCGCCGCCTAAATGTGAATGGCTAGATTTAATCTGCATCAGCATCCTTCCCCCGGTTTTACGGAATAAAAGATCAGGTTCCAAATGGGAAAGTACCAGATCCGATTCTGCGAATCCAGTATCAGAGTTGGAATTTATTTCGCGAAGACAAAGGGTGTCCGATCATTTCTTTAGCCCGCATTTCTCACCGCACAGAAGGTGGGGAGGTTTTTGAGGGTCAACAGCCATGATTTTACCTGGACTGACCGCGGGCGGCACAGTTTTCAGTTCGGAATCCGTCAATCTCCGGGATATTTCCGTACTTCTCGC
>JAJDUA010000001.1 GCA_022826905.1 Candidatus Dadabacteria bacterium
TCGGGGTCTATGCAATACAAATCACAGGTCTTGGGCAATGCTCTTCTTCGCTCGGGCTCGCCCTCGCTACGAAGAGCATTGCCCCCTGTCCATCTCCGTGCTAAACTCCCCTGAAAGAAGATTATCTGAGTCAGTGTTGCATTTCGTACTTCAAGTGGCGAGATATATATCGGGATGAGGTTTTCCGTTTTCCACGCAATCTCCGGAGACCTTTACTTTGAAAGTGCCAGAAAGAGAAAATTTCTCGAGAACGAATTCTATCACTTTCATAGGGGAGCCCGAGGCGAGAGCCCTTCTTATGTGCTTTTTCCGGCTTAAGGTTTCAAGGAGTTCGGGAACCCCGTCAGCTAGGCTGAGCTCCTTTTCATAGAGTTCAAGAAGGATCTTGAGGCGGGTACGGAGAATTTCCTCCGGGGATTCATCAAGGCCGAAAGTTTCTTTGAGAAGTTTTACGGAGTCTTTCTGGTTAAGACCCATTATCTTCTTTCTGTATTCCTTCCTGTAATTTTCATTGCCCCCAAATCCCCTTTGCTTGAGCATAATAGACTCGCTTTTCTCCCAGAGGGGTTCGCTGTCTATTATGACTCCATCCATGTCAAATATTACTGCTTTTATCAATGGACCGGATAATGACTGAAGCACAGCTGCCCGCCTTGCGGACGGCAAATAAACGGAAAATTGGGATGACCTCGCAAAAGCCAGTTCTTTTCCTAGAGCAGATCTTTTATCTTGTCTTCTAGGGACTTCTTGTAATCATCAAGGTCGATCTTGATTCTGGAAACACCGGTTTCCATCGCAGCTTGAGCGACAGCGGCTGATTCCCATACCAAAACTCTGGGATCAAACGGCTTGGGGACTATGTAGTCCGGACCGAACTCGAATTTCTGGTCCCCGTAGGCCTTGGCCACTTTATCCGGCACGGGCTCCTTTGCGAGCTCCGCGAGGGAGTATGCCGCCGCAACTTTCATTTCGTCGTTTATTTTTGTTGCTCTTACGTCAAGCGCTCCCCTGAAAATAAAGGGAAATCCCAGAACATTGTTCACCTGGTTTGCGAAGTCGGAACGTCCCGTGGCCGTTATTACGTCGCTTCTGGCTTCCTTCGCTTCTGCGGGAAGTATCTCGGGGTCGGGATTCGCCATGGCGAATATTATAGGATTCTTTGCCATGTTCTTTACATCTTGCTGATTGATGGCTCCTCCGTTTGAGAGACCGACGAAAACATCGGCTCCGACCAAGGCGTCTCCTATGGTCCTTTTGTCAGTTTCGACAAGGAATCTTTCTTTCTGGGGATTAAGTCCCACGCCTCTTCCCTCGTAGATTACTCCCCTGCTGTCGCACATTATTATGTTTTCCCTTTTTGCCCCGAGTGATATGAAGAACTCGGCGCATGCGATTGCGGATGCTCCGGCTCCGTTAAACGCCATCTTGAGTTCGCTCATCTTTTTCCCGGTAATTTCGCAGGCGTTTAGAAGTCCGGCGCCCGATATTATCGCGGTCCCATGCTGATCGTCGTGAAAGACGGGTATGTCCATCTCTTCTTTCAGCTTGTCTTCTATGTAGAAGCATTCAGGGGCTTTTATGTCTTCGAGGTTTATCCCGCCGAAAGTGGGTTCGAGGTATTTTACGGTCTTTATGAATTCGTCGGGGTCGTCGGTTGCTATTTCAATGTCGTAGGCGTCAACGTCCGCGAACTTCTTGAAAAGCACCCCTTTCCCTTCCATCACGGGCTTTCCCGCAAGGGCCCCCAGGTTTCCGAGTCCCAGTATTGCGGTGCCGTTTGAAGCTACCGCGACCAGATTCCCCCTGTTGGTATATTCATAAGAGAGATCTTCGTCCTTGTCTATTTCCCTGCAAGGCTCAGCGACTCCTGGAGAGTACGCGAGGGAAAGTTCCCATGCCGTGTCACAGGGCTTTGTTGGTACGACTTCAAGTTTTCCTTTTCTTCCGCTCCTATGATATTCAAGGGCGGCTTCCTTCATATTCTTATCGCCTTCGCACATTTCTTAACCGATCCTCCATCGGGTGTTTTAAAATGAAAAGTTAATTATATACAGAGATAAATTTTGTGCAATTGCGCCGGTAAATCAGCAGCAAGAGCAGGACGATTGCGGGCAGCTCTCCGAATCCCCACTCTCGGAAATTTCGAGATTCCCATTGCTGCTGCCAAGGCCGAAAGTCGAAAACTGCTTTCCGATGTTCTCCGAGTCGCAAATCGCACATTTTATGGTTTCGTCTGGGTCAAGCACCAGAACTTCGAATTCCTCGCCGCAATCAGAACATTCATATTCGTATAAGGGCATTTTTACCTCCAGTTAACCATAACAAGTATGGAATTATATACTTGATTGTACAAAGGGTAATCAAGTATATAATTGCTGTTTTTATGCGAAGTCCAGAAATAATGTTTTACTTGCTAACACCGTAATAGAGCATATCTTGATAACAGGGCCACCGCATCCCGTTTCTTCTGAATGCGTATCCCCGTAATTCTATATGGATCTGCCATGTCGGACATAAATGAAGTTGGAACAACCGCGTTTGCCGTAGCCTGCTACAGGGAGATGGAAAAGAACCGTGAACACCGCGTGTTCAACGACCCCTATGCCCACTGGTTTGTTACGGACGATATAAGGGAAAAGGTCGACAGGGTAACCAAAATTCTTCCGGAATCGGTTGAAATTCTCCGTTACCGCTTCTGCATATTGGATGAAATCACAAGACGGGAGATTCAAGTCGGCATGAAACAGGTTGTTATACTCGGCTGCGGGTTTGACATGCGTTCCCTGGTCTTTAAGACCGAGGGAGTGCGTTTTTGCGACATTGATCAGCCGGCCATCCTGGAATTCAAGCACAAGGTTCTTGAAAGCCACGGAGTTACGCCATGCGCAAGCATACCGTGCAACTATCTTGAAGTTGACCTGCCGGAAGAACTCATCAAAGCGGGTTTTGACGTCAACTCCCCGACACTGTTTCTTTGGGAAGGAAACAGCATGTATCTTCCCATTGAGCTGATTCACAGTTTCTTTGACAGTCTGTGCGCCAGAATTCCCTCGTTCAAAATCGCTTTTGACTACTATCCATTGAGTATCATTAACAGGACCTACGAGAACCCTGAGGTTGTTAGGGCAACTGATATGTTTCAGAAAACTTTCAACGTGACCTGGGTGACCGGGTTTGATGACCTAAGCGTTCTCGAAAAGCGCCATGGCATGAAGGTAGAGGAATCGAAGGAACTGCTTGAAGTCGGGAAACGGGTCGCCCCGGAAGCCGTAGATTCTGTTGCAGCTCTTGCCGGTGTGTACAGCTACGGAATTCTGAGCTATGGAAATGCTTAATCTGGACTCCAAGGCTTTGTCTGTTTTTCCTCTGACTGCGCAATATGGGTCCGAAACATACTGTGCCTCAGGTTCCTCCGCAAAGGTTAAACTGTATATTGCAATGTAACAGGAGGTGATATAATGGCCGAATCTTCCATAACGAAAAAGGGGCAGACGACCTTGCCGAAGTCTGTTCGTGAATTCCTTGGGCTGCGAGCCGGAGACAAGGTGCGTTATTTCATTGCTGACGATGGAGTGCGTATTGTGCCTGTGGGGAGCGTTAAACGACTGTGTGGTGCACTACAGTACGATGGTTCTACGGTCACCCTTGAGGAGATGGAGCAGGCTATCGCGGATGGGGCGTGTGAGGGAAATGATCGTGCTTGATACCAACATTCTGGTCCGTTATCTGACATGCGACGACGTCAAACAGTTCGAAGTGATGTGGACCCTCTTGGAATCGCTCACTTTGTATACATCAGACCGGAAGTTCTCACAGCTTGAGGGTGTCTCCCTGTTAGACGGCCACGCAAGCTGAATTGTTTCCTGAGGAGTTACCGCACCTAAAACTTTTTCCAGAAGTCTATTCCCACTGCGTCAAATATTTTCTGACCGTAGATATTCAGATAGTAAATTTCGTTTAAAAACATCAAGATTCCTATTATCACAAGTCCCGAACCTATCGCGTACTTATAATAGGGATAATACCTCCTGACGTTTTTAAAAGACCTCATGGCGCCGTTAAACGCAAGACCGACCAATATGAATGGTATGCCGATTCCGAGTGAATAAACCGCGAGCAGCCCCACCGCGTTTAGCGTTCCTTCCACCGTGCTTGCGTAAAGGAGTATGGATCCGAGAATAGGTCCTACGCACGGTGTCCAGCCAAAGCCGAACGCCAAACCGAGAATGTAAGTTCCGAGGAGATTTCCTCTTTCCTGAGGAAGGGAGATTTTGTGTTCTCTCTCAAGAAACGGGATCTTCACGATCTCCATTACGAATATTCCGAAAAGGATTACGAATATTCCGGCTATTCTGAGCAAGAAAGTCTTGTTGCCGGAGATCATCCCTCCAAGCTGGGAGGAGAATACGCCCAGAGAAATGAAGACGGTTGAGAATCCAAGTATGAAGATGAGACTTGGTACGATCACCCTTGAAAATTTAGGCAGGTTCCGAGCGTCTGAAAGATCCTCGTATGAAAGACGCGTTACAACTGAGAGGTAGCCCGGCATAAGCGGAAGAATGCAGGGAGAAAGAAACGCAATCACTCCGGCGAAAAAAGAAGCAATTATTCCCACATCTACGATTTCGGAATTCATACCAGTTTTTTCTCCTTGTTTTTCTCGGTACGGATTCTTTGGGTTTTCGAAAGAACTTGTTCCAGTTTGCGCCCAAGTTCCGTGTCCCTTGTCATTATATCCTTTATGTTTATATCTTTTCCTTCGTCAATATCCGCAAGCTCTCTCATAACGGCGTGGCGCAGACCGCTTTCCTCCATGCGTTTTTTTGTTTCCTTAAATACGAGGGAAGTGCTCCATTGTATGTTCTGGAAAACTGCGTCTGTTTTCCTGCGTAGCCCGAGGAGATAGTACCCCCCGTCGGTTGCCGGACCCAGCACCGCTTCAAATTGCCCTCCCGAGAGCAGTGAGAACGCGGTTTCCACGTCTTCTTCGGTTATCATCACGCAGTCTGTGCCTATGATAACTACATTTCTGAATCCCAGGGAAAAACATTTTCCGAACGCGTGGGACATCCTCTGTCCGAGAGAATCTCTTTGCTGTGCAAAAAAGAAGACCTCCTTGTCTCCCAGCCACTCGAGGACCTCTTTTTTTCTTTCCTTGGGAGTGTAGAAGAAAAAAGTTGTCCAGTTCTCCGATCTCGAGAAGGAGTCGGCGACGAAACCTGCCACCTCACGGTAGAGTTCCGCGGCCCTCCAGTCCCCTATGTCTTTTCCCAGACGCGTTTTTACTTTTTTCGTTTCCGGATACTTAAGAAAAACGATCAGGGCGTTATCGTTTTTTCGCGACATTTCGCAAAGCCTCGGAATCAGGATACCGTCTGGCCGCCGCAACTGCTTCCGGCCCCGGCTGTGCAACCGAAACAGTGAACACCGAATCTTATTTTTCTCTTGATCACCTGGCGAAGGTCAAGATTGAATATGGTTAGTCCCCCGTTTCCGTTTCGGGCCTGCATCTCGAGCATCTGGTTAAAGTCGCAGTCGTAGATTTTCCCGTCGTGGCTTACGCTTAAGAGGTTCCGGCACATTATGCCGTCTACGGCTTCGGGGTTGAAGGCGTTTACAAGTTTTTCGATGTATTCCTCGTAGGCGTTCTGCTTTTTCAGTTCCTTCTCAAACCTGTTGATCGGCATATTGGTCAGAGTGTACAGATTATCGAACCTTATCCCGTAGTTTTTCTTGAGCTTCGCCTTAAAGTCCGCTTCAAGACTCTTCTGGTCCGGGGGAAGGAAGGTCCCGACTGGGTTGTATACCAGATTGAGTTTGAGTTCTCCGTCCCCGTAGCCTTCACTGTTAAGCATTCTTAGAGATTCTATGCTTTTTTCGAAAACTCCTTTTCCTCTCTGCTTATCCGTGAAGTAGTTGCTGTAATATGGGAGCGAGGATATGACTTCGACTCGGTTTTCGGCGAAAAACCTCGGTATGTACGTTTTCTCTTCTCCCGTCCGGGGGTTTCCATCGAGAGTAACGGTCAGGTTGTGTCTTACCATTACGTGTTTGCCAAGCCTCCTGGCTTCTTCCACGAAATAGTCAAAATGGGGGTTTAGCTCCGGAGCTCCGCCGGTCAGGTCGAGATTTTTTATACAGTCGTTTTCCCTTAGTATTTCAAGACATCTGTCTACGGACTCAAGGCTCATCTGTTCCGTTCTCCAGGGTGAGGAATCCACATGGCAGTGGGTGCAGGCCTGGTTGCAGAGCTTTGTTATGTTTACCTGGAGGGTTTCAACCGTAATAGGGTCAATATCAAGACCTTGGTCGATCACTTTGCGGGAAAAATTATAATTGTTTGTCTTCGTTTTTTCTTGGATCATGATGTATCTTTCGCGAGCTTTTGTTACTTTGTTCCGTGGCGGTTTTTCTTCCCGTCTGTATCTCTAGAGGGCTCGGTTCTTTTTCAGCGTGTTGTGCATCTGGATCGCATGGATGAGCTTTATGCCGGCCGACATTGAGGCGGCGACATGTACGGCTTCGGTCATCTGCTCCGGATCCGCTCCCGTCTCCAGGCACTGCGTAGTGTATGCGTCTATGCAGTAAGGACATTTTTCGGTGTGAGCCACGGCCAGGGCTATGAGAGCTTTTTCCCTTTTTGTAAGTGCCCCTTCCTCGGCCGTTGCGGAGTTGTAGTACTCGAAAAACTTGTCCATGAGATCTTCTCTGAACTCCCCGATTTCGGGAAACCTCTTGAGATCTTCGGGGTTATAGTAATCCATTTTTCTTTTTCTCCCGTCTTTATGTTCTGCGTGGGTTCTTTATAAAGGATTCTCCCGGCAGTAAAATACTATAGTATCTTACAAACCGGGAAAACAGTAATGATAAAAGCGGTCATATTCGATTTTGACGGGGTGATAGTTGACAGCGAGCCCCTGCACCTGAGAGCTTTTCAGAGAACAGTGGAAACCTTGGGACTAAAGCTCTTGACCACCGACTACTACTTACGATACCTTGCCTGCGATGACAAAAGCTTTTTCAGGAGGTTCCTTGAGGATAACGGACAACAGGGCACGGAGCGGGAGATTGCCCGGCTTGTAAAAGAAAAAGGCATCTGTTTTGAGGAACTGATGGGGGAGAGCATAAGAATTTTCCCGGGAGTTGTCGAGTTTCTTGAGTCGGTCCAGGGTAAATTTCATGTGGCGATAGGTTCCGGTGCGTTAACCGAAGAGATTAATCTCATATTGCGGCGCAGGAATCTTTCAGAGTTTTTCGGTTTTATAATAGGGGCTGATGATACTGAGAACCCGAAGCCGTCCCCCGAGGTTTACCTTAAATGCCTTGAGAGGCTCAGAAGAGATTATGACAGCACCATAACGGCTGCCCAGTGCGTTGTGTTTGAGGATTCTCCCCATGGTGTTCTGGCAGCCAATAGGGCCGGAATGAGATGCGTCGGGATTACCAACTCATGCTCCGACAGTGAGCTTGAGCTTGCCGACCGGGTTGTCGGAGGTTTCCCTGAGATCATCGATGATTTCCCCGAATCGTTTAATATGTCCTAACCACGGAACCGTCTTAATATCGATATACCAACTTGAGCCTGTATAAAGGTAGTGGTATATTTCCTGCCCGAGTGCGTGGGGCATACCCGATATTGATTTCACTGCGTCTCCATGCGTTCACATACATCCCGAAGTGTTGATTTTGGAGAGAAAACATGGATAAAACCCAAGACACCGTGAAGTGCCCGGTAACCCACGGCACAGTCAGTTCAAGGCTAACCGGCAGCATAGCTAACCAGAACTGGTGGCCGAATCAGCTCAATCTTAAAATTCTTCACCAGAACTCTTCTCTTGTTGACCCCATGGACGAGAAGTTTGATTACGCGGCGGAGTTTCAGACTCTTGATCTTGAAGCGGTCAGGCAGGATCTCTACGCACTTATGACGGACAGCCAGGATTGGTGGCCTGCGGATTACGGTCATTACGGACCGCTTTTTATCCGTATGGCGTGGCACAGTGCGGGAACCTACCGAATCCACGACGGGCGCGGCGGAGCACGATCCGGCACCCAGCGTTTTGCGCCTCTCAACAGCTGGCCCGACAATGGGAATCTCGACAAGGCTCGCAGACTTCTATGGCCAATAAAGAAGAAATACGGCCGCAAAATCTCCTGGGCGGACCTTATGATTCTTGCCGGCAACTGCGCTCTTGAGTCCATGGGGCTTAAGACGTTTGGTTTTGCCGGTGGGCGTGAGGACGTATGGGAACCGGAAGAGGACATCTACTGGGGTCCTGAGACCGAATGGCTGGGCGATGAACGCTACAGCGGCGATCGCGAGCTTGACAATCCTCTGGGGGCCGTGCAGATGGGACTTATCTACGTCAATCCCGAAGGACCCAACTCCAAGCCCGACCCGATTGCTGCGGCGCACGACATCCGTGAAACCTTCGGGCGCATGGCTATGGACGATGAAGAAACTGTCGCCCTGATTGCGGGCGGACACACTTTCGGCAAATGTCATGGTGCCGGAGACGCTGCCTGCGTTGGTCCCGAGCCGGAGAGTGCCGGCATTGAGGAACAGGGTCTCGGGTGGACTAGCAAGCATGCGAGCGGACATGGCTCTGATGCTATAACAAGCGGTCTTGAGGGCGCGTGGACACCCAATCCGACACAATGGGACAATGGCTTTTTCGACATGCTTTTCGGTTATGAGTGGGAACTTACCAAGAGCCCCGCGGGTGCCTGGCAATGGACGCCGAAGGATGTGGCTGAGAAGGATCTTGCCCCCGAACCGGACGGGTCCGGAAAACGGGTTCCAACGATAATGGCGACTACTGACCTTTCTCTGCGTATGGATCCTGTCTATGAACCCATCTCCCGCCGCTTTCACGAAAACCCGGATGAACTTGCCGAGGCGTTTGCAAGGGCGTGGTACAAGCTTACCCATCGCGACATGGGTCCTTACTCCTGCTGCCTCGGACCACTGGTCCCGGATGAGCCTCAGATCTGGCAGGATCCGGTGCCGTCTGTTGATCATGAGCTTATCGAGGCAGAGGACATTGCGCTTCTGAAAAAAGAAATACTTGACCAAGGGCTTTCAACCCAAGAGCTGGTCCGGGTGGCATGGGCTTCAGCTTCCACTTTCAGGGGAACCGATCGCAGAGGCGGCTCAAACGGTGCGCGCATCAGGCTTTCTCCCCAGAAAGACTGGGACGCCAACGATCCCGAAGAACTCACCAAGGTATTGTCTTCGTTGATGGTCGTTATGGAGCGTTTTAACAAAGCGCAGACAAACGGGAAATGCGTTTCGCTTGCGGATCTCATAGTACTTGGCGGCTGCGCCGCGGTCGAAAAGGCTGCGGAGGCTGCGGGGTATTCAGTGGATCTTCCCTTTGCACCTGGCCGCACGGATGCAACTGAAGAGCAGACGGATACGGCTGCCTTTGATGTGCTTGAACCGAAAGCGGACGGCTTTCGCAATTATATCGCAAACGGTCAGCAGCACTCGCCGGCTGAATTCCTGATCGACAAGGCGCATCTGCTGACGCTTACCGCGCCTGAGATGAGTGTGCTGCTCGGGGGCATGCGGGCACTCGGTGCAAACGCCGGAGGGTCGCGACATGGAGTGTTTACGGACAGGGTCGGAACGCTGAGCAATGATTTCTTTGTTAACCTGCTTGATATGTCGATTGAATGGAGGCACTCCACTGATTCCGAAGGGATCTATGAAGGCCGCGACAGAGCGACTGGCGAGGTCAGATGGACTGCTACCGAAGTTGATCTCATATTCGGATCCAACTCGCAGCTGCGGGCACTTGCGGAAGTTCATGCGTGTGATGATTCAGAGGAAGCTTTTGTGCGGGACTTTGCCGCTGCGTGGACCAAGGTTATGAATCTTGACCGCTTTGATGTCTCCTGATTCCGAATCAGGGGAAATCACAAACTGCAGGGCAGCAAGTACCGTTTTAACATCTAGGTTTTTGCATTTATAATCTGATACCATGAGCGGTAAGTTGTTTGTGATCTCCGGTCCGTCGGGAAGCGGAAAAACAACGATTGTCACCCGTGTTCTGTCAAACGTGGAAAACCTCCGTTTCTCCACTTCCTACACAACAAGATCAATGCGCGCGGGAGAGGTCCGCGGGGAGCACTACGAGTTTGTTTCCAGGGAGAAGTTCCAGAGCATGATCAAACAGGGTTCCTTTGCCGAGTGGGCGGAGGTGCACGGAAACTTTTACGGCACGCCGAGGGCTTATATAGAAAAATGGATCGAAACGGGAATTGACGTCATTCTGGACATAGATGTTCAGGGAGCAAGAAGGCTGAGGGGCGTGTTTGACGATGCGGTCTTCATATTTGTTGTTCCGCCGTCTCTCGAGATTCTTGAGCAAAGGCTAAGAGACAGAAAATCGGAAGAAGAGGGGGACATCTCCATTCGTCTCGGGATAGTCAAGGAGGAGGTGGCCTGCTCGAAGTGCTATGATTATATTATAATTAATGATGAGGCAGATATTGCTGCTAGGAGAATCGAGGCTGTTATCCTTTCGCAGAGACAGAGGGATGGGGAAGATTCCCGCCAGCGGATGCTCGCCGCCGCTACCCGGGATGTGAGGACGGAAAATGTGTACGGCCCCGTTTTTCTCAGGAAATTCGGCCTTAAGTGAGGTGTTCGCGCTGCTGTGATCAGGCTAAACGACATCATTGACAAGGTTTCTTCCTACTCGGATATCGGGAACGAAGATCTTGACTTCATAAAAAAAGCCTACGTGTATTCGGCCAAGGTTCACTCGGGCCAGAAAAGAGTTTCCGGAGAACCATACCTGAGTCACCCCCTGGAGGTTTCTTCCATACTCGCAAACTTAAAACTTGACGTTCCCTCCATAGTTACCGGACTTCTTCACGACACTATAGAGGACACTCTTGCGACTCGCGAGGAAATCGAACGAAATTTCGGAAACGAGATAGCTTTTCTTGTCGACGCTACCACGAAAATAAGCCGCCTTCCACATGTTTCCGATGTGGAAAAACAAGCCGAAAGCTTTCGTAAGCTGATACTTGCCACGGCTGAGGACATAAGGGTTGTACTGATAAAACTCGCCGACAGGCTGCACAACATGAGAACGCTTCAGTATCTGCCTGAAGACAAGCAGAAAAGAATTGCCGTTGAAACAATGGAAATTTACGCACCGCTTGCCCACCGCCTCGGGATGAACTGGATATCGGTTGAGCTTGAGGACCTGGCGTTTAAGTTCTCTGAACCGGGTGAATACGAGCGTATTAGCCAAACTGTATCCACAAAGAAAAAAGATTGGGAAAAGTACACAACCGAAATCGTCTCGCTCATCAACACCAAGATGAAGGAATTCGGAATTCAAGGAGATGTCTCGTGGAGATTCAAGCATTTATACGGCATCTACAGCAAGATGAAGAAGGGCAATATAAGCCTGCGCAATATTTATGACATACTGGGTTTCCGGATCGTTACCGCAGGTGAAAACGAATGCTATCAGGTTCTGGGAGCGGTGCATTCCTTGTGGAAACCGATTCCGGGGAGAATAAAAGACTATATAGCCCTTCCAAAGGCCAACAACTACCAGTCCATTCACACGGCTGTAATAGGGCCGTTTGGGGAACAGATGGAGATCCAGATACGAACGGAGCAGATGCACCGAATTGCGGAATACGGGGTTGCCGCTCACTGGAGGTACAAGGGAGGAAATTCGCTTGAGAACGGAAACGACAGGATCTACTCAAGCCTCCGTCATCTCGTTGAGTTAAAGGACATAAAAGACTCAACGGAGTACATAGAAGCCATAAAGGGGGAGCTCATACTGGATGTCGTGTACGTTTACACTCCCAACGCGGACCTCCTTGAGTTTCCCGTTGGTGCGACTCCGGTTGACTTCGCATATTCAATTCACACGGACCTAGGCAATCACTGCTCCCAGGCTTTTGTTAACCATAAACTTGTTCCCCTTAACTACAAGCTTGAAACTGGAGACATGGTGGAAGTTGTGACTTCCAAGAACAGGGCCCCTAACAGGCAGTGGCTTGATTTTGTCGTTACCTCCAAGGCTAAAAACAGAATAAGGAGCTGGCTGAGACAGGAAGAAAACCGCAAGGCTGAGCAGATTGGAGAAGCAATAACTCACAGGAAACTTGCCGCGAAAGGACTCAAACTGAACAACTTTCTGGAGAAGAAAAAACTCGACGAGTCTCTGGCAAAACTTCAATTCTCGGGAATAAAGGATTTTTACAGAGCGGTCGGATTCGGCAATGCCGCGGTAAACGATCTTCTCAAGGTGATGCATCCCAGGAAATTCGCCGAAGGTGCCGAGAAAAGCAAAAGAATAAAAAGCATAATGAACAGGATATCCAAAGACGACTACAAAGACGCCGTGCTCGTCAGGAGATATGACAACATACTCATAAACTTCGGCAAGTGCTGCAACCCGGTTCCCGGTGAGCAGATCACGGGCTTTATAACCAGAGGCAGAGGGATAACCGTGCATGTTTACAATTGTCCCAAATTGCTTGAAGTCGATCCTGAAAGGAGAATAGAGGTCGCCTGGAATGAGGAGTATTCGGGACGGATACCGATCGGTCTTTCGGTGAAGTGTGAGAACAGGAAAGGCATTCTTTCTGAACTAACAAGCACGGTTTCGGGACTCAATGTCGACATTGTAAGTGCCGATGTGAGCGAAGATGAGACTGGACAGGGAGATGCGAGGTTTGAAGTGGCGGTGGAAAACATCAAGCAACTTGAAAAACTCATTGAATCGCTTAAGAATCTTGCGGGAGTTATCTCGGTTGAGAGATTAACGGAAACCTCACATCCGCAGTCGAATGACCTTAACTAAAACGGCATTCGCGTGCCTTCGGACATTTTTATCATGATTGTAGCCTGGATCAGAAAAAAGCTTGCCATAAGAAGTTCGAGGAAGCTTATACGTACTGTAAAGTGGATCATAAGGAAAAAAGGGAGATTCATGGCCCCAAGGGAAGCCGATCACGCCGAAGTAAGGATACTTGCCTGTGAAGAGGCGATAGAGCGGGGTTCCCTGCACGAGATAAGGGCATCAAGGAGGGCTCTTGGGATTTTTTTTGAAGACAATCTCAGGTCCTACGGCAAATCCGCCCTGCGGCAGAACGTAGAAGCCATAGTGATAGCGGTAGCCCTTGCCCTTGCCATAAGAGCCTTCGTGTTTCAGCCCTTCAAGATTCCTTCGGGTTCAATGCTTCCGACACTTCTTGTGGGTGACCATATACTGATAAACAAGTTCGTCTACGGAACAAGAATTCCTTTTACCAACAAGATAGTTTTTCCTTTCTCCGAAATTGACCGCGGCGATATCATAGTCTTCAAACTAAGCGAGGATAACGCAACGGATTTTCCCATGCCCGGCAAAGGGGCTTTCTACGTAAAAAGAGCCGTGGGTATTGCCGGGGATGAAATAGACATACACGGCAGGGATGTTCTTATAAACGGCAGAGCTGTGGAGCAGGTCTACACCGGGAATTACGAGTATCCGGACCAGAAATTCTTTTCTGTTACTGACAGATACGAGCAGTCTCTCTCCGGGAAAAATTTCAGCGTTTTATATAAAAAGGGGAACAGTTCCACGACGAGCGGGAAAATGAGCTTTCCCCTTGTTGTTCCCAAGGGCAGGATTTTCGTCATGGGCGATAACAGGGACAATAGTTACGACAGCAGGTTCTGGGGATTCGTGCCGGTGGAAAATGTTTATGGCAAGGCCTTTATGATTCACTGGTCGTGGAATCTTTCTAACCCGGGTTTTGCAGATAAGGTAAGGTGGCACAGAATTTTTTCGGGGATAGAATGAGCTTGTCAATTGTTTTCTGGAAAAACGGTGTTAGGAGATTTTCAGCGGGCACCGTTACGGGCAATACCCGCTACCCAAAAAACCTACACTTTCAATAACTGCTCTACGGTGTATTCTCTTTGCGGATTATGGAGACTAAGAAAAAAGTACAGCCGATTGAGGACAGGTCCGAAAGTTTTTTCTCCGGGATCATAGACGACATCCCGCCCGAGAGTCTAAGCAGTCTTATTGTCATAGGAATAAAGACAAGAGGGGAATATCTGGGCAAGAGGCTCGTTGAGCGTATAAGCGAGCGGACTGGAAAGGATGTTACCTTCGGAACGATCGATATTACTCTCTACAGGGATGATTTCGAGAACAGGAAGAACTGGCCGCAGCTGCGCAGAACCAGCATCCCTGATGATGTGCAGGGAAAAAACATAATACTCGTTGACGACGTTCTCTACACGGGGCGCACCGTGCGGGCCGCGATAAATTCGATTATGGACTATGGAAGGCCGGCATCTGTCAAGCTCGCCGTGCTTGTGGACAGGGGAGGAAGGGAACTCCCCGTGCAGCCTGACTACGCGGGAATCAATATCGAAACGCTGGATGATGAGATGGTTAATGTTTACCTGGAAGAGGTGGATGGAAGGGAGGAAATAGAAATAACCAGAAAAGATGCCGTTTGACAAAAAGCACATACTGGGACTTGGGGAACTCTCGGCCGAAGAAATCAAGATCATTCTCGACACCGCGGAGTCCATGAAGGAGATTTCCACCCGGGACGTAAAGAAAGTTCCGACCCTTAAGGGAAGGACAGTGGTAAATCTTTTCTTCGAGCCAAGCACCAGAACCCGCTCGTCGTTTGAGATCGCGGAGAAAAGACTCAGCGCAGATGTTCTTAACTTTTCCGCTTCGCAAAGCAGTGTGGTAAAGGGTGAGAGTCTTGTGGACACTGCCAGGAATTTTGAGGCCATGGGCGCGAGCATAATGGTCATAAGGCACGGCATGTCCGGCGCGCCCTTTGTCCTCGCCCGCGAGATAGGTGCCTCGGTGATAAACGCCGGAGACGGTTCCCACGAGCATCCGAGCCAGGCTCTTATCGACATTTTCACGATAAGGGAAAAAAAGGGGAGAATCGAGGGTCTTAATGTTCTTATTGTCGGCGATATTCTCAACAGCAGGGTAGCCAGATCCAACATCTTCGGCCTCCGCAAACTCGGGGCAAACGTGAGGATAGCCGGGCCGGCAACCATAGTTCCCGAATATTTCAGGGATATGGGGGCGGAGATATTTTATTCGCTTGAGCACGCCATCGAAAATGTCGACGTTGTGATAATGCTTCGGATTCAAAGCGAGAGAAAGACCCTTGAGTACTTCCCGTCGCTCAGGGAATACTCGGGGCTTTACGGACTTACAAGAGAGAAACTCAGCCTCGCGAAAGAAGACGTTATAGTGATGCATCCGGGTCCGATTAACCGGGGGGTTGAGCTTACTTCGGAGATAGCCGATGACCCGGGGGCCGTTATACTTGAACAGGTGGCAAACGGAATTGCCGTGAGAATGGCCATGATATACCTTGTTGCCTTGGGAGAAAGCTTATAGATGGGAGTACTCATCAAAAACGGCCGCGTTATCGACCCTTCACAATCCCTTGACATGGTCGGGGACCTGTACATTCAGCAGGACAGGGTAAAGGAGATATCAAAGCGCATAGACGCTCCGCGCAAGGGAGACACCGTAATAGACGCAAGCGGGCAGGTCGTGGCCCCTGGACTGGTAGATATTCACGTACATCTGAGAGAACCGGGCTATGAACATAAGGAGACGATAAAGACGGGTTGTCTTGCCGCCGCCGCAGGCGGTTTTACTTCCATAGTATGTATGCCCAATACAAATCCCATAAACGACAATGCCTCGGTGACAGAGTACATACTCCTTAAGGCGAGAACCGAAGGGATAGTCAATGTGTTTCCCATAGGAGCGATAACCAAGGGGGAGAAGGGAAAGGAGCTTGCCGACATAGGAGAGATGTGTGAAGCCGGGTGCGTGGGCATTTCCGACGACGGGATGCCAGTTACGGACTCGGGACTTATGCGAAAGGCCATGGAGTATGTGAAGCCTTTTGGGATTCCTGTTATCACGCACGCAGAAGACACCGGGCTTTCCGCGGGCGGCGTTATGAACGAGGGTTTCGTTTCAACAGAACTTGGCCTTCGGGGAATTCCCGTCGCTTCTGAGGAGGTCGGGGTTGTCAGGGACATAATTCTCTGCGAACTAACGGGCACTCCTCTTCACATCTGCCATGTTTCGACCAAGGGTTCGGTAAGACTTGTGCGGGCAGCAAAAAAAAGAGGCGTTAAGGTTACGGCGGAGGCGACTCCTCATCATTTTACTCTTACCGACAAGGAAGTATATGGTTACAACACCGATGCCAAGATGAATCCGCCGCTTAGGACCCAGGAAGATGTGGATGCTATACTGGAAGGCATTGCCGATGGAACAATTGACGTGATAGCCACGGATCACGCTCCTCACAGCCAGGATGAAAAAAACGTTGAATTTGACCTGGCACCTTTCGGCATAGTTGGTCTTGAAACCGCCCTCTCGCTTTCGCTTGAACTGGTGGAAAAAGAGATCATCACACTTGAGGAGATGATAAAAAAGCTAACCGTTACTCCCTCGGAGATAGTTGGCATAGAAAGAGGGACGCTTGTTCCCGGCTCAATCGCCGACCTCGTGGTGTTTGATCCCGGCATGAGCCGCACGGTAAACCCTGAGGAGTTTTCCTCAAAGAGCAGAAACACTCCGTTTTCCGGGTGGGAACTCAAAGGGGTGGTGAGCAATACGATAGTTTCGGGAAAGGTTGTTTTCAGTCACAACTAGGTTTCATCCTTTGCGATAGCCAACAGAAAAGAGATTTCAACACAATGGAAGACAAGCAGTTTGAACTAAGAAAATCAAAGCTAGATGAGCTAAGGGCAATGGGTATTGACCCTTATGCAAACGGTTTTACACCGGAGCATAACGCCGGAGACCTGCTCTCTTCGCACGCTTCGAAGTCCCCTGAAGAGCTTGAACAGACGAAAGGGCTCTTCAGTTTGGCGGGAAGAATCGTTTCAAAGAGGGACTTCGGAAAAAGCGCTTTTTTTCATCTCTCGGACCGCACAGGGCGGATCCAGGGGTTCATACAGAAAAACTCCATTGATGAGAAAACCTTTACGCTGTTTCGCAAACTACTTGACGTAGGAGATTTTGCCGGCGTCCGCGGAGAGCTTTTTAAAACCAGGACCGGAGAGCTTACATTGAAGGTCCGGGAACTTTTTTTCCTCACAAAGGCCCTGAGGCCCCTTCCTGAAAAATGGCATGGCCTTCAGGATGTGGAGACAAGGTACCGCCAGCGCTACCTTGATCTTATCGCGAACGAGAGAGCCAAGGAGATCTTCAAGACAAGATCAAAAGCGATAAACCTCATAAGGAGGTTTCTTGACGAGAGGGATTTCCTTGAAGTGGAGACCCCGGTGCTTCACCCGATCGCCGGAGGCGCAACCGCGAAACCTTTTGTTACTCACCACAACGCCCTTGACATGGACCTTTACCTGAGGATAGCTCCCGAGCTTTACCTGAAACGACTTGTCGTCGGAGGACTTGAGAGGGTTTACGAACTTGGAAGGACGTTCAGAAATGAGGGAGTGTCCACCAAGCACAACCCGGAATTTACCATGATTGAGTTCTATCAGGCTTACGCGACTTACGAGGACCTTATGGACCTCATAGAGGAGCTTGTTTGCTATGTGGTGGAGAATACGGTCGGAGACATGTTGGTTGAGTACGAAGATAAGAAGATAGACTTCAAGAGACCTTGGAAGAGGATTGACATATACGAGGCCCTGCGGGAGAAATTCGGTTCCGAAATAACGGAGGATGACCAGTTTCTTTTTGCTAGAGCAGATTCCATGGGAATAAACCATAACGGAATTAAGGGAAAAGCTCTCACGGAGATTTTCGAGACGCTTTTTGAAGATAATCTCGTTAACCCGACTTTTGTTTACGGTTTTCCGCTTGATGTCTCCCCGCTTGCAAGAAAAAGTGACGACGATCCCGAAGTGGTTGACAGATTCGAGCTATACATCTACGGAAGGGAGATAGCCAACGCTTTTTCTGAGCTTAACGATCCGATTGATCAGAAAAAACGGTTCACTGACCAAGTCGAGATGAAGGAGAAGGGCGAGGATGAATATCACGAAATGGATAATGACTACGTGTCGGCCCTTGAGTACGGAATGCCTCCCACGGCCGGAGCGGGTATAGGAATCGACCGTCTTGTGATGCTGCTTACAAACTCCTCTTCCATAAGAGAAGTCATTTTCTTCCCTCACCTCAGACCTTAATATGAGTTACGAATCGTTAATCTCCCTTAGGTACCTGAAATCGGGAACTGGGCGTGGTTTTCTCTCCCTAATCGGTCTTATCTCCATCCTGGGTGTTTTCCTGGGAGTGGCTTCGCTTGACGTGGTGCTTTCGGTCATGAAGGGATTTGAGGATGAACTCAGGGACAAGATAATCGGCGCGAGTTCCCACGTGGTCGTAATGAGCTACGAAGGAAATTTCGGAGATTTTACGGAGGTGGAGAAAGAACTTGAGCACTTTCCCGGTGTAACCTCGACAAGCCCTTTTATTTACAACCATGGCATGCTCGTTACGGAATATGCTGTCTCAGGTGCCGTGATAAGGGGGATAGACCCAAACAATTCAGCCTCGGTTGCCGCCGTGGCAGAAGCGGTGGGGAAGGGCAGTCTTCTGGAGGAAGACAAAAACCGCAACGCTTTCTTTGAAGAAGGCGCCCGGATTGTTTCGGGGCTTTTACGTAAAACTGCTTCCGCCCACCCTCCGATCATCATAGGCAGGGAACTATCGAATCTGATTGGCGCAACGATCGGGGATACAGTCAATCTTGTCTCTCCCTACGGAAAGATCGGTCCCTTCGGTCCGACCGCCAAGATAAGGAAATTCGTTGTGATAGGAGTTTTTGATTACGGCATGATCGAATACGATTCTTCTACTGCCTACGTATCACTTGAGGATGCCATGAATTTCTTCGAAACCCGAAGCAAGATAACGGGCATAGAAGTCAGGGTGGATGACATATACCAGGCGCGCGAAACGGGGGATAAGATAGCCGAAACTCTCGGCTATCCTTTTTACTCCAGGAACTGGGAGGACTCGAACAGAAGCCTTTTCAGGGCGCTTCGCCTTGAGAGAATGGCGATAGGAATATTTCTTGGGTTTATAGTTCTTGTCGCTGCCTTGAATATAGTCAGCACGCTTACAATGCTCGTTATGGAGAAAAAAAGGGACATAGCCGTGCTCATGTCCATGGGAGCTCGCAAAAGCGGCATCAGAAGAATATTTGTCTACGACGGAATGATAATAGGGACCATCGGAACACTTCTGGGGACGCTCTTCGGATACCTGATCTGCCGCTTTCTTGAGACCAGCAACTTTATAAAGGAAGCGATTCCGTTTGATGATAACGTGTATCCTATTTCTGAATTCCCTGTTAGGATAGAGCCGGTTTATTTTCTGGTCGTGGCGGCATCAAGCCTGCTCATATGCTTTCTTGCAACTCTCTACCCCTCATACAGGGCTTCGAGAGAAAACCCCGTGGAGTCGTTGAGATATGAGTGAGAGACTGTACAAGGTCAGGGGACTTGGAAAAGTTTTCAATAAGTCGGGCAGCAGCGTGTGCGCTCTTGGCGGAGTGAATATGGATATTTCTGCTGGAGAAACCCTCGGTGTCGTTGGGGTGTCGGGTTCGGGGAAAAGCACTCTTCTTCACATACTTGGCACTCTTGAGCCCCCGACAGAAGGTTCGGTTTTCTACCGGGGAAAGGATCTTTTCAGCCAGAATGAAGAAGATCTCTCGGTTTTCAGGAACTCGGAAATTGGATTTATTTTTCAATTTCATTACCTTCTTATGGAATTTACTGCGCTTGAAAACGTTATGATGCCGTGTCTTATAGACAGGCAGGACTTTGCGGTAGCGAGACAAAAAGCTTGTGAGGTGCTTGAGAGGGTGGGACTTTCTGAGCGTCTTGACCATCTTCCGGGAGAGCTTTCCGGGGGAGAGCAACAGAGAGTGGCAATCGCCAGATCGATGGTCAGAGAACCGAAGGTGATACTCGCCGATGAACCCACCGGGAATCTCGACAAGAAAACAGGGTTCTCGGTTCTCGATCTGTTCTGCAGTCTTAACGAAGATTACGGTATTACGGTCGTTATGGTGACACACAACGACGAATTTGCGAAGAGAATGAAAAAAACTGTTAGAATATCAGACGGGATGGTTGCCGATGCGAACTAAATGTCTTGTATTTTATTTGGCTGCTTTTCTTGTCATGGCGACATTTTCGACCGCGAGCCCCATGGCACAGACCCTCCCTGCCGGAGAAGAGCTTGAGAAGCATCAGTCCTTAAAGGGCACAGTCGTCGAGGTAGTAATTTCTGGCAACCGGAGAACCGAAACCTCCCTTATAGATCTCAATATAGAGACCAAGCAGGGCGATAAATATTCCCCGCAGATCGTAAAAGAGGACCTGAAAAGAATATACAAGCTTGATTTCTTCCAGCAGGTTCTTGTTGACGTCAAACCAATTGAAGGTGGTCTCAGTGTTGAGTTTATCGTTGAAGAGAACCCGATACTCGCAGACCTTAAGCTTTCCGGAAACGATAAGTTAAAGGAAGATGACATAAAGGAAGCTGTGGCGTTTAGAGAAGGACGCATCGTAAGCCTGAAGAAGATAACGGAAGGCAGGGAGATAATACTTGCCCTTGCTTCCGAGAAGGGTTTGGTTGGAACTGAGATCGAATATGAGATCGAACCCAGGGGAGATGGAGTTGTTGATGTTGTTTACAGAATTGACGAAGGAGAAAGAAAGTACATAAAAGAAGTCGAGCTTGTCGGAAACAGCAAGATCGAGACGAAGAAGATCAGAAAAAACATGTATTCAAAGCCCAAATATTTCCTCTCTTTTATAACGAAGAGGGGACTTTTCAAAATTGAAGAGATAGAGAGGGATTCTGACAGAATAAAAGCGGTTTACATTGATAATGGATATCTTGACATAAGGGTTTCTGAACCTGGAATACGTTACGATGAGGGAAAAGATGGTTATGTGGTGAGTTTCTCAATAGAAGAAGGGGTTCAGTACAAGGTATCCAGGATAACTTTCTCCGGGGAGCTGGCTGGAGATCAGGATGAAATCCGCCCGAAACTCGAACTCTTGCCGGACTCTGTTTTCAGCAGTTTCGTTCTTCAGGCCGACATTGGGAAAATAACCGATTTCTACGGGGACAAGGGATATGCCTTTGCTAACGTAACTCCTGATGTACGGCTTGATAAGGGAAACAATCTTGTCAGTATCGATTACTCGATTGAAAAAGGCGAGGAAGTATACATAAGAAACATAAATATCTTGGATAACACCAGGACCAGAGATCATGTTATAAGAAGGGAACTTTCACTTGAGGAACAAAGCCTATACAGTGTTTCCAAGTTAAGGGCTGCCCGCTACGAGGCCGCTCGCCTTGGTTACTTTGAGGAAAACATCGAGGTGCTGACCCACAGGGTTGAGGGGACAGAGAATCTTCTGGATGTCGACGTAAAGGTTGAAGAACGTCCCACCGGATTTTTCAGCTTCGGCGGGGGTGTAAGTTCCGTGGAGAATTTCCTATTCTCTGGCCAGATACAGGAATCCAATCTTTTCGGATACGGCAAAACTCTTTCTCTGGACGCCCAGGTCGGAGGTGTAACCAAGGCATTGAGTCTTAACTACCGGGATCCGTATTTCTTTGGTACCAACTGGCTCTTCGATATCAGTCTGTATGCTCATGACAGGGATTACAGGGATTTTGAGAGATCGGCCCAAGGGATTTCTTTGGGAGTGGGAAGAAGAATAAAGAGATATTTTCAAGTCCGGGTTTTTCAGGAATTTTCAAAGCAGGACGTGCACAATGTCCGGGGGGATGCACTGTTCGTCCTATCCGAAACGGAGAGAACTGTAGTTTCGACCGGGATAGGGCTATCTTGGGACAAAAGAAACAATTACCTCGATCCCACGAAGGGTTTTCTTCTGAGTACGTCGGTTGAGTACGCCGGGCTTTTTGCGGGTAACACTGATTTTATAAAGTATAACGCCTCGGCTAAATCTTGGATTCCGTTCTGGAAAAGTACATACTTCGCTGCAAAGGCGAATTATGGACTCTTGCATCTCATAGATGCTGGCGATGATCTTGTCGTGGAAGAGAGGTATTTTCTCGGTGGTCCGAACACGCTAAGAGGCTTCCGTTATAGGAGGGTGGGGCCCAGAAGGCCTACCGACACGGGAGGGTATGTAATAATTGGTGGTGTTCAGCAGATTCTGGCATCACTTGACTTTGTTGTTCCATTAAGCAAAACTGTCGGGCTTAAGGCCGTAGCTTTCTTTGATATAGGTAATGCTTTTGACGAGAATGAGTTCAGCCTTAACCCATCGAACCTCAGAAAGGATGCAGGTTTTGGTATCAGGTGGATATCTCCTCTGGGACCAATGAAGCTTGATATCGGATTTCCGATAGGCGAAAGGCTTCGGGATGAAGAAAAGTATGAAGTACAATTTACCGTTGGAAATTTGTTCTGATCAGGCAATTTATTTCTTAAGGAGGCATTGGATTAAATGAGAAGATGTTTTTTACTTGCTGCCGGGTTTTTCATGTTATTCACGTTTTCTGCTTACGCTCAGCAGAAAATAGCTTACATAGATATTAAGCAGGTTATCAGGGATTCAAAGGCCGGAAAGGCCGCCAATGCTTCTTTCCAGAAAGAGGTTGAAGCCAAAAGGGCCGTAATAGAGCAGAAGAGAAAAGCTGTTGAAGACATGAGGCAGGATGTCATACAAAACGGAGCGGTGATGAGCGAAAGCAAAAGAAGAAATCTTGCCGAGACGATAGAGAAAAAGCAGAAGGATCTGGATAGGACTAGAGAGGACATAAGAATTGAACTTCAGAGGAAGGATCTCCAGTTGACCCAGAATGTCCTTCAGGATATAGAAGCCATAGTTAACAAAATAGGCCAGGAGGAAGGATTCGACATTATAGTCGAAAAAACCGAGGCAGGTATTCTCTTCGGTAGCCCAACTGCAGACATAACCAAGAAAGTCATATCGGTATACGATACTTCCAGGTAAATGAAGTTGGGTGTAGATGAAATAAAGGAACTTATTCCTCATAGAGAACCTTTTCTGTTCGTTGACTCTGTTTTGGAAATAGAAAAGGGCAAAAAGATTGCCGCCGAGAAACTGTTTTCTTCAGAGGAATTTTTTTTCAGGGGACATTTCCCCGGCAACCCTATAGTTCCGGGAGTGATAGTTACCGAAGCAATGGCCCAGGCTGGGGGAGTGCTTTTTAATTATTCTTTTGGAGAAGAGCTGAAAAAAGAGGGTTTTGACAATGCCTATTTAATGGGTCTTGATCGTTGCCGGTTCAGAGCCCCTGTGGTTCCGGGTGACAAGGTGATTCTTGAGGTGGAACTGGTGAGAAGAAGATCGAGAATAATATTTTTTTCAGCGAAGGCTTCTGTGAATGGAAAAGAAGTGGCACAGGCAGAGATTTCCGCTTGCCTCGTATGATTCCCGGTCGGTTTTTTCTCTCAGGATTCCCGCAGCTTTTTAATTATCTTTTCGCTTGTTGATTATTGACATTTCCGTTTATAGCAATATTATACACTGTTTACTGTAAAAAGGGTTGTTTTACCCAATTCCAAGTTGGTCAGACAAGTGAATCCAGAATTCATAAAAATAAAAAGCTGGCGTAGCTCAGGGGTAGAGCAGCTGATTTGTAATCAGCCGGTCGGGGGTTCGAATCCCTTCGCCAGCTCTCTGTTTAATGAATATGACGGGGAGGTGGCTGAGTGGACAAAAGCAGCAGACTGTAAATCTGCCGGCGAAAGCCTACGTAGGTTCGAATCCTGCCCTCCCCAAAGATTTCGTGCGGGAGTAGCTCAGTTGGCTAGAGCATCAGCCTTCCAAGCTGAGGGTCGCGGGTTCGAGCCCCGTCTCCCGCTCGTTTTTAGAAACGCCCACGTAGCTCAGTCGGTAGAGCACGTCCTTGGTAAGGACGAGGTCGGCGGTTCAAGTCCGCTCGTGGGCTTGATGCATAGCGGTTTGCAAGATATTAGAAAAGATCGGAGGTCAACAAGAGATGTCTAAGGCAAAGTTTGAGAGGGGGAAGCCGCATTTAAACATAGGGACGATAGGGCATGTGGATCATGGGAAGACGACGTTAACGGCGGCGATAACGAACATACTGTCGAAGCGAGGGCAGGCG
>JAJDUA010000049.1 GCA_022826905.1 Candidatus Dadabacteria bacterium
AGACCAACAGCCTTCACCGCACACCCGCCGAATTTACCTCCACGGCCCTTGATGACTATGGACTTCGCGATCATTGGCTCGCTCGTCCGGCCGCACAGGCCTCGTATTCAGTTCTTGTCCATCGGGTCGCGGCTTTGCTACGCGCTTCCTTCAGACCATGCCTCGCGACACAGCCCTTGCGCTTCGCTAATACTTCACCGCCATCAGGTTGTATAGGGGACTCGCACCCCCAAGCTGTTGTTCATGCTCGGCACACCAAAAAAAGCGGGCAGGACGCTCGTGCGCCGTGCCCGCTTCGTGGTTTCTGCCAGGTACAGGGGGGATTCTACATCATGCCGCCCATGCCCATCGGTCCGCCAGGAGGCATTGCGCCAGCGCCACCTCCGCCCTCTTCCGGAATGTCGACTACAAGCGCCTCGGTGGTAAGCAGAAGACCCGCAACGCTCGCCGCGTTCTGCATAGCTGTCCTCGTCACCTTCGCGGGATCGAGAATACCGGCCTTTATGAGATCCGTGTACTTGAGCTTCGCGGCGTCAAAACCGTTTGAGCCCTTCTGGTTTACTACCTTCTCGACCACTATGGAGCCGTCCCATCCGGCGTTGGAGGCTATTCCCCTAAGGGGCTCCTCAAGCGCTCTCTTCACAATGTTGACTCCAGCCTGCTCCTCGGAGTCCGCACCGTCGTACTTATTGACCGCTGCGATGGCCCTTATGAAGGCCACGCCCCCGCCTGGAACTATTCCTTCCTCGACGGCGGCCCGGGTAGCATTAAGGGCGTCTTCAACCCTGTCCTTTTTCTCTTTCATCTCGGTCTCGGTGGCTGCTCCGACCCTGATCACGGCCACGCCTCCGGCAAGCTTCGCGAGGCGCTCCTGGAGCTTCTCGCGGTCGTACTCGCCGCTTGCTATCCCTATCTGGCTCTTGATCTGGTTTATGCGGCCCTCTATCGACCCCCTGGTGCCTGAGCCGCCGACTATCGTGGTGTCGTCGCGGTCTATGACAACTCTCTTGGCCTGTCCGAGATCGGTTACCTTGGCATTATCAAGCTTCATGCCGGCTTCTTCCGATATTACCTGTCCGCCCGTGAGAACCGCTATGTCCTCGATCATGGACTTTCTGCGGTCCCCGAAACCGGGAGCCTTTATGGCCGCGACCTTGAGCGTTCCCCTGATCTTGTTAACAACCAGAGTCGCGAGAGCTTCTCCCTCGACGTCCTCGGCGATTATCAAAAGGGGCTTGGTGCTTCTCGCCACTTCCTCAAGAAGCGGGAGAAGGTCCTTCATGTTGGCTATCTTCTTGTCATAAAGCAGGATGAGCGGATCTTCGAGCTCAACCGTCATCTTCTCGGGCTCGGTCACGAAGTAGGGACTGAGATATCCCCTGTCAAACTGCATTCCCTCAACCACGTCAAGCTCGGTGTCGAGGCTTCTTCCCTCTTCAACGGTTATGACCCCGTCCTTTCCCACCTTCTCCATGGCGTCGGCTATGATGCTTCCGACATTCTGGTCGCCGTTTGCGGAAACCGTGGCCACCTGGGCTATCTCCGTACGTCCTTTTACCTGCTTGCTCGACTTCCTTATGCTACCGGTCACAACCTCGACCGACTGGTCTATGCCCCTCTTGAGCTTCATGGGGTCATGTCCCGCGGCGACGAGCTTTATGCCTTCGCGGTATATCGCCTGGGCGAGTATTGTGGCCGTCGTGGTGCCGTCTCCGGCGACGTCGCTTGTCTTCGAGGCGACCTCTTTTACCATCTGGGCTCCCATGTTCTCGAACCTGTCCTCAATCTCTATTTCCTTGGCCACGGAAACCCCGTCCTTGGTCACGACCGGAGCTCCGAACGTTTTCTCTATCAGCACGTTGCGTCCCCTTGGACCCAGCGTCGCTTTTACCGCGGCCGCGAGCTTGTTAACGCCCTCGAGAATCTTCTCTCTGGCCTCGGTGTCAAATAACAGATCTTTTGCCATTTTACTAGTTTCCTCCTTTGTTAGTCTTCTATCACCGCGAGTATTTCGTGTTCGGCGATAATCAGGTAATCCTCGCCGCCGAGCGAAACCTCGCTTCCACCGTATTTTCCGAATATGACCCTGTCGCCGGGCTTTACGTCAAGCGGAAAAACTTCTCCGTTTTCAATGGGCCTTCCCTTCCCCACGGCGACAACCTCCGCCTGCTGGGGCTTCTCAGCCGCGGTGTCGGGGATTATGATTCCCCCTTCCGTCGTCTCAGACACGTCAAGACGCTTGATCAAGACCTTGTCATGTAGTGGTCTTATCTCCATCTCTAATACCTCCTTTTTAACTTTTTAAAGCTTGTCTGGCACTCCTATCTTCCAAGTGCCAACTATAAAGTAAGCACGTTTTTTAGGGTGTCAAGGGGGAAAGGGAAAAAAGAGGCGCAATGGCGCCCCTGAGCCTCAGGCCCACATGGCTCCAAAGGGAACCAGCCAGAGCCCCTCGCCGAACGATCCCGCGGTTTTTCCGCAATAGAGCACCAGCCCCACAAAAGGATTTCCCCCGGCGGCCCTGTCCCTGAACCACTTCAGATGCCTGAAGTCGCTTCTCTGGACGGTCGTGGAGGCTTTTACCTCAATGCCCAGTATCGCGCCGTCGTCGCGGGTTATGATGAAGTCAATCTCGCGTTTTTCGCGGTCGCGGTAATGATGAAGTTCGTATTGCCCGCCGCCCGCATCCACAAGAGACGCAAGCTCGTTAAAAGCGAAATTTTCAAGAAGTTTTCCGCTTTGGTCGACATCCCGCCTTATGCGGTCTGTGCTTAAGCGCAGCATTGAGAAAATCAGTCCGCTGTCAGTCATGAAAATCTTCCTCCGTTTCCCGACGCGCCCATAGTCCGTATCGCTCCAGGGCTGCAGGCGCTCCACTAGAAACATGGTCTCAAGCATATTTATGTAGGACTCAAGAGTCGCGCGCTGAATGGACATTCCGCCGCCTATGGCCGAGAGGTCAACGAACCTTGAGGACCACGCGGCGAGAATCCTAACAAGCCGGCGCATGGCGTCATGGTCTTTTATTCTGGCTATCTCAGCAAGGTCCCTCTCAAGCAGGGATTCCACATAATCCGTGTGCCATCGCCTGCGCGCGCGTTCCCCGAGCCCAACCGCTTCCGGATAGCCGCCTCTGGCCGCAGCCTCGATTAACTCGCCGCGACCGTAGCTCTCCCACTGGTATTTAAAATCCTGATCAAACGCCCGCCCGAGAAACCCGGGGCCCGTGCTGCGTATTTCTCCCTCGGTAAGGGTTCTCAGCCTTATTTTCGCGACGCGGCCGGCAAGAGACTCCGTCACGCCCGGAAGTTTCCGGATATTGGAAGAACCTGTGAGAAGGAACTGCCCCGGCTGCGTGTTCTCATCCACCGTCATTTTTATGACGGGCAGCAGATCCGGGGCTTTCTGAACTTCATCAATTATGAGCATTCCTTTTTCATGATTGATGAACTCAAGGGGATCAACGTCGGCAAGCTCTCTTGATATTTTGTCGTCCAGAGTGCGGTACTCGACATTCTCCCCGTCAAGGTGCCTGACCAGGGTTGTCTTGCCGCATTGGCGAGGGCCTGCCAGAAGCAGGACCCTGCGTTCCCCCATAGCGGTTTCGATAGATTGCTTCTGCCATCTCGGCAGCATTTCAGCCATTTCTGATTCCCTTCGATTTTAGCATAGCAGAGATCCCGCGATTTTTATAACACGAACTCCGCAATTTTACCAGTAGGGGACTCGCGATTTTTATAACACAAACTCCGCAATTTTACCAGTAAATTGACGGTATTTCAAAGAGAACCCCAGTTCTGCCAGCAGTTTGCACTGTCGGGAAAATTGCTTTTCAAAGTTGAGTAGTTTTTGCGGGGTAACTTTCTTGTTTTTCTAGGAAAGGGCTCCTACGCAGAACAGGAACCGGCTCGTCAGCCTGTGCATCTAAAGCTTGCCGAGTCGTCCCTGACTTTTCTCCGCGACCGCTTCTTCCATCAGAAAATCCAGCTTTCCTGATGCCGAGGCCACTTCGATCTCCTTATCCCACTGTTCCCAGTCCTTCTCGGAGAGCCACTCGCGCAGACGGATATAACCCTCTTTGGAGAGAGCCGAAATGGCGGATTTTATTTCTTCTACAAGTTGACATGGAAAACCGTCCCGCTACGGAGATAATGTTGGTCAGAGAGTAAATACTTTGACTCAGTTCGTAAAGAGTGTTGTTAACAGCAAATGGAACTGAGACTGTGAAGACAACGTGGCGTTCACACTCAATTGCCTTCCTCCTTCTTTTGGGGTATTTTCCAAAGACAGGAGTTTCCCGAAAAGCGGAAGGCCTCAAAAACCATGAACATCGATACGGAATTTCTCAGACGTTGCCTTGCCACTCTTGAACACTGTTTCAAAGAGTTGAAACGCAGAGACCCGGGGGAAATCGCCTATGACGCCTACCGCGCGGCCTGCGTAAAAGAGTTCGAAATCATTCTGGAGCAGAGCGGCAGCCTGCTGAGAAAAGTTCTCGGCGCTTATTTCGCTGACAACCGTCAGGCTGACCGGCTAGTCTTCAAGGATGTTTTCCGCTACGCCGCCAAGCACGGTCTCATTGACTCGGAGGCCTGCGAGCGCTGGCTTTCGTACCGCGACAACCGTAACGACACAGCGCACGGCTACGGAGCGGGTTTCGCCGAGAGCACGATCAAGCTGCTTCCGGATTTTATGGCCGACGCCAAGGCTCTGGCAGACGTAATGGAAGGAACAGACAATGGCTGAAAAGTTGCACTTATCATCGAGGCACCGGGAGATGATCGAAGCGCTGCTGCGCCGCCACCTGCCCGGGGTCGAGGCCTGGGCTTACGGCAGCCGTATTCATGGCCGAAGCCATGGCGGAAGTGATCTGGACCTGGCGTTGCGCGCGCCTGGACTAAAACGGATTGCCACCGACCGGCTGAAGGCTCTCTCCCAAGCGTTTCGGGAGTCGAATATCCCCTTCCTAGTGGAAGCCCGCGACTGGACATGTCTTCCGGAAAATTTCCACAGGGAAATAGAAAAAGACCATGTTGTGCTCGTATCCAAGCAGCATGCGGAAAAACCGAGACCTTGAGAACATTATTTGGGGGATCCGCAATACCATTTGCAGAAGGTTCCAGAAAATCGTCTCGCCCTGATATTTCTCTTCATTCGCCGTAGGCGAACATTTCCCGCAACACATCTGCCACCTCTCGCATGCGCAGATCCGGCAAGACACCCAGCCTCCTGACCAGACGAGACTTATCCACGGTTCTTATCTGATCGAGTACCACTTGGCCTTTTTTTCTCTGAAAGGTGACATCTACGCGACTGGAGTAGTCTCGCCGTGTTGATGTCATTGGCGCTATTATGACCGTGCGGATGTATTGGTTCATCTCATCCGGCGAGATCACCACGCATGGCCGCATCTTCTGGATTTCCGATCTCTGTGCGGGATCCAAGTTGACCAGGCAGATATCATATCGCCGAACCCGCCCTACCATGTCCAGTCCTCGGCATCGAAGTCGTTTTCAAGTGCGTCGGGAACCAGTGGCGCGTCGTCACCAGCGGCCGCCATTTTTTCAAAGGCGACACCCCAGCCCTCGCGCACGCTTCGCACAGGCACAAGCATGATAACTCCGTTCTCAATACGCATCTCCAGTTCGTCGCCGAGGCCGCACTGCTTGATAACCGAGGAAGGAATGCGAATTCCCTTCGAGTTGCCAATAGATATAAGATTAATCTTCATGAGTTGACCCTTTAGTGATTACATTGTAATCACTAAAAAGGAAGGTTTCAAGGGCGGGGAGAAGGGTCGAACTTTGTTGAACACTTCGGGACTTGCCGCCCACAATGCTCTATGAAAAAAAGACCACAAAGCGTAGTGCTTTTCGTCGTAAGGAACTGCAAATAAAGGGGAATTGTTATTTGACAAGCTCTATACAAAGCATGTATAGCTATTACAGTAATGTCGGGAGATTGCAATGAGCAGTGAAGTTCTAGAGAGAAGAATTGGTACTATAGAAAAAGATGTCGGAAAAATAAAAGAGGATGTTTCTGATATTAAGGTAGCCATAGAGAGAATAGAAACTAAAATTGATGAGAGGACTGAAGCTGTTAACCAAAGATTTGATGATCAAGACAAAAGAATAGACAGATTAGGTTTTCGGTTTTAGTCTATGATTGCAGGGATTGGAGTAATCATAGTTGGATACATAGTAAAAAGTTTTTAAGAAGCGAGTGGGACCGTGTGATCAGGAATCAGGCAAGTCTACTCTGATTGGCCAAGTTTGCCCGCTTTCTTTTTTTCCGGGCCAGCCTTTTATATTCAGGAACAAGCATTCTCCCACAGTTAATATGACTGGAAGTCAGACACCTCCAGTGCCTTGACTTCCAGTGCGAAACTTGATTAAAGCTGGCTTGCTCTTTCCCTGCTCGTTCTTGGGTCGAACCTCTAACTCGTATTCGGTGTTTGGCTTCAAATCTTCAAAACCACAGCCGGTCAGAGGTGTCTCAAATCCAATACTCCAGTTCTCAGTACCCACTTCTCTAACGCGAACCACGTACGTAATCCGCGGAGACCATTCTGCCTCTATGGTGCCCTTTCCTTTTTGCCCGTCTCATTTTGGCAGCTTTTCCAAAATGACGCTGCCTGTTTTTCCGTTGTAAGTCATAAGGTAACGCTTCAGGAAGTTTCTGCCAATAAGAGCTGAATACGATTGCATACCCGAAGTCAAGCTTATGCCGGGAAATGCTCCCCACATAACATCCTGCAGAGATGGAACATAAATCTGGGCAAGATATCTGTTTACTTCTTTGGTACCGTGAACTCCTGATACGCTTTGTCTACCAACAATTGGAAGTTTTAACGAGTCTGCGAGAAACGAATCAATGAAACGGGAATTATACAGGGCAAATCACAGATCAGACGATTCGATGTCCGTCCCGAAATCAGTCTTGCGGAAGGAACTACGGATTTTCAGGCCAACATCGTAAGACGTGCCGTCGAGTTCATAAACGCATCCCTCCCCGATGATTACAAGATAGGGATAAGGTCTATGAGGGTGGAAGACCGAAGCGGGGAACCTCCGAGCGGTGAAATATATATGGACTTTGCCCCTCAAAGCGAATGGAAAAATGTAGGGACTTTGCCGGGAAACGTAATAGCAGTATCAAGGAACTATTCTTCTGCGTCTGAGCACTCCGCTCATATATGGGTTGACCCTCAATATATCCAGGTCAGGGCATTGCAAGGTGATGAAAGCATCAGGGATAAGAACAACATTGGCCTACTGGCCCATGAGATACTTCACGCTTTAGGTTTTTCAGGGCATGTGCCTGTCCAGACCCATGTAGGATTCAGGTCGGCTCGGATTTTCTCAGTCATGTGGCCGACCGCTATAGTTGTCGGGCAAAGTAGTGTTACCGGTGAAGTCAGGATATCTACCGGTGCTAATCTGCTCTTTCTAGGGATTCTCCATGATACGGACAGGGCAGGATTAAGATACCTGTATGAGGAACTCGAAACGGGGGATTCTCCGCAGAGCATTACGGAAGCTGACCTTGACGCATGGCTGACAGGCAAGGGTTGCTTCAGTCAGTGAACCAAGCCTCCTTTCCTTCTCGGGGACGGGGACTGAACCGTCCCCGATGGTGTTCTCAAGCTGTTGAGAGATCCGGCAAAATCGGGTAGCCTGTACTTGTTCTGAAAATCCAAAAGGGGTGATTATCTGACATATTCTTAGGCCGTTATCGGATATACTAACTGGTAGGAAAACCGTGTCAGAGAGAAAATACCATGACAGAATTACTAGAACAAAGAGTAGGACGGATTGAAAAAGATGTTGGTGAAATTAAGAATACCGTAAACCAACTTTCTACGACCGCAAACCGACTTTCTACAACCGTCGAGAGAATAGAAACCAAAATAGACGAAAGAGAAAAGGCAATCAAAGACAAATTCGAAGACCAAACAAAGAGGGTAGATAGGTTAGGTTTCCGATTCTGGGCATTGGTTGTTGTAATAATCGGGGGACTGCTTTCACTTGTCCACAAGGCTTATTTCTAGGCAAAGTCAGGAGCATGGCAGGATGAGTGAGAAGAAGAAGAAGAAGAAGAAGAAGAAGAAGAAGAAAGAGACAAAGCAACCTCGGGGGGCGACCGGTGAAGAACATCATAGAACCGATAGACGCAACGCCGGAGGAGATAGCAGAGGCAATCAGTTTAGCGGGGCATAAGAAAATAAGGAGCAAATTCAGGGTTAGGCGGAAGGTTAAGGATGAGGTTTGCTAATTGTGTATATAATTCCCAATGAAACACTCGGACGCCCCAGTATCCACCAACGCGAACAAGCCTTTTTTCAATAAATCAGGCGGGCCTGATTTATTTGATGGAAATTCCGAATCAAGACCTATATCCACTTTGAGAGTGGGACCGAATCTTAACAAGGAATCCCGCGCGGTTACACCCTTGCCGTCCCTGAATCCGCAGTCAGTTGTTCGCATGGAGACCGTATAGAACAGAAGCCGGGAGGGCGAGCGGATAATCGCCGACTTGTCTTATGAGAAAGGGCCCTCTGCCGAAACGTTTCACGGCTTCTTCCGCAGCTTCCTCGTTAGAGTCGTACGCTCCGGCGAACTTCCCGTCGCAAACAATCACCCATTTTCCGTAATGATTAAGTTCAAGATCACCGCGCATTTCCTCATAAGCGGCGATTTCGTCTTTCAGTTTGGCCATCTTTTCTCTCCAGTTTGTCAATAGTATCAATTTTGTTTGCACAAAGTCAATTCCCGCCGCCGGGCAACGGAACTTCAAACCGCATCTTGAAGATTCAAAACCGCTGAACGCCATCTTGCGTTCCGTATTGCTTACGGGACAGCGACACCATATCTCCGCATAACTTCGCGTTATCCTTTTTCAAAAAATTTTCGGAAAAATCTTTCCCTCGAACCTGAAGAAGCATCTCTCAGCCTGCATCCCCTATTTCTTCGCCTTCTCCGAAAGCTCGATCAGCTTAGAAAGCGCCTCCATGGGAGTCATGTTCATGGGGTCAAGGGCCGCAAGATCCTCCGTGAGAAGCTCTTCCTTCCGAAAGGCGGCCTCGGATTCTTTATCCGCTTCCGCGTCGAAAAGAAGAAGCTGCCCGCCAAGCATCGACTGGGACAAGGAGGCCTTTAACTTCTCAAGGGAAAAAAGAACCTTCCTCGCGGAGTTAAGAACCTTCGCGGGAACCCCGGCAAGCCGAGCCACCTGTATTCCGTAACTGTGGCTCGTCGCGCCCGGGACAAGCTTTCTGAGAAACAGTATCTCCCCTCCCTCCTCCTTTACCGACACGTTCGAGTTGGTGATCCCGGGCTTTACGTCCGCCAGATTAGAGAGCTCGTGGTAGTGGGTGGCGAAAAGGGCAAGGGGGCCCAGGTCGTAGAGATACTCTGAAACCGCCCACGCTATGCTCATTCCGTCAAACGTGCTCGTGCCCCGCCCGATCTCATCGAGTATGACGAGGCTCCTCGGGGTGGCGTTTCGCAGTATGTGCGCGGTCTCAACCATCTCGACCATGAAGGTTGACCGGCCCGCGGTGAGATTGTCCGATGCCCCCACCCTTGAAAAAATACGGTCGACTATCCCGAGCCTTGCCTCCCGGGCCGGAACGAAGCTTCCCATCTGGGCCATCAGCGACACTAGCGCCACCTGCCTTATGAGGGTCGACTTGCCTGACATGTTGGGCCCCGTGATGATCATGAAGCGCTTGTCCTGCGAATCGAGGATGACGTCGTTTGGGACAAACCCTCTCTCTGTGCCTATCCTCTCGACCACGGGATGGCGGGAGTCCTTCAGTTCGATCGCGGGGTGCGGGACGAATTCAGGCCTGCAGTAACCGTAGCGCGACGCGATCTCTCCCATGGAGCAGAAAACGTCCGTCTTGGCGACCACGGCAGCCGTTGCCTTTACGCGCGGGGCCTCGGCGGCCGCGCGGCTTCGCACCTCCTCGAAAAGCGAGGTCTCAAGTTCGGTTATGCGCTCCGCCGCGGTGAGTATCTGTTCTTCGTATTCCTTGAGCTCCGGGGAGATGAAGCGTTCGCTTCCCGCAAGGGTCTGTCTTCTTGAGTAATCCTCGGGCACCGAAGAAAGCTTGGATTTTGTAACCTCGATGTAGTAGCCGAACACCCTGTTGTAGCCGATCTTAAGTTTGGATATCCCGGTTCTCTCCCTCTCGCGCCCCTCAAGCGCGGATATCCATTTGCGCCCGTCGCTCTGGATCCTGCGCAGGCGGTCAAGCTCGGGGGAGAATCCTTCCCTTATTATCCCTCCCTCCCGCGCGGAAGCAGGCGGCGACTCGACAAGGGCGCCTTCCAGGTAATCGCGCAGGTCGCGGAAATCATCCATCCTCTCCCTAAGGGAGAAAAGGGCCTCAGAGCCGAGATCCGACATGGCGCCGCGGAGTCTCTCCACGTAAAACGAGGAGTCCCGAAGCGAGGCAAGATCCCTGGGTCTCGCGGAAGGGGTCTCGATCCTGTGGATCAGTCTCTCAAGATCCCCGACCTTCCCGAGCGCCTCCATGAGATCTTCCCGAGCGGAGATATTCTCAAGCAGCTCCCCCACGGCCTCCTGCCTTCTGCTTATCTCTTCTGCGTCAAGCAGCGGGTAGCTCATCCAGCGGCGAAGGAGCCTAGCGCCCATGGGAGAGCGGGTCTCGTCCATTACTCCCAGAAGGGAGTGTTTCTGGGAACCCTGCGTCGAGCTTCTAAGCTCAAGGTTCCTCGCGGTCCACTCGTCTATTTTCATGTAGTCGACGGTGTCGTAGTACCTCGGGAACTCTACCTCAGGCATGAAATCCTTCTGGGTTTCCCGGAGGTAATCGTAAAGCGCTCCGCAGGCACAGACGCATCCGGGGTATTTTTCGATCTCGAGGGCTTCGAGGGTAAGAACCGCGAAGGCGTCTTTTAGGATTTCCCCGCATCTCTCAAGCTCCCACTTCCAGGAATCAATCTTAGTTACGAGCGTGCGGGGAGTTGCGTCGAGCAGGGGTTTAAGCCAGGGAGGTTCCGAGTCAGAATCCGGGATGAGGATTTCCTTCGGGTTGATACTGGCAAGCTCGGAGATAAGATCTTCCGGCAAGGGGAAAAAAGATGTTCTGAACTCCCCTGTCGAGATGTCGCAGAAGCAAAGCGCGAAGCCGTTTTTTTCCTCAGCTACGCACGCCAGGAAATTATTGCTTTTTGATTCGAGGTTCTCCGAATCAAGAACGGCCCCGGGGGTAAGAACCCTGACGACCTTTCTCTCCACAAGCCCTTTCGTTTTCTTCGGGTCGCCCACCTGTTCGCAGATTGCAACTTTCTTTCCGCTTCCGAGAAGCTTTGATATGTGGGGCTCCGCGCTGTGGAATGGGACACCGCAGAGGGGGATGGGATTTTTTTTCGAACGGTCCCTTGAGGTGAGCGCTATTCCGAGTATCTCAGACGCGGTTTTCGCGTCATCGTAGAACATCTCGTAGAAATCCCCGAGCCTGAAAAGAAGTATCGCGTCTGGATATTCCTTTTTAACGCTCATGTACTGGTTCATCAAGGGAGTCTGCGAACTCATTGAAAGATTATTATACTGGATTCCCGGAGAAGCACGGCAAGGCCTGCAGAGGGCGGGGAGCAGGGATAGGGGAGAGATATTTCCCGCAAACGCGCGGGACGGGCGAAATGCGAAACTCGCTCCTAAAAAAACGAGAAATTCAGATGTTCACTTTCCCTCGGAATATGTAGCCCTGATCAGATAATCGGCCCGGCATCTTTTAATTCCAGCAGTCAACCGATGGCTTTTCTAACAAAAACCACCAACTGCCTGTCTACTCAGTTTGAACTACATACACTTAGCAGAATCAAAGTCTACTTTTCTGACAACAGCAGCG
>JAJDUA010000017.1 GCA_022826905.1 Candidatus Dadabacteria bacterium
CGAGGCTTGTATCGTCGAATTCGGTGTTCGTGCCGAGCGCGATGTTGAAGGTCTCGTTGTTGTCCGCCGTATTGTCATCCGTCGCCGTCAGCTCAAGCGTAGCCGTCTGCGCCCCAGTGCCGGAGAAGCGGACGACGCTCCCGATTCGACGGGCGACCCCGGTGTTGGTCGCGCCCGGCTTCAGCGCAAGACTCCAGTCACCTGTGGTGACGTTCGTGCCGCTGATCGAAAGCGGCACATCAATGATCTCGCCCGCAACCAGCGCTCGGCCCAGCGTTACCGTGAACTCGATCTTCTGGCCCTCGGTCACCGCGCCCGAACCCACCCGCGCGAGAGTCACGACGGTGGGATCATCATCGGTTATGGTGAAGGTGGTGGTGCAATATGAGGTGGTAGTGCAATGGGAGGCGTTTGCGTCGAAGAGTCCGTATGACAGCAGTCCCCAGCTAATCGTGAAAGTCTCGTCCGGTTCGTCCAGAGTGTCTGCACAGATGGTGAATGTCCAGGTATGGGTGCTCTGCCCACTGGCGACCGGAAATGAATCCCTTTCAAAAACGTAATCATCGCCAGCGGCACAGGATATCGCGCTAAAGCTGGACCGCCCGTTCGCCGTTCCACCCGGTCTTATGCCTGGGCCTATATAATCAGTGTCACCATTGTTGGGGTCTCCCGTAAAGGTCACGGTCACCATGCCGTGCGCTGCCGGTTCGGTGACTGTCTGGGTGGCCGGGACAGTGACGGTTTGCGCAACGGCTTCGGTTGTCAGCCCGAAGAGCAAAGGCAGGCACAGCAGAACAGGCAGCAGACCATGCCGCGGGGAAAGAAGAAAAGGGAATAAATACTGTAGAAAGGAAGCAGGGCCTATCAGGCCTTGCCGATAAGATTTGCTGGAAGAATTACTGCATGACGGTGAACTTGAACAGCCTATATATGGGGACATACCCCCCCCTATAATGCTGCTCACGGAAACCACGGACGGTGTCCCTTTAACTGATTGAAAACCTTTGCTACTCATGCTGTATACCTCCTAATGCAGAAAAACAAACTCCTCGCAAACTGTAAATCTTATTGCAGAAACAGTCTACACCACGGAAGATTGATCTGCAAGATTTGCAGGCCGCCTGTGCAGGCCGCTTACGTATACAGTTTCTGGACAAGCAGCACCAATGTCCTGCCTTTGTTCAGTGAATACAGCGGGAAGGCAATATTACTTCAAACCAGAGAAATGTGACAGAAGCTTTTCCGAAGCAATAGCCCTGTGACTTATACTGTTTTTTATGTCAGGGCTGAGTTCAGCCATGGTCTTCCCGTATTGAGGAACATAGAAAACCGGGTCATATCCAAAACCGCTTTCTCCTCTTTTCTCCCGAAGAATTTGTCCGCGGCACTCTCCTTCGAAAAACTCCCGCCCCCCATCCGCAAGCACCAGAGCCAGACAGCATACAAACTTGGCATCCCTGTTTTTTTTTCGTTTAAGTTCGCCAAGCAGCTTTTTGTTATTCTCCTCATCCGATGCGTCTTTCCCCGCATACCTGGCTGAATATATTCCGGGAGCCCCGCCAAGAGCCTCCACGACTAGACCGGAATCATCGCCGAGAGTGTCCATTCCTGAGAAACGGGAAACCGTTTCCGCCTTGATAAGGGCGTTTTCCCTGAAGGAAAGACCCGTTTCCTCTATATGGGGAATACTGTCAAAGTCGGCGAGGGAAAGAATCTCGTCATATACGCAAGCGAGAAGGGAACTGAATTCCCTCAGTTTCCCTCTGTTTCTGGTGGCAATTACAAGAGTTTCAGATCTGGATTTCATCAGAGCCGGTTAAGTCCTCTGGCCGGGAATCGAATTCGGCTGTCCCCAAGGGGCGATTCCCCCTGCTCGGGACGTTATGTCTCGTACTTTTCCGCAACATAAAAACCGTAGCTGAAATAGTCACGGTATTTCTCATAAATGTCCATTTCTCTTTCAACGATTGCCTTTGCGCGCTCCTTCCGGCCATGGCGCTCAAGAAACGCGTCAAAAAGATTCTGCATTGGCAGATAGTAATTCTCAAGCCAACAATGCTCAGGCAGGACAAAGTAAGCCTCGGGGGTGTAGCCGTGGCGTTCAAGGATTTCGATCTTTGCCGAAGCGACATCAATCTCCGGGTACTCGGTCTCCCAGTAGGACTGGATTTCGAGCGGTCTTGCGGCGCTGAGCCACGTAATCTCGGAAACAATTAACTTTCCGCCGGGCTTAAGAAATCTGCTCCAGTCCGATACCCCTGCCTCGAAGCCCATGTTGTAGATAGCCCCTTCGGACCAGATCACATCGAAGTCCCCGACCGTAAACGGCAGAGAATCCATGGAGCAGTTCAGCGTGGTTATCCTGTCGGTCACTCCATGATCGGTTGCTCTTGAGCGAAGTTCGTCGAGAAACTCCGGCAGGAAGTCCACGGCGGTGATCTCGGCATCAAGCTCCCTTGCAAGGAGGATAGCGGATGCTCCCGTGCCGCATCCGATATCTGCAATCTTCAAAGAACTCAAACGGTCAAGCCCTGCAAAATCCAGGGCCTGTTTTGTTTCAGCTTCCCCGCCGGGCCCTTGCCGTGAGGCATGCCGGTGGAGGTCTGCAAGCAGTTGAAAATCATTTACACAGAGGTTTGTCATCAAAATCCATTCTTTGATTGTAAGCGGACTTGAGAAAAAAGCTTCAGGATGAGTTTTTCCGTTCTCCTGCAGAAAAGGTCGGGAAAGATGTGTGCAGAAAGAAACAGTTCGTCTTTTGCGAATGGTGGAGGCGCCGACTACCGGCTTTGTGAGGAACCGGAGGGGGTTTTAGTATCCCCTTAAAATACCCCGTATTTGGACAGAAACGGGTTCTAAGACGTTTTCTCTGTTTTTAGGTAGTTTTGACAAAGAGGAAACGCTTAATTAGGATAGGCGATATGAACGGTTTTAATGCTATAGAGTATGTCGGGAAACTTCGGGAGGCCGGGGTTCCTGACGAACAAGCAGAAGCGCAGGTAAGCATTCTGCATGATATCGTTGAATCTAATTTAGCCACAAAGCGCGACCTTAAAAAACTCGAATTGCGAATGACTATCAAGCTGGGAGGCTTGATGGTAGTATGTATTGGAATTGTAGTGGCCCTTTCAAACCTGAACGTCATTTAATCCAGCCCGACAAGACAGACACAAAGACAGACAAGCCTGTTTCGGCTTTCCTAATAGTCTTTTCTTTTCAGTGAGTTATAAAACAATGGTGGTGGAGGCGCCGGGAATCGAACCCGGGTCCGGAAAAAGTTTCACAAGGCTTCTACATGCTTATCCTGTCTTTTGAATCAGACAGCGAAATCACCGGCAGGCAGGTTTTTTCACCGCAGTCCCGAGTAAAATCTCGCTGGCACGCGCCCCGGAAATCACGTACCGGCCATCCCGCCTGAATTACGCCTCAGAAAGCCCAGCGGGCATGACGTTCTGAGACGTCGCAGTTTTTTTAGGCTGCGAGTGCGTTAATTGGTTCGGCACTTATCGTGCTTGATCAGTTTTACGAGTTAACCAAGCTCGGCATGCGGCGCAAGCTTCCCTGTTTCCCGTCGAAGCCGATCGCCCCCATATCGAAAAATTATGAACGTTTCAAAGATCGTCTGACGGCCTTCTGCATATCTCTCTCTGCCTCGCGACGCTTGACATCCTCTCTCTTGTCTCTCGTCTTCTTGCCTTTTGCGAGGGCAAGCTCAAGTTTTGCGATGCCGTTTTTAAAATAAATCCTGAGAGGAACAAGAGTATACCCCTTGGCGCTGGTTTTTCCAATAAGCTTCCTTATCTCATGGGAATTCAGCAGCAGCTTTCTCTCCCTCGTCGGTTCATGGTTAAGGATGTTGGCGGCTTCGTAAGGAGCTATATAGCAGTTAACAAGCCTTGCTTCGCCCTCTCTTATTAGGGCGAAGCTCTCCTTCACGCTGGCGTTTCCGCTTCTTAGGGACTTAACCTCGGAGCCCCTGAGAACCAAGCCCGCTTCGTACTTCTCCTCAAATACATAATCCCTGTGAGCGGTGGGATGGCTGCATACAGTCTTCATACCCTAATAATAAGTCCTCTGAGGCGAAATAACCAGTACACGCTTAAAAATCTCTTGAACTGTCAACAAGAAGCGTAACGGGCCCGGAGTTCGCTATATGAACATCCATGTGAGCTCCGAAAACTCCGGTTTTAACCGGGATTCCACGCTCCGAAAGCTTAGCGATGAAAAGCTCGTAGCACCGCCTTGCAGTATCTCCATCTGCGGCCCGAGCATAAGAAGGTCTTCTGCCCTTTCTGCAGTCACCGTAGAGAGTGAATTGGGAAACGGCCAAAATCTCACCTCCTGTATTTTCGATACTGAGATTCATTTTGCCAGAGGAGTCTTCAAATATCCGAAGACCTGCAATCTTCTCAGCCATATAGTCAACATCTTTTTCGGAATCATCCTTACCGACGCCTAGAAGAACCAATATTCCAGAGCCTATGTCGGCAATCGGGTTCCCGTTAACACTTACCGACGCTTGTGCCACTCTCTGTAGAACAGCTCTCATTTATCCATTTTTCCTTATGAGACTTTCTAGTAAATCATACATAATGCCTTGGAACTCTTGGTGAAATTCTTGACAGAATCTCGTAAGGTATGGTTTCCGCCCACGAAGACACATCCTCCACGCTTACAAGCCCGTCTCCAAAAAGCACCACCTCGTCTCCCATGCACACACCCGGAACGTCTGTCACATCGACCATAATAAAGTCCATGCAGACAGACCCCAAAAGCGGAGCGAGTCTTCCGCCAAGTGAAACCCTGGCCCTGTTTGAAAGAGCTCTCGGGTAGCCGTCCGCGTAGCCGATCGGAAGTGTCGCTACCAGCGTCTCCCTCCCGGTAACGAAACTCCCCCCGTAGCCGACAGGTGTACCCAGAGGTGTCCGCCTGATCTGGACTATTCTTGTTTTAAGCTTCATAACGGGACTTAGATCAGCCTCTCCCATGTCGCCCGACCCGTAAAGCATTATCCCGGGTCTCACCATATCCATGTGGGAATCTGGAAATCTCTGTATGGACGCGCTGTTCGCGCAATGGGCATAGCGGCAGTCAAGTCCCAGTTCGCCAAGAAAGAGAAGTCCTTCACGAAAAATTCCGAGCTGATAATCCGTATAGTCGCTCCGAGCGTCCTCGGCGGAGGCAAGATGGGTAAAAACGCCCTCAAGCGTTACTCCGGGAAGCGCGGCGGCGGCCGAATCGAGAAAAGACTCCATTTCGCCCACCCCAACTCCAAGCCTCGTCATCCCGGTATCAACTTTCAGATGATAGCCAACCGTTTTTCCGCACCTGACCGCAGCCCGGGACAACGCCGAAAGCACTCCGGTTGAGTAACACGCCGGAGTGAGAGAATTCTCAACGACGACCGGGGCCTCAAGAGGGTCTATGCCCCCCAGGAGGAATATTTCGTTTTTTATTCCAGCTTCCCTAAGTTCCATCCCCTCCGCCACGGTAGCCACCCCCAGCATGTCAGCTCCCTGGCTGACAGCCACCTCTCCCAGCCTCACCGCGCCGTGTCCGTAGGCGTCGGCTTTCACAATCGCCATGATACGGACATCTCCCCCGACTATCCCTCTTACTTCGCCAAGGTTTGCCTTGAAGGAATCAAGACTGATTTCAGCCCAAGTAGGTCTCATTGCCCGCAATTCCCCGACAAGCTTAATAATGAGACCGTCCCGAGCGGCGCGCAGCAATTACCCGTCCAGCTAGCGAGTGAAGATAAAGCTGTCTGCAGAGGAGGTTCCAAGGCACATAATATAGTACACAAACAACCGTGCATAAAAAACCTCGGAACACATCACAAACCGCACCGTGCGGCACTCAGCAGTGGAGAAAGATTCCTGTTTTTCCGCCGGGAAACCTGAAAAGAATCCAGGCTTCAGCCTAAAAGGCAATCCTTATACCGCCACCTATGAAATGTCCGGAGAAGTCGGTTTCAAAAGTGGTGCCGGTCACCGCTCCATCGAATTCAGGGTCGTCAAAGGAAGCCAGATAGCGATAATCAACGCTCAGGATTACATCGGACCCGTCACCAATTCCGTCGATTTTGTAACCCAGACCGCCGCCCACCTGATAAGCAAAGGCATAGTCGCTGTCATCAAGCAGTACATTGCCAGATGTAACACCTTCTGTGGACTCCGTCTCGGCTGAGAAATTCAGCACCCCTACACCGCCGCCCACATAGGGAACAATCTTTCCGTCCGGATTTATGTCGTAATAGGCGTTCAGCATCATTAAAAACGCCGATACACCGCCCTTGATGTCCGCCTCGCCTTTTGAACCTTCCTGAATCGCCTGCTGCCCCGCAGAAGGAAGGTCTTCGTAGGAGATACATCCCGCCGTTCTGGAAAGACAAGGAGAACCTGAACTGTTAAGTCCTAACTGGCTTACAAGGGTTCCAGGCTCCTTTACGTTCATTTTATCAAGACAGCTGTGCAGATAGCCGGCTTCCGCCTCAACGCGCAGCCCGTTTCCAAAGGCGTAACCCAGAAGGAAGTTTAGGCTGTATCCTCCGTTATGTTCCGCGCTGCCCGATAACGGACCATAGGTAACACCGTCTAAGGTGGTTTCCGGTGCTGAGAAATTGGCATCGGCAACCAGGCCAAGATAACCGCGGACTCCAACTGTAAGCCCACTTGCGCTCTTTTCGGGAATATAAACCACCTCCGGGGTTTCGACCACCACTTCGGCAGGTTGCTCCTCGGCGGTGTCCTGACGAACATCAGGCGGCAATCCTCCGGCTAGAACCATGTATGAGCCAACGAACATGGAAGAGAAAAAGACAAAAAAGCTGACGTGCAAGAAACGTCTTTTTATAATTTCAAAAAATGATCTCATATAGATAAAACACCTCTCCTGAAAAAATTTTGATTGGATATTAATTGTCAGTGGAATTCCGAAATTGGTCTTTTCATAGTATCTTAACAACTTGCTGTTGTCAAAAGCGATAAATACCCTAATCTTTTCCCCTTGAGCCGGACAGAAAAGATTAGAAAGAGCCCCAATGAAACTGAACAGATATGAACTTCGCTCCGTTCTCGTAATAGGAACAATAATTGCACTTAGGCTTCTAGGAATATTCCTGATAATTCCTGTTTTCAGCATATACGCCGTAAACTACGAGGGAGCGACTCTCTCATCCGCCGGAGTCGCATTTGGAATATACGCACTTACCCAGAGTCTGCTGCAGATACCTTTCGGCATGGCAAGTGACAGATTCGGAAGAAAACCGGTAATAGTGTTGGGCCTTCTGATCTTTTGCATTGGAAGCGTTCTATGCGGTTTCGCGGACAACATCTGGGAACTCATAATAACCAGGGCGCTTCAGGGAAGCGGCGCAATAGGTGCAGTCGCCCTAGCCACACTCGGAGATTCCACAAGAAACGAGGTAAGGGCACAGTCTTTTATGCTGACCGGAATAATAGTTGGGATTGCATTTATAACTTCACTGGTAATCGGCCCGGTACTCGCGACAAAATTCGGTTTCGAGAGCCTTTTCTTCATACTCGCAGCCTTGGGTTTAGCGGCGATTCTAGTTGCTCTTTTCATGTTTCCCGAACTTCCGAAGAAGAAAACAAGGGACAGAAAAGAACTTCTTCTCAAACTCAGGGAACCGGAAATTGGAAAAATTCTTTCCTCAACTTTCATAACCTCCCTCACCCTTAACCTTATTCTGTTCATCTATCCACTTGACTGGAGAAATCTCGGCACTGGACCTGAAGACCTGTGGTTCGTTTACTTGGTAATACTCGCTCCGAGCGCACTTCTGGTTAACCTCTACATCAGGATTTCCGAGACGAGAAAAACGCTCAGGCAGGCAGCTCAGTTCGGGCTTTTCTTTTTAGTGGCCGCCTTTTTAATCTATCTGCTTCGGGAATCCGACAGCGCCACCCTCTACGTCGCGGGAGGAGTGTTCTTTTTCGGGTACACCATATTTCAGTCCATACTCCCCGCGTTTGTTACGCAGAGAGTCTCCTCGGAGAACAGGGGTTTTCTCTCTGGTTTTTTCAATCTGGCGAATTTTATGGGAGCCTGCGTGGGGGGAATGTCCGCCGGTATACTTTATGAGACACACCCGTCCTTGCCCCTGATACTCGGACTTTTGTTCTTAATACTGTGGAGCTTTGTAGGGCTTCCCAAGCCGCCACTGGAACAAACTGAAGAAAAATGAAGATATACACGCTTGAGAGAACGGAGCTTTTGCAGGTTTCTCTTGAAACAGCCTGGGATTTTTTCTCCAATCCAAACAATCTTCCCAAGATAACTCCCTCGGGACTCAACCTGCGGATAACATCTGAGACAGAAGAAAAAATATATCCCGGCATGATAATCACTTACACCGTAAAGCCTGTCCCCTTTTTTACAAGCACCTGGGCAACGGAAATAACTCAGGTTGATCCGCCGCACTATTTCGTTGACGAACAGCGATTCGGACCCTACAAGTTCTGGCACCACAAGCATTTCTTTGCACAGGTCGGGGAGCAAACGCAGGTCCGGGATCTCGTCCACTACTCCCTGCCGTTTGACCCGATCGGAAGATTGGCAAATCCGCTCCTGGTAAGCAAGAAACTGGACTCCATATTCAATTACAGGAGTTCATGTCTTAGAAAATTGTTTGGAAATCGAAAGGAATAGCCTAAACTTTATCAGCTTGATGTGTAGTATAACGCAAGGTATATTGAGCAAGTCATATTTACATGTAAGAGGACACGGAATTCCACGAGGTAGATTATGTCCGTGGGTCTGACCCGGCTATTTTGATTACGGCACTTTTGGACTTCGGAACCCCGTTGGAAATTAAAAGAAAGACCACCTTACAAACTCTGGCTCTCGAGGAAAAACCGTGAATTTTTCTGAATACAAGAACAAAAAAAAAGATGCTCCTCTTATATCCTTTGAGGTCTTTCCTCCGAAAGACGATCCTGAATTCGAAAAACTCAAAAATACTCTTGCGAAACTCGCCGAATTTTCGCCCGGCATAATAACGGTAACACACGGTGCCATGGGAAAGGGGCGCAAAAGAACCGTTGAAGTCGCTTCATACATAAAAAACGTTATCGGGACGGAAAGCGCCTGCCATTTGACCTGCATAGGGTCTTCCGAAAAACAAATAGATTTGATGCTTGAGCAGATTGAACAGGAGAAGATACGCAACATAGTGGCCCTCAGGGGAGACATTCCAAAGGAAGATGGCCAAAAGCTGCTGTCCGAGGGAGCTTTCCAGCACGCAAACCAACTCGTGGAACATATAAGAAGATACGAAAAAGAAAAACCGCAGCAGTTTTCCATAGCGGTCGCTGGCTATCCGGAAAAACATATCGAATCCCCAAATTTTGAGGAGGACATATCCAATCTCAAAAAAAAGGTTGATGCTGGAGCCGATATCATAATTACCCAGCTCTTTTTCGATAACCGTTACTATTTCAATTATGTCGACAGATTAAGGGCAGCAGGAATAAACCTTCCCGTAATCCCAGGTCTTATGCCCGTGCTCTCATCAAAGCAGGTGATAAGAATATCGTCTCTTTGCGGAACGGAGATACCCGAAGCCCTGAGAAAAAGACTGGAAGATGCAGGAGACGATAACCGCAAGGCTGTGGAAGTGGGAATCGCGCAGTGCAGAGACCAAGTAAGAGAACTTATCGACAAAGGAGTACCAGGAATTCATTTCTATGTTCTCAACAGAACCTCCCACATAGAAAGGATTCTGGAATCCGTCTAATGCCTGAGACAAAGAAAATCTTCGATGAAGTGGCAAGTCATTACGACTGGCTAAACACTCTGTTCAGCCTTGGAATTCACAAACTCTGGAGAAAAAAACTAGCAGAAGAATTGCGTGACGCCGAGTACAACCTGGATATAGCAACCGGGACAGCGGAAGTTGCGATTGAAATCGCAAAAAAACACCCTGCAACCAGGACTGTCGGAATTGATCCCAGCATGAACATGCTTTGGATAGCAAAAAAGAAAATTAAAGACCTCGACTTAAGGGATAAAATAGCACTTGTATCAGCTGTGGCAGAGAATCTCCCATTTGCGGAGAAACAGTTTAATTCCGTCACCATAGCATTCGGTATAAGAAACACGGTCGATTACGAACTTTCCCTGAGAGAAATTAGAAGGGTCCTAAGGAAAAACGGAAAACTTCTTATACTTGAATTTGCGATTCCAAAAAACCCCGTTTTCAAACCCATATACATGTTTTACTTCAGAGTCTTGATGCCTCTTGTCGGAAGCATTTACGGCAGGGGTAAAGAATACAGATATCTCGCTGAATCCGCCGCCGAGTTTCCTCAAAGAAAAAATTTCATACGCCATCTTGAAAACGCAGGATTTCGGGATTGTCAATACTCAGAACTCACCATGGGGGTAGTAGCGCTCTATCGCGCAATCAGGTAATCGGGGACTATAGATTCTTCTTTCCGCGGACTATGGGTAAAGCCTGTCTATACTCCAACTACCATCTGGGGAAGGAAGATATCTGAAACGATCGTGAAGGCGGTTCTTTCTTCCCTGCCAAAACTCAAAGCGTACTGGACTCACTACGTATCCTTTCCAAAAATCGGGCCGCGCTACACTCTTCCCCTTCCATTCAGACCGGAACTGGTTGTATTGCTCCTCAAGCAGTTGTCTGCTTGCAAGAACTTCGCTCTGCCTAGAAACACAGGCGCCTATGCGGCTTTGGCGAGGTCTAGACCTAAAGTATTCATCAGCTTCCCCTTCGGGCAGAACTGAGACTTTGCCATCTATTTTCACCTGCCTTTCAAATTCAGGCCACCAGAAACAAAGCGAAGCAACCGGATTCTCGGCTACATCTCGGCCCTTTCGGCTAAGAGAACTTGAATAAAAGGAAAAACCCCTCTGGTCATAACTCTTGAGAAGCACCACTCTTGAGGATGGAACGCCATCCGCTCCTACAGTAGAAAGAATAAAGGCGTTTGGAAAATCGATTTCCGCTTCGAGAATCTTCCTGTACCAGAGATCAAACTGAACAAACGGATCTTCATCTAGATCTCTTCTCTCAAGTTTCAACTTCAGGTACTGGAGTGAATGGAACTTATCTTTCTTCGGCATTTTATCTCAGAATAACATTCTCAAGTGCGCAACCCAGATCTTCGTGTAAGAATTCGTAACCGGAGGAAAGAAGCTTCTCAGGGAAAACCATGCTGCCGGCAAGCATCGTGGAGCGTCCCATCTCTCCGAAGAAAAGCCTTACGGCAAATGCGGGGATTGAAAACCATGCAGGTCTCCGTAGAACTGACGCAAGCTCAGCAGTAAACTGCCTGTTAGTCACCGGATTCGGGGATACCGCGTTAACGGGCCCGTTTACTTCTCCATGCTCCAGCAGATAAATAATTATCCGCGAAAGGTCTTCTATCGATATCCAGCTTAGGTACTGACCGCCATTTCCAATAACTCCCCCAAGACCCATTTTAAAAAGAGGCAGCAAAGAACTCAGTATGCCTCCTTTGGAGCTCAGTACAACTCCTGTGCGCAGGTTTATGACCCTTACACCAAGGTCCGAGGCCCTGTTGGCCTCATTCTCCCACTCGCGACAAACATCGGGAAGAAACCCAGAACCAGCCGCAGAGCGTTCAGCAAGTCTTTCTTCCGCTCTGTCCCCATAGTAACCGACTGCCGAAGCACAAATAAAGGTTTGGGGAGGATGTTGAAGTCCAGAGAAGAGGTTCACCAAGTAGCGGGTGCTGTGCACCCTGCTCCGCCGTATCGAACTCTTTTTCTTTTCAGTCCATCTGCAGACTATACTCTCTCCTGAGAGGTGAACTACGGCGTCAAAACCCTCAAGCAAAGATGGATCGTCGACATGACCTCCCTCCGGATCCCAGAAAATCAGATTCTCTCCTTCCGCCCGTGATCTTACAAGGCGCCATACCTCATAGGAATCCGAGGCAATAGAATTAAGAAGATGGGTTCCCAAGATTCCGGTTGATCCTGAAACAAGTATTTTTTTCATTCTCCTAGTATAGCATCAGTTTTGTATTGATGGATACAGCGATTTAAGTTTGATTCTCGCATCCTCCGTCGTAAAACGCCAATCCACCCTGTTTCCATTTTCATTGCGTCGCTCCTGCCACGCACTCACCTCTCGCCGCAGAGT
>JAJDUA010000011.1 GCA_022826905.1 Candidatus Dadabacteria bacterium
CTCAGATGAATCAATCTCAGCAGGCTCTGTACGATGCTCTTGACTTGGGAAAATACATGACCTCGTAGGTCATACAGAATCCAGCCATTTGCAAAGTGAAATCAGCCAGTTAGAAAATTAACGCGGTAAACTTCCGCTAGAGGAGATAGTTTCTGAAATTCACAAAAGGTATTTCAAATATATTACAGATCTGTCACGTTGACGGTATTCACAAAAAACCACAATTTAAATGGTCGATTCGAGGCATTTTGATTGATCGGTTCGTGTACAGTACTTAAGTTCTATTGAACTTGACGGTTTATGTTCCTTAGCTTGGATTCTCGTTAGTTCAACATGTTCATAATGAATGGGATCTTTTGCACAAATTGAAAGTAGTATTTTCAAATTGTGCAAAATCGAGGCGAGAGATTCATTCCTAATTTAGTTAAGCTTCTTGGGTGGTGTTTCTTTTCAATTTTTTCTTTTTTCTTGGTGTTCAATCGTAGGATCCGTAGCCCCGTCAACCGGGTTTTTTCAGGTAAACTAGAATTCTCGGAATAGAAAACGGCTAGGAACTGTCAAAGAGCCGACTTATGTTCTGAAATCGAAGTACGCAAGAGGAAAAAAGATGAAACTGCCTTTACGTGCGAGAGACGAAAAATACATAGGGAAGGGGACTCTTCCCAACGGTTCCTTAGACGACACTGACAAGTGGTTTCCGATAACTAGGTACCTTGAGGCGGGGGCTGAGTCATACCCAGAAAAAACAATGTTCAGCCTCGGGGATTCGGATGGCAACGTAGCTGAAAGCTACAGTTACGGGGAAACCAACGCTTGGGCGAACAGGGTGGCAAACGGTCTTGTCGGGGAGTTCGGTATAAAAAAAGGGGACAAGGTCGGCATGTACATGCTCAACTGTTCTGAGTACGTCATATCGATTATCGCCGCACACAAATCGGGCGCAGTCCAGGTCCCGATAAACAAGGATGAAAAAGGCGATAGGCTTGCTTATGTAATAAATTACTCCGAGATGCGGGTGCTCGTGGTCGATACCCAGAGTCTTGCCTACATAAGTGAAATAGCGGACAAGCTTGAGAATCTCGAGGCGATCTTTCTTGTTTCAGAGGAAGTTCCGGCGGATATAGGGGGCATAAAGGCGCTTCCTTTTTCCACTTTTGACCAGTATTCATCTGAAAACCCCGGGGTCGACGTGACGATTGCCGACAAGGAGAGGTGCATGTTCACTTCCGGTACCACGGGGATGCCCAAGGGTGTTATCCGCGATCACGGAGGAGTGATAATGACGGTCCGCTCCTTTATACAGCAACAAGGGCTCAGAAGCGAGGACGTCTTGATGACGGTTCTTTCCCTGGGGCACGCAAACGCCCAGGTGATGTGCCTTTTCGTTTCGGTAGCCGTTGGCGGTTCGGCCGTTTTCTTCCCGAGGTTCTCCGCATCCAATTTCTGGAAATGGGCAGCCGGCTGTGGTGCGACCGGAGCGAATATGCTGGGGGCGGTACCCGAGTACATATGGTCTTCTCCGTTGTCTGAGTGGGATTCAAAGCACGGGATAAGGATGATGCTTTCCGGGCCCGCGCCTAAAAAGCTTCGCGAGTTTGAGGAAAGGTTCAATACGAAAATAGTAGAAGGCTACGGGTCTACCGAGATGGGAATGCCGCTCTGGAAAGATCCCGAGGACGAGAAACCCGGTTCCTGCGGATTTCCCGTTGAGGGATACCATCTTGAAATAAGGGATCCTCTGAACACAGACGAGATTATAGACAAACTCTGGGATGTTGATAAGAATCAAGCTCCCGCGGAGGAGGAAAAAGGACTTCTTTTCATAAAGCCTCTGGTTCCGCACACTACCCTCGATGAATATTTCAAGGACGAGAGAAGAACGAGAAACGCCTTTGACGACCAAGGCTTTTTCAATTCGGATGACCTGTTCGCCGTTGGAACCGACGGCAGGTACTACTTCATGGGCCGTTACAGCAGGATACGCGTGTCAGGAGAGAACGTTGATCCTGTAGCGGTGGCCGACGTCTCGGAGGAACATCCTTCAGTTCGGGAAGCCGTGGCCGTAGGGATTAGGCTGCCCGACATATCGGATGATGAGATCAAACTTAACCTGATACTCAGGGAAGGTGCGGATTTTGACCCCATGGAGTTTTGCGAGTGGATGGCTGAGAAGGTAATGGTGGCCATGGTTCCCAAGTTCATTGAGGTCTACGAGGAATTTCCGCTGACTTCAACCCAGAAAATCTCGGTTTCAGACCTAAAGAACATATCCGATACCACTTGGGACAGGCATAAAAGCGGGCTCAAACTCAGGTCAAGAAAGTGAGCCCGAGATAAAGTACAGAAACGTCGCGTAAACTACGAGAAGAAGGGCACCTTTCTTTTTTCCGATCCTGTTTTTACCAATCTGGGTTTTTCCAATTAGTAATACGAAAAGAACTGTAAGCAGGATGAAAAATGTGAATTCAGAAGAGGTTCCGAACATCTTCGGGTTTACGTCTACGGGACGGATAAGCGCAACGAGACCCAGATACCCGAGGTTAAAGAAGTTGCTTCCTATGATGTTGCCAACAACTATGCTCTGTTCCTTTCTCCAAGCGGCCACGAGCGAAGCGGCAAGTTCCGGAAGCGAAGTTCCGAGGGCGATTGCCGTTACACCTATGAACAGCTCGCTTATCCCAATTTGTGTGGCAATTTCTACAGCGCTACTGACCAGAAAGTGCGCGCTACCCGCCAGAAGCACTGAACCCGAGACCACGTAAAGGAGAAGTTTCCACCCGCTGCCCTCTTGCGATGCGGTAAAGGTCTCGTTTTCTTCTGTGGATTTTCCGTAGGGTAGAAACAAAAGGACGCCAAGCAGAAGAAACAGAAGCGCTCCTTCGCCTCGTCCGAGGGAGAACCCGGTGCGACTGAGACCGTAAGTGGCAAAAGTGATGAGCATCAAGAACAGAAGCGGGAGTTTCTGTTCTTTCCATGCTTTCCTGCTTATCACTATGGGACTTATAAGGACTGTCAGGCCGAAAATAAGACCGACGTTGGCGATATTGCTCCCGACCATGTTTCCGACCGCTATGTCACTTGAACCCTCTATGACTGCAACTAGGCAGACTACGAACTCAGGAACTGACGTTCCGAACGCCACCACTATAAAACCGGCGAAGAAAGTGCCCATGCCGGCAACTTTGGCAATCCCGGAGGCGCCTTTAACGAGAAAGTCGGCCCCTTTCCAGAGAAGAGCGAAACTCGCAGCGAAAATCAGCAGATTCCAAATTTCCATAAGGTCAGAAGCGGGATTCAGGCCGCATACGGCAGGTTGAGGAGATTTTCAGGAACCGTGAAAATACTAGGGTTTGCAATGAAGCACCGATTAACCTATAATAGTGTGGATTTTTACAGCGCCTTTTCATTTCCAAGCGCTATAAGACAGTTCAGGAGGTTACAGTAAATGCAATTATTATTCAAACCGCGCGATGGCGTATATCTAGGAAGCGGAGATCTTCCCTTCGGTAAATTTGAAGACACTTCGCAGTGGGAACCGATAACCACAAATCTTGAGAAAGGTGCCGAGATGTTTCCCGACAAGGCAATGTTCAAGGTCGGAGATAGGGACGGAAACATCGTCGAGAGCTACACTTACGCAGAAACCAACGCGTGGGCCAACAGGGTGGCAAACGGTCTTGCCCAAGGGTTTGGAATAAATAAAGGGGACAAGGTCGGCATGTACATGCTCAACTGTTCTGAGCACGTGATATCTATTATCGCCATACACAAGTGCGGTGGGGTTCAGGTTCCGGTAAACAAGGACGAGAAGGGGGAAAGGCTCGCTTACGTAATCAACTACTCGGACATGAGAGCCCTTATCATTGACGAGGGGAGCATTCCTTTTATAGAAGAAATCGGCGACAGCCTTGAACATCTTGAAGTGGTTTTCGTAACGGTTGATAGCCCTCCTGAAACAATCGGAGGCATAAAGGCGCTTCCTTTTTCGGAATTTAATGATTATGACGGTACCAATCCCGGGGTGGGCGTTACCACTGCCGACATGGAGAGGTGCATGTTCACGTCCGGCACCACGGGGATGCCGAAAGGGGTTGCCAGAGATCACGGGGGAGTGATTATGACGGTTCGCTCTTATCTGCAGCAGCAGGGGATAAGGAGCGATGACGTGCTCATGAGCATACTTTCCCTTGGTCACGCGAATGCTCAAGTAATGTGCCTTTTCAGTGCAATGGCAGCCGGTGCGACTGCCGTGTTTTTCCCAAGGTTCTCAGCTTCCAATTTCTGGAAATGGGCGGCCGGATGCGGTGCGACATGTGTTAACATGCTGGGAGCAGTAGCCGAATATCTGTGGGCCGCGCCTGAGAGCGAGTGGGATCAGAAGCACAACATAAGGATATTGTTGGGCTCTCCCGCTCCGAGGAACCTAAAGGAATTTCAGGAGAGGTTCGGGGTCAGGGTAATAGACGGATACGGTTCGACCGAGATGGGCATGGTTCTCTGGAAAGACCCCGAGGATCACCGTCCGGGTTCGTCCGGTTTCCCCATGGAGGGATATTACGTCGAGCTGAGAAATCCCGAAGACATCGATACGGTGGTAAGACCGTTTTGGGATTCAACCGATGACATTACTCCTCCCGACGACGCCAAGGGACTTCTTTTCGTAAAGCCTCTTGTTCCGCATACGACCCTGAATGAATATTTCAAAGATGAGAGAAGAACTAGGGAGGCCTTTGACGATGAAGGCTTCTTCAATTCGGACGATCTCTTCGCCAGAGGTATCGATGGGAGATACTATTTTGTCGGAAGATTCAGCCGTATCAGGGTTTCAGGCGAAAACGTAGATCCGGTAGCAGTCGGGGACGAGGCGATGCAATATCCCGCGATTCAGGAAGCCATTGCGGTCGGTATAAGGCTCCCGAACGTTTCGGATGACGAGATCAAGCTCTGCGTTACGCTCAAGGCGGGAGAGGAATTCGATCCGATTGAGTTCTCCAAATGGATGGCCGAGAGGGTTATAGTGGCCATGGTGCCCAGGTTCATAGAGGTTTACGAGGATGGATTCCCGGTAACCGCTACTCAGAAGGTCAAGGTCGCCGAAATAAAGGAAATCACCGACAATACCTGGGACAGAAACGAAACGGGTCTCAAGTTCAGCGCCAGAAAGTAATTTTTCTTTTATCCGTGGCAGGGCAGTCTGACGAAAGCATTATGGCCTTGGCTATCAGGGAGGCCGAGCGGGCTGCCTCGGAAGGCGAGGTTCCGGTCGGGGCGGTCATAGTTGATGCGGCCGGCGCCGTAATTTCAGCTGCCCATAACCTGAGGGAGTCAACTTCGGATGCTACTGCCCACGCCGAGATTCTGGCTATACGCCGCGCGTGCGAAGTTATTGGAAACTGGAGACTTTCCGGTACTTCTATCTACGTCACTCTCGAGCCCTGCGCCATGTGCATGGGAGCCATAGTTAACGCGAGAATAGACAGGGTGGTGTTCGGCGCTCCCGACCCCAAGGGCGGGGCGCTCGTAAGCAACTTCGGAATCGGCGCAGGAGGGGAACTCAATCATCAGGTGGAATTCTCGGGGGGAGTCTGCGGTGAGCAGTGTGCGCATATTCTTGAGGTTTTTTTCAGGGTACTTAGGGACTCCTGAGTTTAGGCCTGAGGACTGACGACGATTTTTTTCGAGTTGCCCTTACTTGGAACCGTCTCGTATTTTATGTCATCCTGCTTCTTGAGTTCTATGTAGGCCATTTTCCTTTCGTAGGATGAAAGCCGCTCGATTGAGTGGGAATTTCCGCTCTCTTTTACTTTCTGTACGGTTTCCGCGACTTTTCTCGGCACGTCGGTGTTCTTTTTCTTTCCATCGTGCCCGCCGATGTTTATTGCGACTCGCTTACTTTTCCCCTCGTCGCTGTTTTTCGAAGCTATTTTCCCTACTATATACTCAAGGGATTTTACCACTTCCCCGTTTCTCCCTATGAGGAATTTCTTGTCTTTGACGGGCCAAACTTCAAGTATTATCCTGTTTTCGTTCTCTTCAGCCTTTACGCTCTGCGGGGCTGAGAACAGAAAACCTAACAGGGTTTCAAGAATTTTTTTCGCCCGGAACGCCTTCTCGCTCAACCCGCCAGTTTTTATCTCCACCCTCACTATGGCGTTTTTGCTTCCTATGCCCAAAACACCCTTGGAGTCTTCCCTTATAACTTCGATTTCTACTTCGTCTTTTGAGACTCCGAGTTCCTCACAGGCGTTTACTACGGCTTCGGAAATGGTTTTTCCTTCCTTTTCTATTACGTTGGCCATCGTTATCCTCCTTCTTCCGGAACCTGTCGATTGATGTAAAGCTGCTGACCGACGGAGAGAATGTTGCTTACGGTCCAGTAAAGTATAAGACCGGAAGGCAGGCCCCAGAACATTACGGTAAAAATTATAGGCATAAACTGCATGAGTTTCATCTGCATTTCCATCGCCTCGCTTCCCGGAGTAGTCATGGGGGTAAGTTTCTGCGAGAGAAACCATGAGACACCCATCAAAAGGGGTAGCACCCGAAACGGTATTCCCAGCACGTCAAACAGGTGTTCGGGCTGGGATAGGTCGTTTACCCAGAGAAACGAGCTGTGTCTTAGATCTATCGAATACAGAAGCGCAAAATAAAGAGCTATGAACACGGGAAGCTGTATGAGCATGGGAAGACACCCCCCGAGACTGCTGAGGGGGTTTATATTGTTGCTTGTGTAAAGCTTCATCATCTCTGCCTGCTGAGTCGATTTGTCATCCTTGTATTTTTCTTTCAGAGCGTCGATTTCAGGTTTCAGCTTCTTCATCTTGTTCTGCACGGCTTTCATCGATTTCATGCTTTTCACGGTAAGGGGGAAGAATACCACTCTGAGAAGAATTGTGAGCACTATTATGGAGATTCCATAATTGCTAAAAAAGTTGTTAACAAACTTAAGAGCCGCAACGGCGATCTTGGTAAGTATTCCCGCATAGCCGTAGTCAATTGACTTCTCAAGCTTGTACCCGGCTTCCATCAGGTCCGCTTCGTTTTTCGGACCGAAATATGATTTCCATCCGACCTTGTAGCTTTTCCCTGCGGCTGTTCTCTGCTCTGGATAGGAAAAGCCTGCTCCGGCAAGACCTTTTTCGTCAAGGGGCTGCAGGTAAAGTCCCCTGTCTCCTCCTATTTCCGGCAGAAACGCACCGAAAAAGTACTTGTTGCCGAAACCGAACCAGTTTGTTTCTCCGTTGTACGTCTTGGTTTCCTTAAGGGGTTTCTTGGTTCGCTTGACCTCGCCGCCGACCATGGAGACAAACTCGTAGAGGCTGTTTGAACCGCTTTCGTATACCGTATTTCCCCAAGTGACGTAAACTTTCTGGTTTATCTGACCCCGCGTCCCGTTTAGAACCTCCAGATTCTCCTTGATGAAATATTCACCTGGGTAAAAGGAGATGGTTTTGCGCACCGTAAGCCCGCCTGGTTTTCTCCAGACCAGATTCACGTCAAGTCCCTCGGAACCCACGACTAGGTTCGTGCTTCCCTTATAGGAAAACGGGATGAGTTCCGGCATTTTTTTGTTTTTGACTTTCAGTATGGTGTCAAACGACTTTTTCTCTTCATCTATCACCCCCACAGGCACCGAGTCTGTCTCGACCGTCTTTTTGTATTCCAGAAGTTCCCAGCCGACAACCTTTCCTCCAAGGGTGTCTATCTCGGCAACATAAAGGTCGGATCTGACTTTTATGGTCTTGGAAGCGTAGGAGGATTTTATCGGTTCAAATTCCGTGGGAAGTTCCTGTGAAGATGTCGGTTCTTCGGAAAGATCCTCTGAGGCGACGGGTGCCGATGCGGGCCGATCTATTTTTGCGGGTTGCTTTTCCTTGGGGGCTTCTGTGAAAAACGCCGAGTAACCGACGATTACCAGTACCGACAATACCAGGAATAAAATGTAGTTTCTCTTGAGGTCACTGTTCATCTGTTATTTCTTAGGACTTTACCGAGGATTTGGGGCGCTATCGTGATTTCTGCGAGACACCTGCGAGACTGCTCCCGTTTTCTGTGCTTAGTTCTGGCATGTAGCAGGAAACCAAAGAGTAAAAATTCATGGGAGCAATGATACACGATAAGTTTTAATACGAACAGAGGGTTTTTATTCACTCCTTCGCCCGCTTATCGCTTTTTTTCCTTATGGGGTCATAGCCTCCCGCGCTTAGCGGATGACATCGCAATATCCTTCTGAAAGTCATCCAGATTCCTTTGAAAGCTCCATGTTCCCTGAGGGCTTCAATTGAATACGCAGAGCAACTGGGGTAGAACCTGCAGGTTTGGGGAAGCAGGGGAGAAATGGTTCTTTGGTAGACCCTTACCAGAAAAACAAGGGATCTGACTGCGGGGTTTTCTCTCATTTGGTGCGGCCTGCGAGTTTTTTTATTTCCAGATAAAGTTCCGAAAACTTCTTACCCGATACGTCGTTCTTTATTACGAATACCACGTCGTTTGAGAAAAACGCGGGCTTATTTCTCCTGAAAACTTCCCTCAGCACCCTTTTCATTTTGTTTCTTCTGACGGAACTTGCCGACGCTTTTTTGCCCACGGACACTCCCAAGCGGGGAAACCCAAGAGAGTTGGGCTTTGCATAGAGTATGAAGTTTTCCGAGTGGGTCTTAGTGCCTTCTAAGAATATGTTGCGAAAGTCGCGGGATGTTTTTATCTTGAATTTTGCGGGAAACGAGCTGTCGGACTCAAACGCTACTTTTTCCATCTCCCAACCGTGAGAACGTATCTTCCCTTGGCAGTTCTTCTCCTGAGTATGCTCCTGCCTCCCCTTGTGCTCAGCCTGGCGCGGAAGCCGTGTGTTCTGAGCCTCTTTTTTACGTGCGGTTGATAAGTCCTTTTCATAGTGGGGGGTCAGAATAACACGTAAGGATTTGAAGGTCAAGAAAAAACAGGGAACCTTAGAGATCTGCGGTGCTGGCACGACACTCGGGGTCTCGCCACGGATTGACAATAAACAAGTTGTTGTAAATAATTGATACCCATCAAATTCAAACGGTTTTTGAGATTCTTCGTCCACTATGATCCTTGAAGGTGTAAAACTCATGGTCATCGGTATGGCCATAGTATATGTTTTCTTACTTGTTTTGATGCTGAGCGTGATGCTATCTGCGAAGCTTTTTAAAGACAGCGACGTGCGTGCGCCTTCGGATACTGAGGCGTCCACGAAATCCAGAAAGGATATCATTCCGGTCATAGCTGCGGCGGTTGCGGCCTACAGGGCGAAGCATGCCGGCGATGGCTGATCTTGAAAACCCCAAGGTCTTGTCATGAAGAAAATCTTATTTCAGGATACATCCTTTCGCGACGGGTTCCAGTCCGTTTTCGGCGCGAGGGTGCTTACAGAAGACTTTATCCCGGCGGTCGAAGCTGCTAGGGAAGCCGGAATAACCCATTTTGAGGCTGGCGGGGGAGCCAGATTCCAGAGCCTGTTTCTTTACTGTGGGGAGTCCGCTTTTGATATGATGGACCGCTTCCGGGAGGCAGCGGGACCAGATGCTAACCTGCAGACCCTTGCAAGGGGGATCAATGTTGTTGCCCTGTCCCAGCAGCCCAAGGACATGATAGATCTCCACGCCAGGATGTTCAAAAAACATGGCATAACTCACATAAGAAACTTCGACGCCTTAAACGACGTAAGAAACCTTGAGTACTCGGGTCAGTGCATAAGAAATGCGGGACTGCACCACCAGGCCGTGGTAACGCTCATGGAGCTTCCTCCAGGCTGCGAAGGCGCCCACGACGTGAATTTCTATATAGACAGGCTGAGGAAAATACTTGATTCGGGGCTTCCCTACGATTCCATATGCTTCAAGGACGCTTCCGGAACCTCGAATCCCAAAAAGATTTACGAGACCGTCAAGGCCGCAAGAAAGCTCGTCGGAGAGAACGTCATTCTCTGGGTGCACACCCATGAGACGGCCGCTCAGGGAGTCAATCAGTACATGGCCGCCATAAACGGCGGGTGCGACGGAATCTGCGTCGCCAGAGCCCCCGTTTCCGGGGGAACTTCCCAGCCCGACCTTATATCCATGTGGAATGCCCTTAAGGGGACGGAATACACGTTGGATGTGGACATAAACAAGGTTCTCGAGGCAAATTCCGTGTTCAGGGAATGCATGTCCGGCTATTACTTCCCTCCCGAAGCTCTACGGGTTTCTTCGGAGGTTCTTCTCTCTCCGATGCCCGGCGGAGCGCTTACCGCAAACACCATGATGATGAGAGACACGGGCACCCTCGATCTTTACCCGCAGGTTATCGAGGCTATGAGCGAATGCGTCGCGAAGGGAGGATTCGGAACATCAGTTACCCCGGTTTCCCAGTTCTATTTCCAGCAGGCCTACGCCAACGTCACCCAGGGAACTTGGAAGAAGATCACTGACGGTTACGGGAACATGGTGCTCGGCTATTTCGGACGCACGCCCGTCGAGCCCGACCCCGAGGTCGTGGCGATAGCGGAAGAGCAGATGGGCAAGCCCCGCTTTGATGGCGACCCGCTCGACATACTTGAGCCCGGCATTCCGAAGGCAACCGAGATTCTCGAAAAAGAAGGCCTTCCCGTCACCGAGGAAAACATATTCATAGTCGGGGCGCTTCAGACCCAGGGCGGAAACAAGGGCCTTGACTTTCTCAAGGGGAATTTCAGCGTCAACGTAAGAAAAGACAAGCCTGAAGAGCAGCCTCAGCAGGGACGCGGTCTCGGTACGAGCGTAGCGTCGAAGGTGTCCGGTACCGGGGAAAACTTCGTCATTACGGTTGACGGGAGAAACTATAACGTAACCGTAAAGGAAGGAACTTCGGAGGTTGCCTCGGTAACGGAAGCTTCCGCGCCTAAGACATCCTCTGCGATGGATGAAGATTCTCCCGATGTTGTGGCCGTTACGGCGAGCGTGCCCGGCAATGTGTACAGGGTGCTGGTCGGCGTGGGGGAAAAGATAAAGGAAAATCAGACGCTGATCATGCTTGAAGCCATGAAGATGGAAACTCCGGTTGCCTCTCCGTGCGACGGGGAAGTGGTGTCCATAGAGGTCGAACAGGGACAGGTAGTAGAAACGGGTCAGCTTATCCTCACCATTCTTCCCTCTTGAGCGCATGAAAAAATTCATACTTGTTTTCGTAATCCTTGCGTTTTCCCTGGGAATGTTCACCGGGGCACCCGACTGTCTCGGGGAAACGGTAAGCGACGCGACGGCCGTCGTGGAGCAATCCAAGGAACTTGCATCTTTTTCCCAGCTTTTGAAAAACGTTGCTACCAGTACCGGCATCTACGGGTTTATTGCGGGCAACGCAATTTCTTGGGTTAACGGATTCGGGATGTTTTTGATGATTCTGGTAGGATTCCTTCTTCTCTACCTGGGGATTGCGAAGAAATTCGAACCTCTTCTTCTGGTTACGATAGCTTTCGGGTGCATATTGGCCAACATTCCCCTTGCGGGGATAAACGACCCCGGCGGGGTACTTTACTACGTGTACGATGTCGGCATAAAGACCGGTATCTTCCCCCTTCTGATATTCATGGGAGTGGGGGCGCTTACCGATTTCGGCCCGCTTCTGGCCAACCCTAAGACGGTTCTTCTGGGAGGCGCTGCGCAGTTCGGCATTTTCTCGACATTGCTCGGCGCGCTCGTGCTTGCCCAGTACGTGCCCGGGATCGATTTTTCCCTAAAAGACGCGGCGTCGATAGGAATAATAGGGTCAGCGGACGGACCGACCTCTATTTACATTTCTTCGCAGCTCTCCCCGAGGCTTCTCGGTGCGGTCTCGGTCGCCGCGTATTCCTACATGGCTCTCGTGCCGATAATCCAGCCCCCGATAATGAAAGCTCTCACTTCCCCTGAAGAGAGAAAAATAAGGATGAGCCAGCTTCGTCCGGTGGCGAAGAGAGAAAGAATAATGTTTCCGTTGATTGCCCTTACCCTCTGCCTTCTTTTTCTTCCGTCTGCGGCGCCTCTAATAGGTTTTTTCGCTTTCGGTAACCTGATGAGGGAGTGCGGAGTGGTCGACCGGCTCTCGGATACGACGAGAAACGCGCTTATCAACATCGTTACGATATTCCTCGGCCTCGGAGTCGGCTCGCAGCTTTTGGCCTCGGAATTTCTCTCCCTTGAGACTCTCGGCATACTTCTTCTGGGGATTGTGGCCTTCTGCATAGGCACGGCCTCCGGGGTGTTAATGGCCAAGCTTATGAATGTTTTCTCAGAAACCAAGGTAAATCCCCTGATTGGTTCGGCAGGGGTTTCGGCGGTTCCGATGGCCGCCCGCGTCTCGCAGGATATGGGGGCCAGGGAAGATCCTCAGAATGTGCTTCTGATGCACGCTATGGGTCCGAACGTGGCAGGGGTTGTGGGTTCGGCCGTAGCGGCAGGAGTGCTGCTTGCGGTTTTCCAGTAAGTTTCTGACCTGTAAGAAAGTATGTTTCTGCGAAGTTTACGATGAGATTTAAAGGACGCTCGGCGATCATTACCGGTGGAGGAACGGGAATCGGTGAAGCGACGGCACTTTTGCTGGCGCGAAACGGAGCCAGGGTTCTGATTGCCGGAAGAAGGGAAGAGAAGCTAAAAGAGCTATGCGGCAGGGCGGAGGAAGAAGGACTTTCTATAGAGTACAAGGTCTGTGACGTTTCAGTCGAGAGCGACTGCGCGGCCACCGTGGAGACCGCTTTTGGCGAGCACGGAAAGATCGACATTCTTTTTAACAATGCCGGCATCATTTTTTCCTGCCCCCTTCATGAAGTCGAGACCGAAAGGTTCCAGCAGATTTTCGACATAAATGTGAAGGGAGCGTTCATGATGTGCAAATACGCGATTCCTCACATGATTTCTGCGGGGAGAGGTTTTATCGTCAATAATTCTTCTGTTATCGGGTTAAAGGGTTTCGCGGGACTTTCGGCCTACTCGGCATCCAAGGGGGCCCTTGTTCAGTTAACAAGAAGCATGGCCCTTGAGTACGCGGACAAGGGGCTTAGGATAAACGCTGTCTGTCCCGGCGGGGTTTGGACGCCAATGTTCGATTCCTATCTTGAGAGAGCCGAAGATGCCGAAGCGGCCCAGGCTTTTATGGAGTCGCTTCACCCCATGGGACGGCTGGCCGACCCGTACGAAATAGCTGAAGCGGTTCTGTTTCTCTGCGATGATAAGATCATGTTCAACACGGGCTCAATGCTTTCAATAGACGGTGGTATTATAGCCAAGTGATTGCTGGGAATTAGCCTCGAGAAACGCCTTTTTTGCCTTCCACCCATGTCTTTTCAATTTGGGTTTTTGCCCTTGACGGCTCACAATAACTGATTACAATAAGAGCTAATTGAAAATCATTCTCATTTAACAATTCTCATGAAGAAAGATTTTGAATGTACTCAGGAATCGTATGCCAGAGAGATTCTGCGGGAAAAGGGGCTCAAATCCACTGTGCAGCGCCTAGCTGTCGTTCATGTTCTTCACACAAGCGGAAAATCGCTTTCGGTCGGCGAAATACACGACGGGGTGAAGGGTATACTCGGCACCACGGGGCTTGCCACCATCTACAGAACCCTTGAAATGTTCGAGGACTTGGGCATCGTGAAGCGTCTTCATTTTCCCGACGGCGGTCGCGGTTACGCGTTCTCCCAAGGTGATCACGTTCATCACATGGTGTGTGTTGACTGCAAGGGGGTTTTCGATTTTCCCGAGTGTCCGGTGGAGAACTTTGATTACGCTTCGGTTGAAAAGCAGGGGTTCATAGTGAGGGATCATTTTGTACAGCTTTTCGGTCAGTGCGAGAAGTGCGCAGAAGCAGCTTAACAATACGATGAACCCGCTAAGAATTCAGAGGCTCACCGATTACACCTCGATATCCCTTGCGGGTATCTGCGTCGTCCATTGTCTTCTGACGCCGGTGGCGCTCATACTGTTTCCGGTCCTGGGTTCGACATTTATATTTGAAGAGTTTTTTCATGAGTTGTTGCTCTTTCTGGTCATTCCCGCAAGCGTAGTCGCCATATTTCTCGGCTGCAAACGCCACAGGGATTTCAACGTGATGATGCTGGGAATCTTGGGACTGGGTTTCCTTCTGGTAGGAGCGTTTGCGGCTACGGGCTACCAAGAATACGTCTTTACTTTTATCGGCGCTTTTATCATGATTTCCGGCCACCTGCGCAATTTCAGGCTTTGCAGGAAATACTGCTGCGATCACTGATCCCCAAAGAAATTTAAAATTTTTCTTGAAAACAGTTTTTTTTCGTGGATAATAACCATTCACTTTTTCGGGGGTTGCAATGGGAAAGTCGTTAAACAGAGTACTTGTCAAGATGAAGAGCACCGAGAGTCCTTACATCTACTACACGAAGAAAAACAAGATGAATACTCCAGACCGTCTTGAATTGAAAAAGTACGACCCGGTGATAAGAAAGCACGTTGTTTTTAAGGAGACCAAGTAGTCAGAGGAAATCACGATGGCCCGCCGTTGCGCTATAACAGGAAAAAAACCCCTTTTCGGAAACAACGTCTCCCACGCGAACAACCACGTTAAAAGACGCCAGAATCCGAACCTGCACTGGAAGAGAATCTACGTTCCCGAGTTAGATAGGTACGTGAGGATAAGGATTTCTGCCCGCGCACTGAGAACGATCACCAAAAAAGGCCTTATGCCTTACCTTAGGGATGAGGGGCTTACCCTCAGAGATATAACCCGCTGATCCTCACTGGTTTACCAGATGCGAAATAACGAACGGAAGAACCAGAAGGGAAACTGCCGTTCCAGCCACTATTATTGACGCGACCGTCTCGGAGTCCCTGCCGTATTTCTCCGCGAGCACGAAGTTAAAAACCGCGGGAGGCATTGTGCATTCCAAGATAACCACTTTCGCCTCCACTCCCTTGAGGCCGAACAGGTTCACGAACAGCACTCCGAGGATTACACCGAGAAATATTCTGGCGGAGCCGAAGAAAAAAGAAAGCCAAAGCCTGGAGATCTTCATTTCAGAGAGTTTGTATCCTAGCGAGAAGAGCATTGCGGGTATGGTGATATCCCCGAGAAGGGCTACGGGCCTTTCGATAACTACCGGGATCTGAAAGCCGACCGAGTTTATGATTATTCCGGCTACGGTGGCGTATATCAGGGGAAGCCTGAATATCTCGCGCAGATGATTCTTTCCGGACCCGAGAATCAGGATTCCCACCGTATAGTGAAGCAGCATGGTTGAAACGACACAGAGTATCGCGATGTTGAACCCATACTGTCCGAACGCGAAAAGACAAAGAGGAAGTCCCAGGTTTCCCGTGTTCGCAAAAACCACGGGAGGCAGATATATCCTCGAGTCAAGCCGAAACGCTTTCGTAAGCGTCCCGCCGATTATTATGGTAGAGAAAATGACTGCCGATATCGAGAGAAACAGCTTTGCCGTCACAGACGGGTTCATCGTGAAATCTGAGAGAGACGAGATTATCAAACACGGCGTGGTCACGTAGACCACAAGATCATTGATCGAGGATATGTCTATTTTTTTCGTTCTGCTGAAGAGAAAACCCGCGGCGATTACAAGAAACGCCGGCAGGACGATGTTTGCAAGCTCTGGGATTGAGGAAAGAGTCATGTTCTGCGTTTTTCCGTGAAGAGAAAAAGTTACGTTTTGGGTAAACAGGGTGTGGAGTCGGCGAAGGTCTTCAGAGTCTTACCACTGAAGCTCCCCAGGTAAAACCGGCTCCGAAAGCAGCGAACAGCACCAGATCTCCTTCTTTTACCCTTCCTTGGCGAATCGCCTCGTCGAGTGCCAGCGGAACTGAAGCCCCTGAGGTGTTTCCATACCTGTCTAGGTTTACAAACACTTTTTCTTCCGGGAAATTCAGCCTCTTTCTTACTGCTTCCAAAATTCTTTGGTTTGCTTGATGAGGAACGAAAAGATCAATATCTTCGGGCGCAAGGTCGGCTTCCTTAATGGCGTTTATGGTTGCCGACTCTATGCTCTTGACCGCGACTTTGAAGACATCGTTTCCCTTCATCTTTATGTATTGCTCCCTGCTCTTAAGCACTTCCTCGTCAATTGGCGTTCTCGATCCTCCCGCAGGAACATAGAGAAGGTCCCAGTCGTTTCCGTCCGAACTGAGAATGGATGAGAGAATTCCCGGCTCGGAAGATGCGGTGAGAACCGCGGCACCTGCCCCGTCGCCAAAAAGTATGCAGGTTGAACGATCCTCGAAGTCGGTGACCTTCGAGAGGGTATCAACCCCTATCACGAGAATTTTCTCCGCGCCACCCGATTTTATTATTCCCTCGGCTACGTGAAGCGTGTAAAGAAACCCGGAACAGCCGGCCATAAGATCAAAAGCATAGGCGTTTTTTGCTCCCAGGAGACTCTGTAGTACGCAGCCTGTTGAAGGAAAAAGGAAATCGGGGGTGATGGTTCCGACTATGATTACGTCAAGATCGCTTGGGTTTACGCTTGCCGCCTTCAGGGCTTTTTCGGCAGCTTCATAAGCGATATCGGAAGAAGCGGTATCCTCATCCGCGATTCTGCGTTCTTTTATTCCTGTTCTGGACGTAATCCACTCGTCAGAGGTTTCTACCATCTTTTCCAGATCGGAATTGGAAAGTATGACGTCGGGAACCGAAGAACCGGTTCCTATGATTTTTACGTACTTCAAACTTGGAGTCTCTCCGAAGCGGTTAGCGCAATGGTAATTTAAAGCCTTGGCTTTGTCAAACACTCGTCAATTGAAGAAACGGCCTCGCTCAGCGGTTCTATCTCGGCTTCGGTCATCTCCACTGTGACCGATTGGTGCGTCTCGTCGCAGAGAAAAATAAGGGAGTATTTTCCTAATTTTAGTAGGGTGGATAGAAAAAAAGTTTCCTCCGAGGACTCGGTGAGGAAGAAGTACTCGTATTTAAGCCGTAGATTTTTCCCCGTCGCTATTCTTATTTCCATGGCGACCGAGGGAAATTCCTCTTTTTGGACCGTGAAAAACCGAGTTGATATTTTCCAGATATCGGCAAGCATGGCGATTTTTTCCGGGCTTTCCTTGAAAATCATCAAACATTCCTCTTCCGTTGCGTGCGGTACGCAACCGTAGAGGATTTGCGAGAGTGCTATCTGCAGTTCCGCATCCTGTTCAAGTGTCTCATATGCTGTTTGAGGTGTTGAAAAGATGCTTGACATATTGTTTCATGAATCAGTATCATTAAAAGTACGATTAAGGTTCTTGCGGACTTCCGGTTCGTGGTCCTGGCATAGTAGTATAAAGAGTATCAGGAGGATAGATAGTCTCATGACAATACAAGGCAATGAGTTAGTGCTGTTAGCTATCGTAATTCTTATCATAGGGATAGTCCTTATGTTAAACGAAGGAGGAGGGGGGCAACAGGCTGCCGAACCGCCCGCTCCACCTGAACCCCAGGAGCCCCAGAGCGATGCGGATCCTTTTCAGTCCGCCCAGGCGGCGCCTCAGGAGGCGAGTGCTGCAGCTCCTGCAGCTCCCTCAGCTCCCTCAGGAGAAGTGGATCCCTTTCAGGCCCCGCAATAACCGAGAAAAGCCTGCAGGTGGAAATGATTTTTCACGTCTAGAGCCGAGTTGGTCTTCGATTCTTACGTGAATATATGTGCGTGGGTTACACTCCATTCCGATTCTGCCTCAGATGAAGCGGAACCTTTCCAGTTCCGAAGTCTTAACCGAGAAAAGTCTGCAAGTAGAAATGATTTTTCACGTTTAGAACTGAGTTAGCCTTCGGTCGTTGCGTGAATAGGTCGGAGTGGATTATTCCTGCCAGCAGTTCGATTCCGTCAACTATCCTGGGTGACGATCTGCTGAAATAGGAATTGGCGTCTACTATGTAGCAGTGACCTTTTTTTACCGCACGCAACGCATGCCATTGCCTTACCTCGCTTGTCACATCCTCTATCCTGTCAAGCGTTTTCTCTATATCGAACCCGCAAGGCATCAGGATCAGGTAGTCAGGCGACAACTCGAGTATCTCATCCCAGGTTGTTTTAAACGAAGGTCTTCCCGCCCTTGAGATTAGCGGTTCTCCTCCCGCGATCTTTACCATTTCTGGCACCCAGTGCCCGGCGGCGTAAGGAGGGTCGAGCCACTCAAGGCAGAAAACCCCTGGCCGGTATCTTTCTCCCGAGAGCTTTTTCTCGACGCTCTCGATTCTTTTGCGAAGACTATCTACGAGTTGCGAAGCCCTTTGCTTGGTCCCCGTGACTTCTCCCAGAAGCAGCACGGAATCCATTATCTCGCTGACGGTGGAGGGCTCGAGAGACAGTATTTCGGGCCTGTTCTCAAGGATCTCGCAGACCTCCGTTACCTCGTTTTCGGATACGGCGCAGACGTCGCAAAGTCCTTGGGTTATGATAAGATCCGGTTTTATCTCCATAAGGCGCTCCGAGTCGATCAGGTAGACGCTTTTCCCTTCGGAACGGCTTCGGCTTACAAATTCGTCTATGTGCGCGCTTGAGAGCTTCGCCTTTCCTTTGAGGATACTGTTTACGACCACGGGTTTGCTGCGTGCTTGGGGCGGATAATCGCATTCGTGGGTTACTGCGACTAGATCCTTCTCAAGTCCGAGAGCAAAGACTATCTCGGTTGAACTGGGAAGAAGCGAACATATTCTCATAGTAATTATTATACAATCCACGGGGAAGGATCCCCAAGTCCTTCGGTGACATTTCTTTTTTTGTCCCTTCGGCGTGTAAAATAGTATCCGTGAAAATCGTAACAAGATTCGCTCCCAGCCCCACCGGCGCTCTTCATGTGGGGGCAGCCCGCACCGCCATTTTCAACTGGCTTTTTTCCGCGAGTCTCGGTGGAGATTTCCTGCTCAGAATCGAGGATACCGACCGCGCGCGCTCCGAGGAGCAATTCGAGCTGCAGATTGTCGAATCGCTTAAGTGGCTCGGGCTTGAGTGGCAGGGAGAAATCGTCCGGCAATCAGAGCGGGTTGCCGATTACGGTCGACTTGCCGAGCGGCTCATTGACGAGGACAAGGCGTACAGATGCTACGTTACTGCCGAGGAGCTTGGGCGGAGAAGGGAGAAGGCCAGGGAGAAAGGAGAGGTATTCAGATACAGAAGAGAGTGGTCGCAGCTCGGCGCGGCTCCTGGAAAACCTTACGCCGTGAGGCTTTCCGTGCCCCCTGGAGAAAAGATTTCTGTCGAGGACCTAGTCCGTGGCGGGATAGTTTTTGACTCTTCCGAAATAGAAGACTTTGTCATACTGAAAGCCGACGGATTTCCGACCTACAACTTCGCCGCGGCGGTTGATGACGCGCAGATGGATATATCTCACGTCATAAGGGGTGATGACCACATAATAAACGCCCCGAGGCAGATACTGATAGCCGAGGCGCTCGGTTTCTCAAAGCCAGAGCTCGCCCATGTTCCTATGATACTCGGCGCAGATGGAAAAAAACTCTCAAAGCGCCACGGGGCGGAATCCGTTACGGAGTACCGGCTGCGCGGATATCTTCCGGAAGCGGTGCTTAATTATCTGGTTAGGCTGGGTTGGTCTTTTGGGGATCAGGAAATCTTTACAACGCAGGAGCTTGTTGAAAAATTCAGCCTGAAAGGCATCGGAAAATCTCCCTCGGTGTTTGACCCTCAGAAATTCCTCTGGCTTAACGGAAAATACTTAAGAGACCTCACCGAGGAGAGCATATCAGAGAAAATAGTTCCTCTTATTATGCAAAAGGGACTTCCCCAGCCGCCTTCCGAACAGCTTTGTAAAATAGTCGCACAGATGCGCGAGCGCTCAGAAACTCTTAACGCAATAGTGGATCATTCCCTTTATTTTTTCACCGACGATTTTGAGTACGACGAAAAGGCGGCGGAGAAGTTTCTAGTGGAGCGAAACGGCGAGATTTTCATGCTTCTGGCCGAGGAACTTTCCCATATAGAGGATTTTTCCCATGATAATATTCACGAAGGTTTCGAGCGCGTGATGCAGCGAACTGGCCTTGGGCTCGGGAAAATAGCTCAGCCCACCAGGGTTGCGCTTACCGGGTCTACGAAGAGTCCCGGGATCTTTGATGTTGTTGAGATACTGGGCAAAGACACCGTGGCGCTACGCCTTGCAAGGGCAATTGACTTTATAAGTTCCAAACTTGTCTGAAAATGAAAATATACGGACTTACAGGAAATATAGGTTCGGGAAAATCGACTGTGGCGGGAATGCTGCGTGAGCTAGGGGCATTCACCGTGGATGCCGACGAGGTGGCGAGAGAAATCGTACGGCCGGGGGAGCCCGCGCTTTCGGAAATCGTCAACTGTTTCGGCCGGGAGGTTCTCCGCACGGACGGGACGCTTGACCGCGGCACCCTTGCCGAAATAGTGTTTGCAGACGAGCGGGACCGCAAGCGTCTTAACGGGATAACCCATCCGAGGATTCTTGAGCGGATAAAGGAGAAAATATCCGCCCGAAGCGGTGAAGGTAAACCGATTGTGTTTGTTGAGGCGTCGCTTATAGATCGCGGAAGCGGTGGTCTTGATGACTTGATTGACGGTCTGGTGGTAGTTACATGTCCCGATGAACTGAGGGAACGCAGAGTGGCGGCCCGTGACGGCATGTCGTCTGGGGAAATCCGCCGCCGCATGGACTCCCAGATGTCCGAAGCTGAAAAGGCTTCTCAGGCCGATTTTCTGATAAAAAACTCTTCTGACGTGGAGAGTCTGCGCGTCCGGGTCCATGCTCTGTTCAAGGCTCTTTGCGTCTCAGAACCTTGAAACAGCGCCTCTGCGTGTTATGATTCACTGATCCGTTTTTAACTGTAAGTGGGTCTGGAGTACATCCGATGAAAGAAAAAATCAGAATTCTTGAAGATAAGGAAAAAGAGGCGAACCTAGGCGGTGGCGAAGCCAGAATCAAAAGACAGCATGATTCCGGTAAGCACACGGCCCGCGAACGAATAGTCGAACTTCTTGACAGGGATACTTTCGTCGAGCTTGACAAGTTTGTCCTGCACGGTTGCACGGATTTCGGAATGGAGAAGAGGAGAATCCTCGGCGACGGCGTGGTTACGGGCTACGGAAAGATTGAGGGACGCCAAGTGTTTGTCTACGCTCAGGACTTTACGGTTTTCGGCGGTTCTCTGGGTCTTGAACAGGGAAAGAAGATATGCAAGATAATGGATCTGGCGCTTTCAACCGGGGCGCCGATCATTGGGCTTAACGATTCCGGCGGGGCGAGAATTCAGGAAGGGGTAAAGAGCCTCGGAGCGTACGGAGAGATATTTCTTCGAAATGTGATTTCCTCGGGGGTCATACCTCAAATATCCGCGATCATGGGTCCGTGCGCCGGGGGAGCGGTATACTCCCCGGTAATGAACGATTTCACGATCATGTCGAAAAACACAAGCTACATGTTCGTTACGGGTCCCGACGTGATCAAGACCGTTACCCATGAAGAGGTGTCCTCAGAAGAACTCGGCGGCGCCATGGTTCACAATTCCGTAAGTGGCGTCGCACATTTCGCCTCGGAGGATGACGACGACTCAATAGAGATAATAAAGGAACTCCTCGGTTTTCTCCCCTCAAACAACATGGAGGATCCGCCGGTGATTCCCTGCGATGACCCCGCGGACAGAAAAGAGACGAGCCTTCGCGGTCTTATTCCCGATAACCCCAACAAGCCTTATGACATACTGGATGTGGTTCGTCCCATAGTTGATCATTCGTATTTCTTCGAGGTGCAGGAACACTATGCAAAGAACATAGTGATAGGGTTTGCGAGAATGAACGGGCAGCCGGTCGGCGTGGTTGGAAACCAGCCCAAGGTACTTGCGGGATGTCTTGACATAGATGCTTCGGTTAAAGCTGCCAGATTTGTAAGGTTCTGCGACGCTTTCAATATACCTCTTCTTACATTTGTCGATGTGCCGGGTTTTCTCCCGGGAACCTCGCAGGAGTGGGGAGGAATCATAAGGCACGGTGCAAAACTTCTTTACGCCTACTGCGAGGCAACAGTTCCGAGAATTACCGTGATAACCAGAAAAGCCTATGGAGGTGCTTACGACGTTATGTCCTCAAAACATATAAGGGGAGACGTGAACCTTGCCTATCCCACGGCGGAGATTGCGGTGATGGGACCTGATGGGGCCGTGAACATAATTTCCCGAGGGGAAATAGCCGCTGCGGACGATCCGGACACAGAGAGAATCAGGCTCATTGAGGAGTACAAGAAAAATTTTGCGAATCCTTACCGTGCTGCGAGCTTGGGTTACATAGACGAGGTAATAAAACCCGAGGACACTAGACCGAGAGTGATAGCGGCGCTTGGGATGCTGAACGGAAAAAGACAGACTCTTCCGCCGAAAAAGCACGGAAACATTCCCCTCTGAGCGACTAGGTGAGAAAATGTTCAAAAAAATACTGATAGCAAACAGGGGAGAGATAGCGGTAAGAATTATCAGGGCTTGTCGGGAGCTTGGGATCGCCACCGTGGCGGTTTATTCGGATGCTGACAGGGACGCTCTTCATGTCATGCTCGCGGACGAAGCCTACCATATAGGGCCGTCGAAGCCTTCTGAGAGCTACCTAGTCGGGGAAAAAATAATCGCGGCTGCTAAGAAATCCGAGGCCGAAGCCATACACCCGGGGTTTGGATTTCTTTCCGAAAACGATTCCTTTGCCGAACTGTGCGAGAAAGAGGGTGTGGTTTTCATAGGACCTTCTGCGGAAGCGATAAGGCTTATGGGAGATAAAGTAACCGCGAGGAAGATAGCCAGAGAAGCGAATTTACCCCTTGTTCCCGGATCTGAGGGGGCAGTATCAGATGTTGAAGCCTCTAGGGTGGCGAAGAAAATCGGCTACCCGGTGATGATAAAGGCTTCTGCGGGCGGGGGCGGAAAGGGAATGAGACTCGTTAATTCCAAGGAAGAATTCGAATCGTCCCTTCGTATGGCCAGAAGCGAGGCATTTTCCTCTTTTGGAGACGATTCCGTATTCATAGAAAAATTCATTCAGAAACCAAGACATGTCGAGGTACAGGTTCTCGGAGACAAGCACGGGAACCTGCTGCACCTGTTCGAGCGCGAATGCTCAATACAGAGACGCCACCAGAAGGTGATAGAGGAAGCTCCCTCGGGATTCATAAGCCAGAAGACGAGAAAAAACATGTGCGAAGTCGCACTTCGCATAGCAAAAGCGGTTGACTATTACGGGGCCGGCACGGTCGAGTTCATAATGGATCAGGAGGAGAATTTTTATTTTCTGGAGATGAACACCAGGGTGCAGGTAGAGCATCCGGTCACGGAAATGATCACAGGAATTGATATAGTGAAATGGATGATAAGGATAGCTTCGGGAGAAAAACTTCCTTTCAAGCAGTCTGCCGTAAAAATGCAGGGTCATGCTCTTGAATGCAGGGTTTACGCTGAGGATCCCGCCACCAATTTTCTTCCCTCGCCGGGAACCCTTCACTACGTGCGCGCTCCCAGCGGTCCGGGAGTGAGGGATGATTCCTCTGTTTACAGCGGCTGCGAGATAACGTCTTTTTACGACCCGATGCTCTCAAAGCTTGTTGTCTGGGGAAATTCCCGGGAGGATGCGGTAGACAGGATGCTTTCCGCCTTGAGGGAATACGTGGTTCTGGGAGTGAGAACCAACCTTGGTTTTTTGATCAGGATGATGCGGGACCCGGAGTTCCGCAAGGCGCAGATTGACACGGGTTTTATAGAAAGACATCCGGAAACCTTGGTGCCCGAGGAATCCGATCCTGAAGTTATACTCATGGCTGCCGCCGTCGCCATGAACGGCGGCTCAAACCAAATTGTGCAGGGGAAAGCCGCTGCTTCTTCAGGCTGGAAGCTTTTTGCCAGAAGGGTCGGCGTATCCGGGAATCCGCTGTTATGACCTATACTTTCAAACTGGGAAATAAAACCTACAAGATAGGTTTCGAAGAGAAGGAAGAACTGAGCCTTTTCAGTATAGACGATGAGCAGAAGGAAATAGAATTTCTGCGCATAGACGAAAGCACCTATTCGATTCTGGTTGGCAACCGGAGCATCACCGTAGGGGTATTCAGGGAAGGAAAGAAAATACAGGTTTTCCACGAGGGTGACCTCTATGAGATAGAGGCCGTCTCCGGAAGGGACGCTTCTCAGGCAGAAGGCGCGGGAAGTCTTAACATAACGGCGCCGATGCATAGCAGAGTAGTGAAGATTCTTAAGAAGCAGGGAGACAGCGTCGAGGTGGGAGACAGCGTCATAGTGGTTGAAGCCATGAAGATGGAAAGCGAACTTAAAGCTTCCGCTTCGGGCACCGTAAAGGAAATAAGGGTTAAGGAAGGGGAAACGGTCGAGAAGGACTCCGTTCTGGTTGCCCTATCCGATAGTGAATAATCATCAGAAAGGAGTTTATTTTAATGCGCCCGTTGAAAAAAATAACTGTGCTTTTCTTTTTTACCGTGGTGGCCGCGACTGTGGTCCTCGGTCTTGTTTCCTGCGGCGAGGATAGCGACGAGGAGATTCCGGTAGGGGTTGTTATTCCCCTTTCGGGCGCGCAGGAACTGATAGGTGAGTCCATGAGAAAAAGCATGGAGTTTGCCCTTGGGGAAATTCACGAATCTCCACTTCTTGGCGACCGGAAAATCAGATTCATTTTTGAGGATTCCAGAAATAATAGGCAGTCTGCGCGGGAAGCGTACACAAAGCTTATTGAACAGGACGAAGTGGTAGCTGTGCTTGGCCCCTTCAGTTCAAGCAGGACCGAAGACATTATTGATATCATTGATAAAAACGAGACCGTCTCCTTAAGCCCGACCTCGGCCGCTATGGGACTCAGCGAACGAAGCAGGTTTCTTTTCCGTTCATCTCTTACTGTGGAGCGACTGGTTCCTCACGGGATCGGAGAATCCATACGGGAGCTTGGCTATACTAAAGTGGCTACGATAACAAACTCGGACGACACTTTTTCAGTGAGTGCTAGAGATGCGGTGAAGCGGGAGATTGAAAAGCACCCGAGCATCTCGATTGTCAGCGAGCAGACTTATACGGTGAATTCAAGCGGAGAGGTGCCTGACCTGACTGGCAAGTTGACTGCGATAGCGGCCGAGGAACCGGATTATATCTTCATGTCGGCTCAGGGGAGAGAGCGCGTGGACATCCTGGTTCAAGCCGAAGGGGTTGACGGACTGGAAGCTCCCCTTATAGGAATTCTTCTCACGACGGAGGAACTCAAAGACGCGCAGAAAGAAGTTGCGGGGGCGGGGAAAGGTGCGCTTACCTTTACGGTCTGGCTTTCCGCCATTGATACGCCGGAGAATCGCAGGTTTCGTGGCGAGTACAAAAAGAAAACGGATGAAGAGGCCAGTTCCATTACCGCGCGATCCTACGAAGCTGTCAGAATTATTGCCCAGGCCATAGCCGACGCGGGCTCAACCGACCGGGAGGCGATTCGCGACGCAATGGAGAACGTGAGGCTTGAGAACAGCATTTACGGAAGCGATTTCTATTTTGATCTTAACGGAGATGCCGTTTACGAACCGGTTGTAGGAATAGAGCGAGACGGCGAGTTCAAGGTTTTAGGCCAGTAATTTTCAATTGAGAGTCTTTTTCTGCGTTTTCTTCTCCCTGCTTTTTATCTCCTGCGGTTCCGGAAACAGGGCACCGGACTCCGTAGATATTTCCCGCAAGGATACTCTTAACATAAATATCGGTACCGAGCCGCCCACGCTTGACTGGTCTCTCGCTACAGACGTCACGTCTTTTACGATCATAGAGAACATAATGGACGGTCTCGCGGCGTTTGATGAAAAGTACGAGCCCGTACCCGCTCTCGCGCGAAGCTGGCGGGTGAGCGAGGATGGAAGAACCTATACCTTTAAGATACGGGAAAAAGTCCTCTGGACAGACGGGGTTCCACTTCGAGCCGGCGATTTCCTTTATTCGTGGAAAAGAATTCTTAGGCCTGAAACCGCCGGAAGTTACGCCTACTTTCTTTTTGACATAAAAAACGCCAGGAAGTTTAACTCGGGGGAAATAAAGGATTTTAACAAAGTCGGGATAAAAGCCCCGGATGAACATACTCTTATTGTTACTCTTGAAAAGCCGAGGGCCTATTTTCTGAGTCTGGTCACTTTCATGTCCACTTTTCCGATGAGAAAAGATGTTGTTGAGAAATACGGAACCAGGTGGACTGAAGCCGCGAACATGGTAACTCTGGGACCTTACAGATTAAAAGAATGGAAGCATCATAAGGAAGTTCTTATTGAGGAGTACGGAGGCTACTGGGGAGAGAAACCCAAAAGCGCTAAGAAGGTAAAGATGATAATGAACGAGAATCCCGTATCCACTCTCGCTCTTTATGAAAGCGGAGAGCTCGATTTTCTCGACAGCAAGGGGATTCCGCTGCTTGAAGTTCCAAGGGTTATGAAGCTTCCGGATTTTAGGCAGAGCGTGGTTTTCAGGAACAACTACATAGGGTTTAACGCCAGGAAGGCTCCGTTTGACAATCATCTGGTGAGAAAGGCTTTCGCAAGCTCTATAGACAGGGAAAGCCTCAAGGGACTTCTCCAAGGGGCTGGAGTGCCCGTAACTTCATGGATACCGATCGACATGCTTGCCCACAATCCCCGGATCGGTCTTTCGTTCGATGCGAAGAAAGCAAGGAAATTTCTTGAGATGGCCGGCTATCCGGGCGGGGAGGGCTTTCCGAAGACTGCTTTTCTTTATCCGGACACGGGAAACAACAGAATTTTAGCCGAGGCGTTCCAGAGCATGTGGAAGGAGCATCTTGGCATTGAAGTCAAGCTTGTGAATCAGGAATGGACCGTCTATCTCAGCACGCTCAGAACGAATCCTCCGCCCGTATTCAGAGCCGGATGGCAGGCGGATTTCCCTGACCCTCACAATTTCATGAATCTCTTTGAGTGCGGAAGCGGGAATAACCGTACCGGGTGGTGCGACCCAGAGTACGATCGATTAGTGGAGAAGGCAGCCGGGATTCTGGACCGCAGGCAAAGAACATACCTTTACAACAGTGCCCAGAGAATTCTTACGGAAACCGGCGTTCCGATAGTTCCCTATCTTAACTCGGTTCAGCAGAACATGATCAAACCGTACGTAAAGGGGCTTGAACCTGACCGCCTGAATTTCCTTTACTTCAGCAGAGTCGAGTTTGTAGACCACCCCGGATCCGGCAAGCATTGAGGATTTGGGGTTCGATGAGGACGTCTCCGCGGGTTAAGCGATAATACCTATGTTGGTGGTCACCTTTTTCGTGTTTCTTGCGACCAGCCTTGCTATCATTAACCCTGCCAGAAACCAGGCAATAAAACTGTCAATAACAATGACCGCTACGTAGGGAATCGGAAAACCAAACCAGTTCCAGTAAGGAAAATGGCTTATAAAACCTATAGCCGCTCCCATCAAGGCAACAAACCCTACCCGTCCCCAGTAACCTAGACCGGCTGTCTGTGAGAGCAGATAGATAACGATCAGAACGCTTATGAGATCGCCGGCGAACTGGATTAGAAGCTGCTTTTTCATAGAGGGAGGGTAGCCCTGAGGGAGGGTGCTTACGAAGGCGGCAGTTTTTCCCGCCTTATGATCCTCATGCGAGAACGGCAGGTAGTAAATGCCCGGTTTCGGGGCATTTGCCCCTATGGTTTCGGCAACTTCGGATTCGTTGGTAAATTGATTAGCTACCATCTGGTGCCATGGAAGAACCATCCATGACACTGCTCCCCAAGCGAGAAGAATTATTGCAGAAACTATATCTACCGCGTCAATCAAATTGAGACTTGCGCGTCAATCAAGATGATACTCTGAGGATTGTGTCTGAAACGGAAGGAGGGCGTAGCCCGACTGGAGTTTCAGACACAATCCCGGGGAAAGAATTTCCTTCGGTATTCGTCGC
>JAJDUA010000007.1 GCA_022826905.1 Candidatus Dadabacteria bacterium
AGGGTAGAAATTCAAGTTGATTGGTGGTACACTGTGTACTCATAAGGCCGTTGTCTCCTTGTGTTTTAAGTTACTGTAATGACTTATTATAACACAAACAGCGGCCTTTTTCTATACCCTACGGTGAGAATTCCGGGTTAGGCGGGGCTACAAAAGAACATCAGCAGAATTATATTAACAAGGCAAAGGAAAACTGACCAGATTACATAGAGAACGGGCGAGGAGAGATCCAGAGTTCCGCGTCGGCCTTCTGACCGAAGCAATCGAATGTATGCTCAGTGATGAAATTGACGTAGCCAAGAAACTGCTAATAGACTACGTCAACGCGACGGTCGGTTTTCAAAAACTTGGGACCCTTACGAAAAAAGACCCGAAAAGCCTGATGCGCATGCTCGGTCCGAAAGGGAATCCGAGTCTTAAGAATATCTCATCCCTACTGACGTCTTTAAAGAAAAACGAAGGCGTAAAATTTCATGTAGAGGCCCACAGATAACACCAATTACTCAGCAAAGACGCTTGCCGCCCTCGATGTTCCGCTCCCAACTCCAAAAGTAAAGGTCAATCAAAACAACCTTCCCGTTCTGGGTTTTCTCTTTCTTGGGTAAATAGGTCGTTCTCGCTCAAGTCCCGGCATTTGTCTTTACAGACTATAAATGGCCCAGAAAGGAGCTTAGCCGCGGTGAAGGGGCCAACAATTCCCGTAACTTCCTTAACTTCGTAACTGTCCCGGCCATCATTGCACCTGAATTTCCATTCCGCAAACCGCCCTTTGAAGCGATACAGTTTTTCATTTAACAACCCGCTATTCAAGCGAACATCGCTTACGGAATCACACGACCACCCACAACTGCGAATGTTAGACACCCCGACAGAGATATTAGCCGCGGCGTTAGTTGGAAAATCAGCGCCCCGCTCTTCTTTCAAATACGGATCAGGTGGGAATGAATAAATCTTTGCGCCTTTTTCCACCGACACAGGCCCCCCGAACGCATCTTTGTGTTCAATCTTGGTTTTGATTGCTTGAATTTCTTTCGGAGATAAATACCTAGGTCCATTGTCATCGCCGTAACCTTGTGCGGCGGGAAGCAAGCACAAAACAATTATCAATGCCTTTCTCATTTTCTTTAACCCCTTTTGAGAACATGATGAACGGCCGCACCGCGAATCCCAGCGGCAACCCCCGGTTTATCCAAGACCACGCAATAGCCGCAATCATAACGGGTTTTCCTCGAGTAGCCCGCAAGCTCTCAGTGGAATCTTCACTCAGTTAAGCGCATTATTCCGAACCATTCTTCAAAAACATCTCGTAGCGGAAACAGGCCGAACCGTGAGAATCCGAAACACTGTACAGATCCGGCTGCGCCTCAAAACATTTTCCCTCCGCGTACTCACAGCGGTTGTTGAACCTGCACCCCTCGGGGAACTCGCCCGGAGAAGGAATCGTACCCTTAATCGAGTGAAGCTCCTCGCCCTCCGTCTGACCGGGAATCGAGTTTATAAGCCCTATCGTGTAGGGATGGGCGGGGGCTGAGAAAAGCTGCTCGACGCTCCCCCACTCTACCACCTTCCCCGCGTAAAGAACATAGACATCGTCGGCGACGTTCGAGATAACCCCGAGGTCATGGGATATAAGCATAACCGCCATCCCCAGCCTGTCCCGAAGGCTTTTTATAAGAGAGAGAATTCCCGCCTGGATGGTCACGTCAAGTGCGGTCGTGGGCTCATCAGCTATCAGCAGCTCGGGGCTGCAGGCAAGGGCCATAGCGATCATTACCCTCTGGCACATGCCCCCGCTCATTTCGTGGGGGTAGCTTGAGTATCTCTCCGCGGGAGAGGGAATGCCGACTGTGTCCAGCAGATCAACCACCCTTCTTTTCTCCTCTTTCCTCGAGACGTTCTCGTGAACCCTTATGACCTCGCCTATCTGGTCTCCCACGGTGTAAACGGGATTAAGGGAGCTCATCGGCTCCTGGAATATCATGGAGATCCTGCTCCCTCGGTAGTGCCTTAGTTCCCGCTCGGTGAGCGAAAGGAGATTCTCTCCCTTGTATATGACCTCCCCCGAGTTCACCCTGGCAGGCGGCGCAGGCAGAAGCCCCATCACGGAAAGAGCGGTCAGGGTTTTCCCGCAGCCGCTTTCCCCTACGACCCCGACTATTCTCCCCTCCCCTATACTAAGGCTCACGTCCCCCAGGACCTCAAGCTCCCCGCCTTCTGAGGGAAAAGACACGTTAAGGTTTTTTATCTCAAGCAGATCCGAGTTTGCCATAGGTTAGGTTAGTATTGGAAAATTATCCTTTTTCCGAAATAGTTAGCTTGCCAACGATAGCATATAATTTCCTAATTTATAATCTGAATGGCCTATTGCTGATTTCATTTAACCATGAATTGATAGTTTCAGTTGCACGAGTAAGGCCAATAACATTCACACCGAAGATTGCTGGGAGGGCTCCGAGAAGGTAGCCAATACCTTGAACACCTCCCTTTTTCTTTGCTATATTCTCAAGAATTTTAATCATGATAGCATTTTCGCTTTCGGGAAGAAGCGATTCTTGGTACAGCAGCCTGATGAAATCTCCTGCCAACTGAAGCACCTGCATTAAATCTAAACCCTCTTCAGCAAAGGTGGAAAGCGCTTGTGAAAATGGCCACCTGTCTATCTTCCACTCGGCGATGGTTCCAGCATATCTGATAATGTTTGCATTCTGCCCGGTGAAGTAATACCCATACCCGAAAAGTTTTGCACTTGCATCAAGAAACACCTCTGGTCTGACCACGCCTGATTCAGCAAGCTTTGCAATGACAAGTTGTGTCCACACGCGCAAGACACCGTGTTCGCTTCTGACTAACCCTGCTTGGGCAAAGTCATCGGTCCAAAACACTGCTTTCGGTATAGTAGCAGCCAACAGGATAGATTCTGCTCCGTACTGTCCAAATGCTCCGACGAGTATCTCCCTCTTTTGATCTAGTTTTGCAAGTGCTTGGCAAGGTTCGACCTTGCAATTACCCTCTATAGTGCTAACAAGTCGACGCAGTTTGTCGATATAATCCGCTTTTTGCTCAGCCGTATTTTCTAGAAAGGTGTGTCCAGAATCGGTTTTTATCAATACCCCTGTTTCCTTTTCACGAACCAGTTCTTCATTTACAATCATCTGAAGTAGTTCATTTACTGTGTTTCTGGAAACCACAATATCTACTGACCAGCCCTCCAGTATTTCCGGCCTATCTAACAGGAACAGCGATGAAATCGCACTCATATCTAAAACAACCGTATCGCATGATTCAAGGGCTTTAGCAGCCTGATCGTGTTCTTCGTTCGAATCAGAACAACATTTCACGAATACATCCTTCGAGTTAGCCAGATGCCAAAGTGACTCAAATGCATTTTTATTAAAATTCTTGCCAAAAAGATGGAGTGGGAGAGGCTTCTCCTTGTAAATTTGTTGAAGGTTCAACATGCCTTCATGTCGGCAGTCGATATACTCTAAGATCGTGCTTATATCTAGATCCAGTTCGCCTGATTTGCCAGTGTTCTGCGGTAGTTTGACAAGTTGCATGTCCTGTAGCAACTCTGGAAATCGTATCTGCCACTGTCCGATACAGTCCTGAAAGCGATGAACGTATTTGTTCTCGATTCTCGTGATTTCACCGATCCGATTCTGGATGCCTTGGGCAAGAACGAAAGTTTCTCCCACTTTTTTCCCCATCATTGCTCTGCATATTTCTTTATTGGGTGAGAGTTCGCATTCAGGGAATTCTGAATCTGGATTTGGTGTGTCCTCAATAATAACCTGATGAATAAAGGAATTTCCCTGCTCAACATAAGACACAACGACTCCCGTCTTGACACATTCAGGACTCTCTAACTTTGGTTCCTCTTCATGTACTTCTAAAATTATCGCTGTAAATGCTTTATGCGCATCGGGGTCTTCAAAATTACCGCGAAGAACCTCGTATCCATACTGGATTGCGAGCGATTCTTGGCCTATCGCCTTTAGAATCCGCACAGCCTTGAGAGCCATTTGCGGATTCACCTGATCGGGCTCCGGCAAGCTTGAAGGATCCCGATCTATCAATTCAGGCTTGCCAAGCGCCAGTCCCATCCATGAGCGCCCGAGTTTGAGTTCCTTATCATCCGGTCGACGGCTAATTTCCTCGTCAAGAATTTTTATCGCTTTATCGGTGTCATATTGCTCAAGGAGAGAAAGCTCCTTGTATAGCAGACTTCGATCACTCGCTCCGGCTTGTCGCAGTTTTTCAAAAATATCGAGCATGATTCCATGCTTATTTAACTGGTCTGCACATTTTAGAAGATTCATCGTATCGGAACAAAATGCGTTTGGAACGGCTATCCGCTGCCAAAGCGGGAGAGCGTCTCCAAAACGTTTCAATTCAGAAAGCAGTAGCGCAAGCCGCCGAATTTCGAATACTGTCGTCGCATCATTCGTGAGTGCAAGCGCATCATCCGCGCAGTCTGAAGCTTTATCATTTAGTCCTTCCAGCAAATGGAGCCTTGCAGTAAGCGTCTTGAAATTGACAGCTGATAACCTTCCTGCGGGAATTTCCTTCATAAGCTTCTGACAGGAATCGAATTGTTTTTCCTTTGCAAACGCCTGTAGTCCGAGTTCAATTGCTTCTTCCCAAAAATCTTCCCGCAGTTTTGCCTCGCTTTTTACCAACTGTGAAAACAGCTCTCCTGCGTCAGAAGAATCGCCGGAATCTCCGCGTTCCATGAGCATCAGACCAAGAATCAGTTGACTTTGGTGCGACAACGTCTCTGACGGTATGCTACGCATCATGTCAATCGCCTCGTCAAGTTTTTCCTCAAAATGGAGCGACCCACTGTAGGCTTCAATGACTAAAGTATTCTGAGGGGCAATCCTCCTTGCCTCTTCTAAATCCTCGCGGGCCTCCGCATTCCTCCCAAGAATCGCTCTCACTCTTTGTCTGGTAAGCAGAGCTTCTGTCTCTACAGAAACGGAATGATTTTCTTTGGCGAACGCAATCGCTTTGCCAAGGGCGTCTTCGGATTCCAAGAGTTTTTCCTCGTTACAGAAAAGGTCTTTGACTCCATACTGCTCAATGTTCTTTGAAATTTCCATCTGAAGGACAATTTGTCCCAAGTGCAGCCAAGTTTCTGACGCGCGACTCCCGGCGTCCACAGCAATCCTGATGAATTCCTCGGCTCTCCGAAGGTTGTCTGAGTTCAGTGCCCTGCGTGTCAAAGAAATCGCCACTTCATCTTTTTCAAGCAAATCTTCAGGTATAGAGTCTTTTATCTGCTCAAGAGTTGTCGAATCCGGCGCGCTTTGAATAAAGACACCTAGCACTCGTTCGGATCGAGGGAACTCTTCCCTTAGCTTTTGAGCCAATTCAAATGCTTGACCGCGTTGCTCAAGCAAGAGATAGGCAAGAGCTTCATTAGTTTGAGCCATTTCATCGGTAGGTTGGTGCTTTTTTGCTTCTATATATAGATCGGCCGTCTCCTTGAAATCGCCAATTGATGCCTCAACAGCAGCAAGATTTGTTAATACTCTGAATTTATGTCGCGGGGTAAGTTTGTCCCAGCTTCTTACTTTGATCCGCTGAAGCAGCAGCTTTGCCGCTGGGTAATCGTGTTTTTCCAGAAAATCTCGCGCTTCATCAATCTCTGCATGAAACCCATCTTGGTTGTGGTTGCCCCGCCCCGGTGCAGATCTTTCAAGTAACTCGTCAACTTTTGACTCAATCCTTTTGCTTACATCAAGAGGGGCTCCACCTTCATACCAATCGTAAACTTCTGGGTGCTCTTCAAGAAGTTCCTCAATACGAAACCAGTCAAACACCTCCACTTTAAACAGCCCGTTCTTTCTGTGCTCTTGGTTTATTTTTATTATCAGGTCGTGGATTTTTTTCCCGGCTTTAGATGTTGTCATAATTACATACAGACCAAGAGGAAATCTAAAATTTTTTGCTTTTTCGATTTCTCCCCTAATCTCAGCTTCAGTAATCATTTTTCTTTCTTCGTGCAATTTGCACTGCGCGGCGCGCAAGGGTTCTTGCCCGCCTAAATCAACAATATCAACTCCGTTCTGAGTCTGCCCTTTTGTTGCATAAGCAATTAGGTCTGGACATTCCCAGTGAACCCGCAGCAGTTTTAAACAAAGGGTTTCAAAATCCTGTTCGTTCTTCGGTCTGTTATAACTTTTACGCATGTTTTTTTTCGATTGGTGCTTATACTATCTTTCCTTTAGTTTGGGGTCTATCGCGTTTCTGAACCCTTCCCCCACCAGATTAAGCGCCGTAACCGTAACGAAAATCGCAAGCCCGGGGAAAAGAACAAGCCACCACGCGAAATCCACGTACTTCTGGGACTGCGAGATTATCTCTCCCCAGCTGGGTTCCGGGGGCGTCACCCCGAACCCGAGAAAGCTGAGACTCGATTCAACCAGTATAGCTCCCGCCACCCCGAAGGTGGCGCTCACCAGAACGGGGGCGAGAGCATTTGGAAGCATGTGCTTTAGTATAATCCTGCGGTCGCCGCTTCCAAGCGCCCACGCCGCCTCCACGTAGTTCGTCTGGCGAAGCTTGAGGAACTCCCCGCGAACAAGCCTCGCCACGCCTGTCCAGCCCGTTATGCCTATCACTATCATGATGTTATAAATGCTGGGCTCCGTAAAGGCGAGGATGGTGAGAATCAGAAAGAAGACGGGGAAAGTGATCATCACCTCTATCAGCCTTGAGATCACAAAATCGATCCATCCGCCGTAATAACCCGCAATCGCCCCCAGTATTATTCCTATCACCATGGCTATCCCGACAGCAACCACCCCTATTGAGAGCGATATCCTCGCCCCGTGGATCATCCTGCTTAGAACATCCCTCCCCCTGTCGTCGGTACCCAGAAAATGGTTCCCGTCGGGAGCCGCGAGAACGGAGAAGAAATCGCTCTCGGTGGGACTGTACTTTACGGGGGGAAAAATCGCGAACGAATCCGCGTCGTCAAGATACATGGCCCGAAGGTCCTCTCCGCGAAGCTCGGGATAATCGATAACCACGGGGAAATAGTACTTGCCCTCCTCAATGAGCACTATGGGCCTGTTGCCCGCGAGGAAACTTTCAAAAACCGCCGTCACCGCGAGGAGGACTATGAAAAAAAACGAGGCGTACGCTAGGGAGTCCTTTTTGAACTCTATCCATACCCTGTCCCAGTATCCGATGCTTGAGCCCTGCTTCATGATTTCCTCTCAAAGCCTATCCTGGGGTCAACAATGGCGTAGGTTAAATCCGATATCAGAATGCCGATCAGGGTAAGGAAAGCGGAGATGGTGGCAACGGCCATTATTACGGGATAGTCCCTTGAAAGCACCGACTCAAAGCCAAGCCTTCCTATCCCCGGGATCGAGAATATGGTCTCTATGATAACGCTTCCCCCTATCATGGCGGGGAGAATCGAGGCGATTATCGTCACTATGGGAATGAGCGAGTTTCTTAGGGCGTGCTTGAAAAGCACCCTGTTTGGAGCAAGCCCCTTGGCCCTCGCGGTCCTTATGTAGTCCTCCCGGAGCACCTCAAGCAGGCTTCCCTTCTGGTAGCGCGAAAGCGACGCCAGGCTCGCGTAGGTAAGGCAGAACACGGGAAGAACAAGGTGCCACAGAAAATCGAGGGTTCTCTCGAAAAACGGAAGATCCTCATATCCCCTTGAGTGCACGCCGTATATGGGGAAGATATCAAAAGCTCCCCCGCCGCCGAAGAAGTAGATAAGCACCACGGCCATCCAGAAGCTCGGAATCGAGTAGAGAAGAAAAAGAACGAAAGTCGTGGCACGCTCCGCGAAACTCCACTGCCGCACGGCGGACCACGCCCCGACCGGTATGGCTATCAGGTAAACAAGCAGGATAGAAAGCGCGTTAAGTATGAGGGTGATCGGGAGCCTCTCAGCTATCTTGTCTATCACGGGGCGGTGGTCCTTGTAGGAATTTCCGAAATCAAGCGTCGCGATCTGGCGGAGCCAGATGAAATACCTCTCGTGAACGGGCTTGTCGAGACCGTAGAGCTTTTTGGTCTGCTCGACTATCTCCTTGGTCACCTGATCGCTTTTTATTCCCTGATCAAGCGACATCCTGCTCTCGACGGGGCTCCCCGGGGCAAGCTGTATCACTAGGAAAGTAATGAGAGTGATCCCGAACAGCGTGGGAATCATCAGCAGAAGTCTTTTCAGGATATAGTCTTTCATCGGGGAAAAAACCCTAAGACTTCCTCCACGGATAGAAAATAACCCCGGCGGGCTCTTCCCGAAGGAAGAACGCGACGGGGATGGAGATGTAAATCAACAATTCTGTCTTGACACTGGAAGTCTCCGGCATCTTCATGCTCTATCATTGAACAACTTCGCAGTTCATCTCGATTATCCTGCGGAAATTATCGGATGCGGATGCCCAATCCACTATATCCACGCGAAAAGGCAGGTCGGACTGTGCGAATGCTTCCTTCAGTTCAGACGAACGCCTTATGTCCAGAGGTTCAGACGTCATCAACGCAAGATCAAGATCCGAGTACCGCCGTGCCGTCCCGCAGACGCGTGATCCGAACGCTAGAACTTTGCAGTCCGGGACATGTCTCGCAAGAATCCTTTTGACGGTCTCAAAATCACCGGAAGAAATATCAATTGATGCGCTCAAACAGCATTCCTCCTCGTAATTTCGTCAAGCAGAAAATTTACATCTTTGATGAAGTTGTTAAGGGTGGACAGCACCTGATTGGTTTTTTCCTCGTCGTATAAATGACTGCTGATATTGCGTACGTCCCGATAATCAAACCAAGACACGGAGTCGGTAATCAGTCCCGAGTCGGCAGCCACCCGCAGCATGTCCCGGAAATACATGGTTTTAAGTTCTTCGGTTGACACAACGCTTTCCCGCAGCTGACGCCTGATGAACCGGATAGCGGTTTCGTAGGTAAATTCAAACGCCTTGATGAGTCCAGCGCGTTTTATTCTGAAAAGAACGCTTTTACCGGAGGCATCCTCAATCCTGAACTCTTCCAGGAATTCTTCAAGCTCCCTTACCGCCCGTTTCAGAGGTTCGGCGTCAAGTTCCATTATGTTCTCCGTTTGTCCCGGCCAAGGCCCGATGCCGCAACAGCAATATTCCGGTTCCCTCAGGTTCGCCGCAACGCAGTATCCTTATCGCGCACCAAGGCAACCTGTCAGTAAATTATATATTCCCGCTGTCTGTTTACCAAGAAATAAAAATTCGTACCGGGACATGTCCTGACGACATAAGAGGTTTCCTGTCCTCGCGTCTGTCGGCAGTCAGAAGTTCAGGTATATCATTGGTGTGCAGGCCGTTTGATCTTATGAAAAAAATATCCCTGACCGTTTGAAAGCAGGTGTTCGTTTTGCGGGAACCCAGCAAAAATTCCAGATGACGCTTCCGTCATGAATCCATCCAGATTTCGGGAACCGTTATCTTGAATCTCGAGTTCCAAAGTCCGCCGCTTACAATATGGCGACTCCCGGAACCGAGCTTAACGGACTCCAGATTCAGTTCACGGTACCATTCGTGACCGACAATCTCAGCTAGGGCGAGAAACAGCCGCTTCGCCTTTACCGACCTGCAGGCAAGCAGGATGCTCTGCACCATCTCGGGGCGCAATGTCGCAAGGCCTTCCATAAGCTGCCTGGCTTCCTCGAAATCCGCGTGGTTCGGCAGCAGGTAGCAGTACTCGAGCATGGCACGCTCGGGAGAGCTTATTTCGAGCGAGAACTCCCCGGCCTGCCAGTCGGTCACTCCCGCTGAGACCGGTTCAAACAGCGCATCGGCGTTTAGCACGCGCAGGTTTGCGGCAAACGGCTGGCGCGTAAACCACTGGGGCAGTTTTCTGTCGGATCCGACGGCTAGCTGCAGAACGGGGCTTGCCCCAAGCGGCAGGTAATGCAGGCGCCCCTGATACCCAAGCACCGTGCACGCCGCAGGGTAAACGGTCACGGAGCGCTGACGCTGCAAAGCGTAGATGGATCCTGACAAGGTAGGTTCCGTGCCCGCCCTCATCCACGCCCCTCTGCCAATAGGGCTCAGCCAGCCGCTGTTTTTGTAGCCTTGGAGCAGTTGGGGGGAGACTCGCTGCAAGGCAAGCCACCCGCTGGTCATGGGAACACCCGGGGGATTCTGGGCAAGCACGCGGTTGATTCTGGTTCCCCGTTGCGTTTCATCCTGTGTTTCTACATAGCTCATATCAACATCCTCGGTCTGCGTCTGATCCAAGCCTTCTGGTTTATTATTTAAAATATAAATATAATTATACTATATTTTTAAGAAAATATAAAAACAATTTTCTGAAAGTGTTTATATGTTTATCAATAGATAAGTATTTATTTTATCTATTTCTCGAAACCTCTTAACTGGGAAAAACACCTTTCTTCCGAAAACTTTCTTTTTTGAAGGACTCAAATCTGCGGATGACAATAAGAGTGGTTCCCGCAAAAAACTGACCATAATCAATCAGTTCGGATCAAGCTCTCCGTCCCGAATTTCGAGATGACTTCCAATGTCTCGTGTACGTCGTTCCAAGTCGTCGAGTAGTTGATGACGCACATCCTGAGCGCAAACGTTCCGTGAAGAAGTGTCGATGATACGAACGCGCGGTCTTCCCAGAAGACACGGGCGAGTACGGTCCTGTTGATTTCTTCAAACACCTCCTCGCCAAGGTCGGTGTCTGCGGGTCTGACGCGGAAGCATGCGATCCCCAGTACCGCGGGAGTCAACATCTCCAGGACGGAACTGTCCTCGACATACTCCTCGATCCGGTGCGCCAGATCCATCCCATGCGATACGGCTCGCCGGAACGCAGCCATCCCGAAGGTCTGAACCGACATCCAGACTTTCAACGCCCGAACGGAGCGGCTAAGCTGCAGGCCCCTGTCCGAGAAATTCGGATGGTCAGCGCCCCAGACCGTGTCCTGAAGAATATCGTGCTTGCCGGCGAACGCCCGCTCGAGCGTGCGTACATCCTTCACCATCAGGCCCCCCACCTCATAGGGCTGGAAGAACCACTTGTGTGCGTCCAGCGCAACTGAATCGGCGCGCTCGATTCCACTCAAGATCTTCTTGCCTTCTTCGGTCACGATGGCAAAGCCTCCATGCGCGGCGTCGACGTGAAGCCATATGCTCTGGGCCTCGCAGTAGTCCGCCATCGCTTCCAGCGAGTCAATGGCTCCGCTGCTGGACGTTCCAGCATTTGCGCACACCGCGATGGGACTGAGTCCGGCGGCCCGGTCCTCGGCCACGGTCTCGACAAGCGCATCCATGTCCATACGGAAACGCCCGTCGGTCGGAATCATACGAATGCATTCTGGACGAATACCTATAACCCTGGCCGCTTTGACAAGTGCACTGTGGCTCTGATCGCTCATGTACAAACTAGCACGTTCCGGGTTGTTTGCGGCCTCCCGCGCCGCGACAAGAGCATCAAGGTTCGCCGCCGAACCCCCGCTCGTCAACAGTCCGCCCGCACTCTCCGGATAGCCAATCCAGCGCCGAAACCAGTCGATCACGACAAGCTCCAGCTGGCTCGGACCGCTCGAAGTCAGCCAGGAGCACTGGTTGATGTTAAATCCGGCAATCATAAAGTCAGCCAGCACTCCGGGCCAGGTGGGCTGCGAAGGGATGAATCCAAAACAACGCGGGTGGTCCAAGCGCAGTGCGACCGGAAGGATCTCGCGTGCGGCCTCTTCGATCACTTGCGAGGCCGAACGGCTCTCCTCGGGTGGAGGCTTAAGCAGTCGATCCTCAAGTTCTCTTCGGAACTCTCCCTCCCAGGCACCTTCTCCGGGCAAGTTCTCTATGCGCTGCACCACCAATTCTGCCGTTTGGCGCGCAAGTTCCAGCATCTGTTCCGGTGACATACTGAGGTGACCATCGCCCCCTCCATCACCGCCTTTTGCTTTGCTCATCGCACCTCCTCACGGGCACAGAGGTGAAATGCGCCGGATAAGATAACAAACAATGCGAGCGCAGATATAAAAAGTGCCGGTCCGCTTCTGCTTTCTAAAGTGGAATCCATTTCTGCTGAAACTTTTATTAATTTTCTCCTTTCTTAACCCGGTTAAACAGAAAGAGCACTTTTAACCTGTTTAACGCAGAGGAAATATTGTCGGGAGTAACGGTAATTATACAATCTTGGGAAAAAGTCGAAACCCCTTGACATCCGGTCCAAACACTACCAACATGTAAGAATGTCGCAGTATCGGATACTGTGATCTGTATGTCGGCACTTATTGCGGTGATTTACAGGAAAAACTGAAATGAGTCCAACAACGAAGCCATTTCACCTTATCATCAACGGCAGGAAGGTCCCTACCGGACGATGCTTTGAAGTGCTGAATCCCGCCAACGAAAAAGTGGCCGGACTTGCATCGCTGGCAAGAAAAAAAGATTTGGATGACGCCGTGCGAGCCGCCTGGATGGCGTTTGAAAAATGGCGCGAAGTGCCCGAATCCCAAAGACAGGCAGCATGTATGGAAATTGCCTCCAAGATCGAGGAAAACGCCGAGGAACTCGCCCGAATCCTGACCGCTGAGCAGGGTAAGCCATTAAATGGCCTCGGCTCACGCTGGGAGATCGGCGGCGCGGTAGCCTGGACCCGCTATACAGCCGGCCTTTCACTGCCGGTGAAAGTCCTCCAGGATAACGATGAAGGAAGGGTCGAACTTCACCGCAAGCCGATCGGTGTCGTGGGATCGATTACTCCCTGGAATTTTCCGGTTCTGATCGCGGTCTGGCATATCGTTCCCGCCGTTCTCTCGGGCAACACGGTGGTAAGCAAGCCGTCTCCCTTTACCCCCCTGTCGACGCTGCGCCTTGTAGAACTCATGAACGAAGTGCTGCCAGAGGGCGTGGTCAACTGCATCGCCGGCAAAGACAGGCTGGGCGCCGCGATGACGGCGCATGAAGGAATCGGCAAGATCGTTTTCACCGGCTCCTGCGCGACCGGCCAGAAGATCATGGCGAACTCGGCGGAAACCATGAAGCGGCTTACTCTTGAACTCGGCGGAAACGACGCCGGAATCGTTCTTCCGGACGTCGACCCTAAGCAGATCGCCGAAGGGCTTTTCTGGGGCGCGTTCATCAATAGCGGCCAGACCTGCGCGGCGCTAAAAAGGCTCTACGTTCATGATGACGTGTACGACGAGGTCTGCGATGAACTGGTTGAACTCGCCCGAGGGATGAAGGTTGGCGAGGGTACGGACGAGGATGTCGTCTTGGGTCCGATCCAGAACCGCAAGCAATACGATATCGTGGCCGACTTGGTGCGAAGCGCTGAGTCCAAGGGACGTGTGCTTCTGGGCGGAGACCCCGGAGAGATACAGAAAGAAACGGGCGGTAAGGGATATTTTTATCCACTCACGATCATAGCCAACCTTGAAAACGGAGACCCCCTAGTCGACCGGGAACAGTTCGGCCCCGTCCTGCCGATTATCCGCTATCACCAGATCGAGGAGGCAATCGAGAAGGCAAACGACAATCCGAACGGTCTCGGGGGTTCGGTCTGGAGCCGGGACATAGAAAAGGCAAGAGAGATCGCCAGCCGGATGGAATGCGGTTCGGTCTGGATAAACAAGCACGGAATGATTCAGCCCAACGCCCCGTTCGGAGGGGTAAAACGCTCCGGCTTCGGCGTCGAATTCGCAGAGGAAGGTCTGGTGGAATATACGGATATTCAGGTTGTCTTTTCCTGAGCCGTTGCAGCATTAAACTGATTTTAATTCTGGTTTAACCCAACGGAAAATGCTAGCAGATTATGCATGGTTACTATCAAACGACTACAGTCCTATCTTGAAAGGAAAAACGTAAATGCCTCTCGGACAAATTAACAAACGTATTGAGGAGCTATACAAGCAATGGCATTCGCTGCAACCGCTCAAACCAGAAGATAATGAACGGCTGTGGAAAAAGATCCGCCTTGAGTGGAATTATAATTCAAACCGAATAGAAGGAAACACACTCACCTACGAGGAGACAGAGTTGCTACTCTTTCAAGACCGCGCCGAGGGGGACCACCTAATGCGGGACTATGAGGAAATGAAGGCCCATGATCTGGCGGTAGAAAAAGTCAGGGAACTTGCCGGAGACAAAGAACGCCATTTGACAGAAGCCGACATACGCAACCTGAACCGGCTTATTCTGAAAGAACCTTTCTGGAAAGATGCCGAAACCCCCGATGGACAACTTACGCGTAAACAAATCTTTCCAGGCAAGTATAAAACTCAGCCCAATCACGTGAGAACCGCAACCGGAGAAATCTTCAGATTCGCCATTCCCGAAGAAGTTCCTGCAAAAATGAAGGGATTGATGGAGTGGTTCAGGGAAAACATGGAATCTCCCCCGGCTTCAATCGCACCTTTCCTAGCACAACTGCATCACCGCTTCATCATTATTCACCCGTTTGACGACGGTAACGGTCGTATAGTGCGCCTTTTGCTCAACTATGTCCTGATACGCCTCGGTTACCCGCCTTTCGTGATTGAAAGCAGGGACAAGGACAACTACTTTGCTACCCTTCAGAAAGCAGATACGGGGAATATGGACGCTCTTGTTATTTATCTCGGCAGAACCCTAGTCTCATGGTTTGAAATTGGGATTAGGGCAGCTGAGGGAAAAGAACTGTTTTTTGAAAAGCTTAAGTAAAGATCCGGGGAACAGAGGATTAAAGAGCAATCCTAGACACATTCCCTAGCACTGGCTACACAAGGCCGAAGACTATTAGTCCGAGTATTTACGCAAATTCTTCGGAACAAACCACTCCCTGGTATCAAATCCCAGCGGATAAAGCCTTACGTTACTGAACCTTCTGTGCACGGCCACGGTGGATTTTCTCGCGAACAGAAACGTGTACGGCTGCTCTTCGTGGAGAATCCTTGAGAACTCCTCGTATTTTTTTATTCGCTCCGGCCTTGAGAACTCCTCTCTCGCCTCCTCAATCAGAACATCCGCGCGGGAGTTCTTAAAGCCCACGAAATTCGAGCCCTCCTCGGCCTGGGAAGAATGCCAGAGCTGGTAGGGGTCGCTTTCCACCCCCAGGCTCCACCCAAGTGTCACCGCATCGAATTTCCGCTCGGTTATGCTCTGGATAAAAACCGCCCACTCTATCTTTCTTATGCTCATTTCGATGCCGGAGCGGGAAAGCTCCTCCTTAAGTATGGTCGCTATCTTCTCGCCGGTTTCAGAACCCGTGGGCAGCAGGAACTCGAAACGGAACGGGACGCCGTCTCTATCCCTTATTCCGTCACCGTCGCTGTCGCGCCACCCCGCCTCGTCAAGAAGCGCCCTCGCCCTCTTCGGGTCATAGGCGTACGGCTTTATGTCCTTAGGGTATTCGGAGCTGTTTACGTAAAAAGTAGTGGTCACTATCTCCCCGAGACCCAGGAGAATCTCTCTCAGGATGGTCTCCCTGTCGACAAAATGGGTCATCGCCCGCCTTACCTTTTTATCGCTGAAAAAAGGCTTCCTCGAATTCCAGCCTATGTAGTTGTAGCCCGGGGTAGTATAAGAAGCCCTGTAGAATTTTTTTCGAAACGAATCCCCGCAGCTCTGCTTTGACCACTGAAGCGGAAGAAGGCCCCCGTAGTCAAGCTCCTGCTTTTTTAGGAGCTGAAGCTTCACCGTGGGGTCAAGCACGATCTTGTAGACCACTTCACTGAGCCACGCGGGTTCGCCCCAGTAATCGGGATTTCTCTTTACCCTGATCTCCCTTCCGGTCTCCCAGTGCTCAAACACATAGGGCCCTGTTCCCACTGGGTTTCTGCCGGCGGGGTTCGTGTTGAAATCCCCTTTGCCGAACACGTGCTTCGGCACTATGGGAATCCCCCCGCAGAACTCAAAAGCGCGGAAGTAGGGTTTTCCGTACTCGCACCTCACGGTATGGGAGTCAATTTTCCTGTAGGACTTTACGTCCTGGTAGTAGCTCTGGAGGTGGGTGGCGGCAACTTTAGGGTTTCTTATGGATTCATAGGAAAAAACCACGTCATCCGCGGTAAACGGAGTGCCGTCATGCCATTTCACGTCTTTTCTCAGGTAAAAAGTATAGGAAAGCCCATCCTCAGAAACTTTCCAGGAACTTGCAAGAAGGGGCTCGAACTCAAGGGTCTCGTTATCTCTTGTTATAAGCGTCTCGTAGATTCCGCCGTTAACGATGCCTTCGTAGACATCCGTCGCTATAACGGGGTTAAGGGTTGCCGGCTCCTCGCCGAGTTCCCTTATAAGCGAATCCCCGGCGGAAAAAGCTTTCGGGTCAGCATTGCCTGTAAGTGAGGCGTTATCGTTTTTATCCTGACAGTCTGTGCTCCGGGAGCATCCAGAAGAGAAGAACCCCGCAGACGCGACCAGCAGCGCGAGTGCAAAGAGACGCAGAAATTTTCCCATGAAGTTTTTACAAAGAGTTTCGGTCCGGCAGAAAGCTTATCGATCAGTCCTTTTCGTCTTTTGGCGTAAAGGCCTTCAGCATGTCAAGCGGAAGAGGCAGGATGATGGTTGAAGCCTTCTCCGAAGACACGTCGTTTATCGTCTGGAGGAACCGGAGCTGCAGGGAAACCGGGTTTGCGGCCAGTATCTCCGAGGCTTCCGCAATCTTGGTCGATGCCTGGAACTCTCCCTCGGCGCTTATAACCTTCGCCCTTCTCTCCCTCTCGGCCTCCGCCTGCTTGGCCATCGCCCTCTGCATTTCCTGCGGGAGGTCAACGTACTTGACCTCAACCATGGTAACCTTGATTCCCCAGGCGTCGGTCTGCTTGTCGAGGACTTCCTGGAGCTTGAGGTTAAGTTTCTCCCTCTCAGAGAGAAGCTCGTCAAGCTCTACCTGCCCGAGGATGCTCCTAAGTGTTGTCTGGGCAAGCTGGGAAGTGGCGTAGAGATAGTTCTCAACCTGAAGAATCGCCCTGTTCGGCTCAACCACCCTGAAATAGACAACCGCGTTTACCTTTACCGAAACGTTATCCTTGGTTATCACGTCCTGGGGAGGCACGTCCATGGTCACAAGCCGCAGACTTACCCTGACCATCCTCTCAAGAAACGGGATGACGATTATGAATCCGGGACCCCTGACTCCGATTATTCTTCCGAGACGGAATATCACGCCCCTTTCGTATTCATAGAGGATCTTAAGTCCCGAGATAACTATTAGAAAAACAATTACAAGAATTACAATCGCGGTTATCGACATTGTGCGTCACTGTTTGTCGTCATAATCTGAAACCCTGACGACGAGATCTCCTGTGCTCTCTATTACCTTTACTTTTTCCCCGGGTGAAAACTCTCGCTCTCCCGTCGCTTCCCAGTACTCTCCCCCGATGTAAACCTTTCCGCTTTTCTGAGACCAGGAAACAACTTCCCCCTTCTGACCCACCATCCCCTCGAAACCGCCCTGAATGGGAACTTTGAACGATTTCACGCCTAAATATACAATAAAAACCGAGAGCAATCCAATGCTTACGGCCACCGCCGCTATGGTCCCCCTGCTCACGCCGAGATCAGATTCCGGCGTATCGAAAAGCAGAAGCCCCCCGAACACAAGGCACGCAAGCGCAGCAAGGCTCAAAAGGCCGTAACTCGTCACGTACACCTCCGATATCAAAAGTGCCATGGAGACGAAAAGCAGTATGAGGCCGGCGTAGTTAAAAGGAAGGATCTGAAGGGAGACAAAGCCGACGAGCAGGGCAATGAGCCCGGCAACTCCCGGGAAGATCATCCCCGGGTTATAAAACTCAAGGAATATTCCGAGCGAACCCAGGGAGAGAAGCAGAAACGCTATGTCCGGGGTGCTTAGAATATTGACCACCTTCTGGCGCAGGCTCATCTCAAGGCGCTGCGTCTTCGCCCCGGCCGTCTCAAGGCGGACGCTCTGGCCGCTTGCTTTCACTTCCTTGCCGTCTATCTCTGAGAGAAGTGAAGGAATGTCGGGGGATATAATGTCTATCACCTTTTTTTTAAGCGCCTCATCGGCGGTCACCGAAACGCTTTTTCTAACCGAATCGACGGCCCACTTCGCGTTCCTTCCCCTCTCCTTCGCTATGCTCTCCATAAAAGACGATGCGAAATTCTCGATTTTCTCGTTCATCACGTCAGAAGACTTGTCGTCTTTCTTTTTTTCAGGCTTCCCCGGACCCCTCTGGCCGCCCCCCAGCATCACGGGATGAGCCGCCCCTATGCTCGTTCCAGGAGACATGGCCGCCACGTGGGCAGACAGCGTGATGAAAACTCCCGCGGAAGTAGCAGTCGCTCCCCTCGGGTAGACGTAAACTATCACCGGAACCTCGGAATTAAGAATGACCTTCACTATGTCCTTCGTGGAATTGAGAAGCCCTCCAGGGGTATCCAGGAGGATAAGCAGGGCAGTGGCATTGCGGGCGCGCGCTTCCGAAAGACCGGTTTTAATGTAGTCCACAGTCGAGGGATTTATAGAACCGTTTATCTCGATCTCGACTATTTCTCCCGTCCGGGGAGAAACTTCCGGATCGGCGGCGGATACCTGGTAACCCAAAATCGCGGAGAGGAGCAGGAAAAAAACTGAAACGCGCAAAAGCGGACTCCTGCCCGCCTGGGGCATAGCGCTTTTTCGTCCGGACTTTCGGACCGGAGAATCAAACCTTAGTCGATTCCCCCGATAATTCCCCGAGAGCCTTTGACATTGTCTTAAGAAACAACGTATCATGTTCACTCAAGAAATATTTTAACACAGCAGATAAATCCGGCATTAATGACACGGAATTCACAGGCTTGCCGCTTTTCTGTCAGGCAAGAATTTACAATCCATGCCCAAGATAAAGTACACAACCAAAGAACTTAAGCGTCCCGACAAATTCAGAGAATACTTGGTGGAATTCCTTGAAGGCCTCTCGGAGCACTTTAACAAGATACTTATGAGCATAGGTGTTATAGTGGTGGCCCTGCTCGGAGTCTGCTTTGTTTCCTCCCAACAGGAAGAAAAGGATCTCTTGGCAAACGAGCAGTTCCGCAAAGCTGTTGAGAGTTACAACAGCGGAGAAATGGAGACTTCTCTTTCGCAGCTGCAAATACTGCATGAAGAACATGCTGGAACCGAGGTGTCGGTTCTGGCTCTTTACCAGATGGGGATGATCAATTACCAGCTTGGAAACTTCGAAGAAGCGACAAAACATCTTGAACTCTTCCTAGACGAGGATCCTGAAGACGGTATTTTCCGCGACGGTGCAAACCTTGTGATCGGGCTGTCCGCTTTCGAGCTTGAGAAATGGGACAAGAGCATAGAGCATCTCTTAGAAATAGACGGAAACACAAGTCCCTACTATGTCCAAGCCAGAAGGCATCTGAGTCTTGTGTACGAAAAAACCGGAGAGCCCGAGAAAGCGGAGAAAATCCGCAAAGAAACGCCGAGCGAGGCGGTTCCATAAGCAGATTAAAACCCTAATACCCTCAGACCATCTTTGCAACCATAACCGGCAAGATTTGATCGTTGATTTTGCGGGATCACCTTACCCGTTTATAGTAGTGATCTATGTCAATAGCACCTTTTCTTAGATGGGCTGGCGGGAAAAGCTGGTTTACACGTAGGTACAAAGCCCTTTTTGAAAACCTGAAATTTAATTCATATCATGAGCCATTTTTGGGGAGTGGTTCAATTTTCTTTAGTTTAGGCACTCAAAAAACTGCTTATTTATCAGACACAAATGAAGAACTAATCGAAACTTATCTAGCTATTAAAGATACCCCCCATCTCGTTATATCTGAGCTTGCCAAAGTTAAGAACGATAAAGAATCCTATTACGAGGTTCGTTCCGCAAAGTACACAACCCCTGTGAAAAGAGCAGCTCGGTTTATTTACTTAAATCAAACTTCGTTTAATGGCCTATATAGGGTGAATCTCAAGGGACAATACAATGTTCCTTATGGGAATCGTACAAAAGATTTTTTAGATGAAACCCTATTACTCCAAGCTAGCAATGCGCTACAGAATGCAACACTAGAGTGTTGTGATTTTGAAAGCACGTTAAATAACATACATGAGGGCGATTTTGTTTTCCTTGATCCTCCTTATACGGTCTCCCATAATGACAATGGTTTTATCAAATACAATCAAAATATTTTTAGTCTAGAGGACCAATACCGACTGGCCAATTTTATAACTAGATTGTGTCATAAGGGCTGCAATTATATTTTAACGAATGCAGCACATCCAGAAATCGGAAAAATATTTAGTGACCAAGGTGACCCCACAGAAGTGTATAGAGTCAGCTTGATAGGTGGAAAAAGAGCCTACAGGGGGCTCACATCGGAATATATATTTACAAACTTGGAGTTTGAACTATGAATATGACGAATGAAGAAAAACTATTCCATCAATTTATCACTGAGAATGAATTGGCTAAAAAGAAGAGAATTCGTAATAACCCATTTGATTCAAAATCAATCCGCAAGGGTAGAAAATCCGAGCTAGACGAAGCCTTGGAAGATGGGTGGGAAATAAGTTCTGAGGGGAAAACCACTTCTAGGCTCACCCGCACAAAAAAACCTGATGTCCAGTGGGAAGATGAGGTATGGGTTACCATGGCAGATCTTGGGTTTATATATCTAAATAAGGACAGGCATTGCAATATCACCTACAACCAAGCTGGACATAAAACCCAAGTGGATGTTTTAGCTGTGGATGAAGAGACTGCAATAGTAATTGAATGTAAGGCTTCAGACTCAGTCACTCCCAGACCAAGAAATTTTAAAACCATAGTTGAAGCAATTGAGGGTCAAAAAGAAGGACTGATTAGAACTATAAGGAATGCGTTCGGAAAACAGCTGAAAATTGGATTTATTTTAGCTACGAAAAACTATAAGGTTTCTCCAAAAGACAAAGAAAGAATGAAAGCTTTAGACATTAAACACTTCGATTCGGATACAATTGCTTACTACAAAGAGCTGTCAAAACATTTGGGGCGAGCAGCTAGATATCAATTTGAGGCAGATCTCTTCCCAAATACAAAAATCTCCTCCATGGACAATCGAGTGCCTGCGGTCAGGGGGAAAATGGGCGGTCACACATATTATTCATTCTCTATAGAACCAGAAAAACTGTTAAAAATCAGTTATGTGCTGCACCGAAGCAAATCTATAAGAATTCTTCCGTCATACCAAAGAATGATAAAAAAATCTCGCTTAAAAAAAGTGCAGACGTTTGTTGATGAAGGAGGCTACTTTCCGAATTCTATAGTAATTAATATTGATAATACCAGAGGAGAACCTAAATTTGAGTCATTGACACAGAAAAAAGAAGGAATATCGGTTGCAGGAATACTCTATTTGCCAAATGTATACAGGTCTGCGTATATAATTGATGGTCAGCATAGGCTCTACGGATATAGCGACAGCCATTATTCAGAGAGCAATTCTATTCCGGTGGTTGCATTCGTTGGATTAGATGGGTCAGAGCAACTCAAGTTGTTCATGGAAATAAATGAAAATCAAAAATCTGTGCCCCGCAACTTAAGAATTACACTAGTGTAGTGTCCTAGTTATACCTTTAATTATTCTTCTGCTGTGGTAGAATAACAATACCATAGCCTGGAGGAAAATTAATGCGTATTGCGGCGGCAATAGAATTATCGGAAGAAGAAGGGAAAAAGCTAAAGCGTCTT
>JAJDUA010000014.1 GCA_022826905.1 Candidatus Dadabacteria bacterium
GGATAAGCAGGCGGTTTCAAATCAGACTCTTCGGGCTCGCCCTTCGAGTCTGATTTGAAAGAAAAAGAAAAGAAAAAGAAAAAAACAAAAACCGGACAATTAAAAAATTCTAAAACCGGTCAATTTAATTTACTCCCTACATCCGGAGCGAAGGATTTTGAAAAAACGGACTATGCATGTTATAGTTCCCCCTCATTTGAAAAGCTCATCGGGGAGGACCGGGGAATAAGCATTCTTGTAAATAAAGACTCAAAAGTTCTCGTGCAGGGAATAACGGGGAGCGCCGGGCTCTTTCACGCGACCCAGTGCCGCGAATACGGAACCAACGTTGTTGGCGGCGTCACTCCGGGAAAAGGCGGAAGCAGCGTCGAGGGGTTCCCTGTTTTCGACACCATGTCCGAAGCGGTGCGGGAAACCGGAGCGGACGTGTCCCTTGTGTTCGTTCCAGCGGCGTTTGCGATGGATTCGATGCTGGAGGCCCTGGATTCCGGTGTTGAACTCGTAATCTGCATAACAGAAGGAATACCCACTCTGGATGTTGTAAGGGTGAAGGAATACATGAGGGGCTCCGATGCAAGGCTCGTTGGACCCAACTGCCCGGGCGTGATAACCCCCGGGGAGGCAAAGGTGGGGATAATGCCGGGCTACATACACAAACCCGGAAGAGTGGGAATAATCTCAAGAAGCGGAACACTCACCTACGAGGCCGTCTGGCAGCTTACCAACCTCGACATAGGACAATCGACATGCATAGGCATAGGCGGCGACCCCGTTATAGGGACCACGTTTATCGATGCGCTTTCCCTCTTTGAGGACGACCCGGACACAGACGCGGTGATAATGATAGGGGAAATCGGGGGATCTGACGAAGAGGAAGCGGCCGAATATATAAGTCAGAACTTCACTAAGCCCATAGCCGCATTCATCGCGGGAGCCACGGCGCCCAAGGGGAAAAGAATGGGTCACGCGGGAGCCATTATTTCAGGGAGCTCGGGAAGCGCCGAGGACAAGTTCCAGGCACTCGAGCGCGCCGGAGTCACCACATGCAAAAGCCCGGCCGAGATGGGAGAAGCGCTAAAAAGCGTAATCTCGTAACACCCCCAGACTTAACCACCGCTCCGAGTTCTGCCTCTCACACGGGCACTCCTTAAATTGGTTATTATTTTGCCCGTATGGAACTAAAACTTTTCGAGCTAGAGATTTTCAACAACCTTCTCGGAACAATCGCCGAGGAGATGGGTTCTGTTCTCGTAAGAGCCGGATTCTCTCCCAACATAAAGGAAAGAAGGGATCTTTCCTGCGCCATATTCAACTCGGCCGGAGAAATGATCGCTCAGGCCGCCCATATCCCCATACACCTGGGGTCAATGTCGTTTGCCGCAAGATCGGTAGCGACGGAAAATCTCTCCCAGGGAGACGTTTTCATCCTTAACGACCCGTTCCGCGGCGGAACGCATCTTCCGGACGTAACGTGCGTCGCTCCAGTGTTCGTCGACGGGAAGCCCGAGTTTCTGCTCGCCTCGCGAGCCCACCACGCAGACATAGGGGGCGACACCCCGGGGTCCATGCCGCTTTCAACGACAATCCACGAAGAGGGAATCATAATACCCCCGACCAGGATACGGGAAGGGGGCGTGATGCGTGAAACCCTGCTCCAGGAAATAATCCTCTCGACCAGGGATCATGAGGAAAGAGAAGGGGATCTTCGGGCGCAGATAGCCTCGCTTGACACCGGGGAGAACAGGTTGCGGGAGCTGCTCGAAAAATACTCTCTTTCGAAAATAAACCAGGCCGCTTCCGGGCTTCTTGACTACGGGGAGAGGCTCGTTAGAAACGCCATAGAAAAGATACCGGACGGCGATTACGTCTTCACTGACTACCTTGAAGACGACGGGGCGGGAACGAAAAATATACCGATACAGGCAAAGATAAAGATAAGCGGGGACGCGGCGGCGGTCGACTTCAGAGGAAGCTCGAAGAAGGTGAAAGGATGCCTCAACGCTCCCCTGAGCGTAACGACCTCCGCGGTTCTGTACTGTTTTCAGTGTCTCTCGGGCGAAGACACGCCTCTTAACTCGGGAACCCTGAGGCCGATTGAAATAATAGTCGATGAGGACTCGATTCTGAACGCCAGGTACCCGAGCGCGGTCGTCGGCGGAAACGTAGAGACGTCCCAGAGGATAGTGGACGTGGTGTTCGGAGCGCTCGCGGAGGCAATACCCGAGACAATACAGGCGGCAAGCGCGGGAACGATGAGCAACCTGGCGTTCGGCTCGCCGCAAGACACACCTTCTGATTCCTCTTACGCCTACTACGAAACCATAGCCGGCGGAATGGGAGGACGCTCAGGCGCCGGTGGAGCAAACGCAGTGCACACGCACATGACAAACACGCTCAACACGCCCGTTGAGGCAATCGAGAGGGAACTCCCCGTAATGGTGGAATCATACTCCGTAAGAAAGGGGTCAGGGGGCGCGGGCAGGTTCCCGGGCGGAGACGGAATCATAAGGCAGTACAGATTCCTTGAGGACTCCCATGTCTCGCTCATAACCGAGAGAAGGGAGAAGCGGCCCTGGGGAGCCCGGGACGGAGAAAACGGAAAAAGCGGGCGGAACACGCTTGTGTCGGGTGGGGAAGAGAAAAAACTGCCCGCGAAATGCTCTATTGCGGTGAAGGCCGGAGAAGCGGTGAGAATCGAGACTCCGGGAGGAGGAGGATGGGGAACTCCCGCTCCGGCTACTTTTTTCACCATCGACGCTCACCAGGACATAGCCTTTCACATGCGTCACTACAAAAGGGAATTTGAGAATCCCGAGGCCCCCTGCATGATAACCCTGCCCGGGCTCAGACAAGGCGGGGCCAGAGTAGTTTTCAACACCGTCTTCATACACCCGAAGCACAAACCCGCACGTTCGGTAACGGAAGCCATGGCCCAGCTTGACCTCTATGACGAGATATACCGTGAACACTCAGAAAGCGTCTTTCAGATAAAAAGCAAACGAGACATAGACAGACTGCGGGAAGGTGAAAAAATCGGGTTTTTTACTCTCATGGAAGGAGCTGACCCCATTTTGAACCCGCAACATCTTATTGAATACCAAAGAAGGGGCGTCCGGGCGGTCGGCCTTTCCTGGAACAACAGGAACATCTACGCTTCCGGGCCTGAAAGCGGCGAAGGGCTATCCGATCAGGGAAAAGAGCTTCTGCGGCAGATGAATACCTTGGGCATCACGCTTGATCTCTCCCACCTCAACGAACGCTGTTTCTGGGAAAGCGTGGGACTGACCGAACTGATACCCGTAGCGACCCACTCAAACTCAAGAGCGCTTGTGGACCACCCCAGAAACCTGCGTGACGAGCAGCTTCGGGCCATTTCCGAGAGAGGCGGGGTAACCGGGGTCGTGTTCTACGGGAAATTTCTAAGGCAAGGAGAAGGCTGTGCCACCCTCGAGGACATATACGCTCACATAGACCACATTATAAGCATCTGCGGCGAAGATCACGTGGGGGTGGGAACCGACATGGATGGAGCGCCGATAAAAGATTTTCCAGAAGAAATGAGAGAGATATCCAAACTTCCCGTACTCTCCGAGTATCTTCTCGGCAAGAGATATCCGAGGGAAGTTGTGGAGAAAATAATGGGAACGAACTTCCTTCGGGTAATAAAAACAAACCTCGAGAAGACACCGGACGATATTGAGTAACGCGCTGGCGCCATGCCTCCGCCCTACCCCTCCCTACTGAATCTTTCCACTGACACAGGCAAGTTCACTGAACAAGAAAAACGCCTTGATTCGTCTCCCTGCCGGAGATCTGTATTTCAAACAACTTTGTCAGCAACGCGAAAGTCGCTTTGCTGCTGTGGTCCTTCGAAGCGATGTAAAACCACTGACCGTTATGTCGGGCAACGACCGAAGCGCAGTCTCCATCAGTCCAGGGCCTTGAACAAACCAGCTGAGGCTGCGTGTCGCTTGATACGACTTTGAATCGCTGCCCGGCGGGGCTGCAGTCCCAACCATCTTGCTTTTTGCCTTCTTCCCCGCAACCTTCGCCGTTGCTGATCTTTGAGATTTTGACTATTTCCCTGTCCCTGACGGGCACTTTTACGTTCTGTGACAGGTAGTGCATTATTCCGAACAGTGAACGGGTTCTCACTTTTACCTCTGAACCGGAGCCGGTTTCAGAGTCGGTCAGTATTAAAATTCCTTTACTATCTTCAATTTTCAAAAGATTCATCAACTCTTTCCATTGCGGGTCATTATTGTTTTGGCACGAGCAATCGTTGTCATCCAAAAAGCAGGCTATTATTTTTTCCCGCGAGTCTTCTTTTTTGATCCCGGGACAGATCTCATCAGTGCTGGCGGCTTTCAAAAATCTTATTTTATTTTGCTGCCTCAAACTTTTTAATGCGGCAAGTATACCATCGTATTTGTCGAACTCTTCCTGCTTTGGTAAATGATCCGGGGTAGGTCCGGATGCAAACGGGGCATTTAACGCAGGACCGAAACGCTCAACTGTTATTGCCAGAACGCGTTCTACCGAAAACCCGGACTGGGTAAGATCAAACACTGTCTCCAGCCCCAAACGTTGATTCATGGTCGTATTAAGTTCCTTACCGATAAGCGGACTATAACTGAGGGTAGTTTCACGGGTGCCGCCTATTCCCACCTGTCCTAAGAGATTATTTTCGCTTTTCACGTTATCGTCTACTGAGGAGCCGAGGACGCTGGTTACCGCACCGGATAACGAAATTTGACTCGGTGCCTGTTTGTATTTTTCTGTTACCGTTCCAACGGTTGTAAATACAGGCGGTGTTCCATAGCGCATGCGCACCAGGTTTTTAAGCATCTGACTGTCTCTGGCCACAGCCATTTGATCAATAAAGTTGCTTTGCCATTTTTCGTTCCAGTTCACAGTCTGGCAGCCGGACAACAGCAAAGCGAATGACACTGCAACTGCAAATAAGATAGAGAAACTGATTCTACTGTTTTTGGACATGGTTATAGTTTACGCTTTTAAAAATCCAAGAACTGCTTGGATGAAAAAACCGACGAAGACCGTCAGCCTAGTATAGCATCCGTTCAGTATTGAGGGTTTTTCAAGTTTGAGATATTGAGGTAATATTGAGGAAGAACATGGGCAAGTTAAGACCTGAGGAACACAAGCTGTCTGTCCGCATTTCGGTGGAACGTTGCGCGGACGTTGA
>JAJDUA010000023.1 GCA_022826905.1 Candidatus Dadabacteria bacterium
GTGATGCCAGGGGACAATGTGAGTATGGAAGTGGAGTTGATAGCGCCAGTGGCGATGGAGGATCAGTTGCGTTTTGCGATAAGAGAGGGTGGAAGAACAGTAGGTGCGGGCGTAGTAACTGAAATCATTGAATGATGAGTAGAGCTTCGAAAATAAGAATAAAGCTTAAGTCTTTTGATTACAGGCTTCTTGATAATTCAACGGAGGAAATTGTTGATACTGCCAAGAGAACCGGTGCGAGAATAGCAGGTCCAGTTCCGCTTCCTACCAGTATAAACAGGTACTGCGTTCTGCGCGGTCCTCACGTGAACAAGAATTCGAGAGAGCATTTCGAAATAAGAACGCACAAAAGGCTTGTAGACATACTTGAACCTACCCAGCAGACAATAGATGAACTTATGAAACTGAACCTTGCTTCTGGTGTGGAAGTGGAGATAAAACTAACGGGTTCGTAAAAAATGATTCAGGGACTTATAGGAAGAAAAAGAGGGATGACCGAGTTTTTCAACGACGACATGGTGAAGGTCGTCACTACCGTGGTTGAAGCGGGCCCGTGCTTCGTGGTATCGAAAAAAACCAAGAATTCAGACGGCTACGATGCCCTCCAACTCGGTTTTGGTGATGTAAAACCCCAGCGGCTCACGCGCCCAATGAAGGGACATTTTACAAAAGCCGGAGTGAACCCTACCGCGAAGCTTAAAGAATTTTCCGCCGCAGTTGATGACTATGAGGTGGGAGATGTGGTAAAAGTTGACATTTTCAAGGTTGGAGATGTTCTAGACGTCACAGCTAAGAGCAAGGGAAAAGGATTTGCCGGGACCATAAAACGTTACAATTTCTCAAGGCAGCCAATGTCCCACGGCGGCATGGCCCACAGAAGACCCGGCTCCATAGGACAGGCATCATCTCCGGCCAAGGTGTGGAAAGGGTTGAAAATGCCAGGGCGAATGGGTGGAAAGAACGTAACGGTTCAAGGCGTCAAAGTAGTTGATGTAGATGTTGAGAAAAATCTTCTTTTCGTAAAGGGGGCGGTTCCGGGCCCGGTGGGAGGGACAGTTTTTCTCCAGCACACGTCAAAGGGGGCGAAAGATGCTTCAAGTTGACGTATACGATATTGCTAGGAAAAAGGTGGGGACAATTGAACTCCGCTCCGAAATATTTGAAGCTCCAGTGAAAAAGCACTTGCTCCATGAAGTAGTCAACTGGCAGCTTGCCAAAAGAAGGGCCGGAACCTCGTCCACCAAGACAAGAGGTGAAGTCCGAGGTGGCGGAGCAAAGCCATGGAAACAGAAACACACAGGACGTGCAAGGGCGGGATCCAGGCGTTCCCCGATCTGGCGCAAGGGTGGAGTGGTTTTTGGACCGAAACCGAAAGACTGGTCTTACTCGATTCCGAAAAAGGTGAGAAAAGGAGCGCTTCTTTCAGCTCTCTCAAGCCGTTTCGGCGAAGGTGCCATAGTTGTGCTCGACAGTTTTGAGCTTCCAGAGATAAAGACTAGGCAGGTGGCGAAATTCATGAAGGATTTTGAATTTTCCCAGGCTCTTGTGATTGTCAGTTCGGATAACGAGAATCTCCGCAAGTCGGCAAGGAACATGCCTTACGTAAAGGTGCTCAGGGACGACGGGCTTAACGTATACGATCTTCTCAGGCACAAGAACATAGTCATGGTGCGGGATTCGGTTGAAAAAATCCAGGAGAGACTATCATGAAAGATCCCCGTTCGATCATAAAGCTTCCTGTGATTACAGAGAAAAGCACAGAAGCCAGGGAAGACGGCTGGTATGTTTTTTCCGTCGACAGAAGATGCAACAAAAAGGAGATACAGGATTCCATCGAGAAGATTTTCGGCGTCAAGGTGGACAAGGTGAGAACTCTTGTGCTCCCTGGAAAAAGAGTGAAAAGATTCGGCAGGGTTGTAGGAAAAAGGTCAGCGGTTAAAAAGGCTTACGTTAAGCTCAGAGAGGGAGAAATCAACCTGCTTGAGGGAGTTTGATCATGGGAGTAAAAAAATATAACCCCACATCTCCGGGAAGAAGGTTCATGTCCGGGTTTGATTTTGAGGAGACAACCTCAAAAAAGCCCCACAAGTCCCTTACGGTTTCTCTTAAAAAGAACTCAGGACGCAACTCGAATGGAAGGATTACCAGTTTCAGAAAAGGCGGCGGTCACAAGAGACGCTACAGGATAATAGATTTCAAAAGAAACAAACATGGCATACCCGCCAGAGTTATCTCATTGGAATATGATCCGTATCGCTCGGCTAGAATCGCTCTTCTGTCCTATGCTGACGGTGAAAAAAGATATATCATAGCCCCTGCCGGCCTTAAGGTGGGTGATGAGCTAAATTCTGGACCCGGGGTGGAAGTTTCAACCGGAAATGCTCTTCCCATAGAGAATATTCCCGTGGGTACGGTTGTTCACAACATAGAAATGAGGCCTGGAGGTGGAGGAAAACTGGTTCGTTCCGCAGGTTCGGCAGCGCAGATTGTCGCGAAAGACGGTAACTACGCCCAGATAAAACTCGCTTCCGGCGAGATAAGGCTGATTCATCTTCGGTGCATGGCTACCGTGGGAAGGATCGGAAACGCCGAGAACGAGCTTATAGTCTGGGGGAAGGCGGGGAGATCCCGTCACAAGGGTATAAGACCTACGGTTCGCGGGGTGGCGATGAATCCAGTTGATCATCCCCATGGCGGAGGAGAAGGCAAGGCGACCAAGGGAAACCCTCATCCTGTTTCCCCTTGGGGATGGATTACAATAGGGAAAAAGACGAGAAACAATAAGAGAATGGACAAATATATAGTTAAGCCGAGAAGGGTCGGCTATGGAATGGATTAATCGCGGGAGCTTCAGATGGCAAGATCAAGTAAAAAGGGACTGTACGTGCACGAAAAGCTTATGAAGAAGGTTGAACAGGCACAGAGTTCCGGGAGTCAGAAAATCATCAGGACCTGGTCAAGAGCTTCAATGATAATACCTGAGATGATAGGAATGACTTTCGCGGTTCACAACGGAACAAGGTTTATTCCCGTGTTCGTATCCGAACAGATGGTTGGACATAAACTGGGCGAGTTCTCTCCTACGAGGACCTACCATGGTCATGCGGGTGATAGAAAAGCTAGGAAAAGATAGCAATAACAGAGAGATAATATATGGTTTCTAAAGCAGTACATAAGTATGCCAGAGTGTCGCCGAAGAAGGCCAGGGTGGTTCTTGACCTCATAAGGGGAAAAAGCGTCGAGGAAGCTTCCTCGATTCTGCTTTCCGTCCGCAGGAGAGTCTCGCCGCTGCTCTCTAAGTTGCTTAAATCTGCTGTGGCCAACGCTTCCGAGAAAGGATACAACGACATTGACTCCCTTTACATAAAGGAAGTCTACGCGACGCAAGGTCCGACACTTAAGCGTTTTAGGGCCAGGGCGATGGGAAGGGCTTTTGCCCGTAAAACCAGGATGAGTCATATAACGATAGTACTTGAACAGAGGGGATTCTGAATTGGGACAGAAAATTAATCCTATAGGACTTCGTATTGGAATAACCAAGTCATGGGATTCCAAGTGGTTTGCTGAAAAACAGATGTACAGATCCCTGCTCAAAGAGGATATAGACATCCGTAACTACGTGAAGAAAACCTTTTACCAGGCGGCCATATCGAGCATTGAGATTGAAAGAGCTGCGGCGGACAAGGTCAGGATTCTAGTGTACGCCGCAAGGCCCGGGATCATCATAGGAAGAAAGGGTCAGGAAATAGAGCAACTGAAGAAAAAACTTCAGGGGATGACCGGAAAAGGCATATTTCTTGACATAAGAGAAGTAAAGAGACCCGAAACCGATGCGCAGCTTGTTGCTGAGAACCTTGCCCTTCAGCTTGAAAGAAGAGTTGCATACAGAAGAGCTATGAAGAGGGTGCTTTCATCCTCTATCCGAGCCGGGGTTCTAGGAATAAAAGTTATGGTCTCTGGGCGTCTTGGCGGAGCTGAAATAGCGAGAAGAGAGTGGTACAGGGAGGGAAGAGTACCTCTCGGTACGCTCCGTGCGGACCTTGACTACGGGGTTGCCGAAGCGTCAACTACCTACGGAGTTATAGGTGTAAAGGTCTGGATATTCAAAGGCGAGATAATACAGAAAAAGACTAAAGGGAGAGCAGGCGAAATTCCTGAGGGTATAGATACCAATGCTTCAGCCTAAGAAGACAAAGTACAGAAAGCAGTTCAAGGGAAGAAACAGAGGAGCGGCGACACGGGGAACGACGTTCGCCTTCGGTGACCTTGCGCTTCAGACATTGGAGAACGGGACGATTACCTCAAGACAGATAGAAGCCGCCCGTATTGCGATCACAAGACACGTGAGAAGGGGAGCGAATCTCTGGATAAGGATATTCCCCTATAAACCCGTTACCAAGAAGCCTGCAGAGACTAGGATGGGAAAGGGCAAAGGGGATGTGGATAAGTACGTGGCGCCAGTAAAAAGAGGACAGTTTCTTTACGAAATATCAGGAGTAAGCGAGGAACTTGCACGCTCAGCCTTAAGACTTGCTTCCTATAAACTTCCTCTTAGAACCAGGATAGTGGTCAGAAGCGAGGAGGATTTTGTCTGATGGCAACGAATGCGGAAGAACTAAGAAACCTCACGCCCGAGGAGCTGAACAAGCGCCATCGTGACGCGAACGAAGAGCTTTTCAATGTCAGAATACAGGTTGCCACTGGACAGAACCCCAACAATGCGAGGGTAAAGCAGTTGAGAAGGGAGATTGCAAGGATACTTACCATAAAAAAACAGCGGGATACGGCCTCGGGGAGTTAATTCCATGGAAAGAGGAAAGTTAAAGACCAGAACGGGGATTGTGGTAGGTAACAAGATGTACAAGACCGCGGTCGTGGAAGTGCAGCGGATCAAGAGTCACGGTCGGTACAAAAAGCAAATAAGAATCAGCAAGCGATTTAAAGTCCATGATGAGCGTAACGAGTGCAACATAGGAGACAAGGTCGTAATAATAGAGTCAAGGCCCCACAGTAAGACCAAAAGGTGGAGGCTGAGTAAAGTGGTCAATCAGGTCGCAAGCGCGTAGGGCGTGGTTTTGATTCTACGGACTACGGGAGAAAAAAATGATTCAGTCAAGCACATATCTGGACTCGGCGGATAACACAGGGGCCAAAAGGCTTTTCTGCATAAAGGTCCTTGGAGGTTCCGGAAGAAAATACGCGCGGCTGGGAGATGTTGTTGTGGTTTCGGTCAAGCAGGCCATTCCGAAGTCCAAGGTGGAGAAAGGTTCTGTGTACAAAGCCGTGATAGTCAGGGTGAGAAAGGAGCAGAGAAGGCCAGATGGTACATATGTGCGCTTTGATAACAATGCCGCCGTCATAATAGACAAGGAAAATGAACCGATAGGTACGAGAGTTTTCGGGCCGATCGCCCGTGAACTGAGGCTCAAGGGTTTTATGAAAATCATTTCGCTCGCTCCGGAGGTTGTTTGAACATGTCCGCTGGAAAGAGAAAATTTCACATAAGGGCCGGGGATACGGTCTACGTGGTTGCGGGCAAGGAGAAAGGCAAGACCGGCAAGGTGCTGAGAATTGACAGAGACGTTGAAAAAGCCTTTGTGGAAAAGCTCAATATCATAAAGAGACACAGCCGTCCTACCCAGAAAAACCCCGCTGGTGGCATCATCGAGAAAGAGGCCGGAATCCATGTCTCAAATCTGATGCTGTACGATTCTGAAGGCAATCAGCCGGTAAAAGTTGGGTACAGGACCGGCGAAGACGGTAAGAAAGTAAGGTACAACAGAAGGACTGGGAAGGAAATCTGAGAAAATGGTTCCGAGAATAAAAACTCTGTATAAGCGCGAGGTCGTACCCGCATTGGTTGAAAAGTTTTCCTACAGAAACACTATGCAGGTCCCGAAGCTTGAGAAAATCGTAGTGAACATGGGGCTTGGGAGGCTTAGTGAAGCCGGGAGGCAGACAAAGGTAATAGATGAGGCCGTCTCAGAACTTGCGGATATAACGGGACAAAGACCGGTGATTACTAAGGCACGGAAATCAGTTGCGGGTTTCAAACTCAGGGAAGGCCAGCCGATAGGCTGCATGGTTACCCTCCGAGGGGAGAGAATGTATGAGTTTTTCGACCGTTTAGTGAATCTGGCCCTTCCAAGAGTCAGAGATTTTAAGGGTCTGTCGCCGCGGGCTTTTGACGGTTCCGGCAACTATACTATGGGAATAAGGGAGCATCTGGTTTTTCCTGAAATAGATTACAGCAAGGTTCAGTACAACAAGGGAATGAATATTAGCCTAATTACCACTTCAAAAACCGATGCTGAGGCCATGGAGCTTCTTGCCGGTCTCGGAGTGCCGTTTGCAACAAATTAAAAGAGAGGAACTATGACCAGAAAAGCATTACTTGAGAAATCGAAGAGAAAGCCGAAGTTCCGTGTGCGTGCGGTTAACCGTTGCGTACTTTGCGGAAGGCCGAGAGGTTTTATGAGAAAATTTGGTCTCTGCAGGATCTGTTTTAGAGATCTTGCTAGCAGGGGACATCTTCCGGGCGTCAGAAAAGCGAGTTTTTAAGAGATATCTTGGAGAAAAAATGACGGATCCGATTGCAGATATGTTAACCAGAATAAGAAACGCCTTTATGGTGGGTCACAACCGTGTTGAGATTCCCGGTTCGATTATAAAAGGCGAGATTGCCAGGGTTCTTACTGAGGAAGGCTACGTGGAGAGTTACAAAATTACCGAAGAAGGGGTAAAGAAAACCATAATCATCAAGTTAAAGTACGGTCCTGACGGCAAGGCGGCCATAGAGGAGATAAAAAGAGTAAGCAAGCCATCAAGAAGGGTTTACGTGGACAAAGATAATATTCCGAGGGTCAGAGGCGGAATGGGAATTTCAATACTTTCTACTTCAAGCGGAATAATGACAGGGGTTGCTGCAAGGAGCAAGAAGATCGGCGGGGAGATTCTCTGCACGGTGATCTGAGGACAGACGAATGTCAAGAATAGGAACAAAACCAGTGGTTATTCCCGACGGGGTAACGGCGACACCCAAACAGGGAGCTATCGAAATCAAGGGGCCGAAGGGAAGCCTTAAGGTTATCGTACCCGAGGGAATAAAGGCCGAACTTGAGGACGGAACCGTGGTTGTTTCTAGGCAAAGTGAAGAGAAAAGAATAAAGTCTTTTCACGGTCTTACGCGAAGCCTTATTAACAATTCAGTAATAGGAGTGAGTGAAGGATTTACTAAGGTGCTTCGTATAACCGGCACGGGTTACAAGGCAGATCTCGTGGGAAAAGCCGTACTCAGACTTTCACTCGGTTACTCCCATCCGGTTGATTTTGCTCTTCCCCAAGGCGTAGAAGCTACTGTGGAGGAACGGGGCACTCTACTTTCACTTCACGGAACTGACAAGCAGCTCGTGGGAGAGACTGCGGCACGCATAAGAAAGGTAAGACCCCCCGACTCCTATAAGGGCAAGGGTGTTCGTTACGAAGGCGAGAAGTTAAAGCTTAAACCCGGAAAGGCTGGAGCGGCTACTAAGTAATGATAAAGAAGAAAAGCAAAAATCTGGCGCGTAAGAGAAGACACCTTACTGTGAGGAAAAAGATAAGCGGCACCGCGGAGATTCCCAGGGTTTCCATCTTCCGTTCGGCAAGACATATATACGCTCAGTTGATAGATGATACCGCAGAAGTCACCCTTCTTCAGGCGTCAACGATGTTTTCTGAGACGAAAAAGAGGTTGTCTGTGGAGAACATGAAGAAAACCGAGGTTGCCAAAGAGGTTGGAAAGCATCTCGGGGAGATGGCTGTTCAGAAGGGTATAACCAAGGTGCGTTTCGACAGAGGGGGTTATGCTTACCACGGAAGGGTAAAGTCGCTTGCCGATGGGATCCGCGAGGCGGGAGTGGAGTTTTAGGAGAAAAATTAAAGGAGGCTTTGGTTTTGGCAGATGACAGAATAAATCCGGCGGAACTTGAATTACAAGAAAAAGTAGTTCACATAAGGAGGGTCGCTAAGGTGACTAAGGGTGGAAAGAGGTTCCACTTTACCGTTCTTGCCGTGGTCGGAAACTCCAACGGAATTGTGGGAGCTGGCTTGGGAAAATCGAATGAGGTTCCTGATGCCGTAAGAAAAGCGGTTGAAAAAGCAAAGAAAACTCTCATAAGAGTGCCACGCAATGGTGCCACCATACCGCATGGAGTTCACACAGAATATGTGTCAAGCAAGGTTATGCTCCTGCCCGCTGCCCCAGGTACGGGTGTTATAGCGGGTGGCGCGGTGCGTGCGGTGGTAGAACTTGCTGGCATACACGATGTTCTCTCTAAAGTTGTCGGATCAAGGAACCCGCTTAATGTTGTTATGGCAGTTGTAAAGGGGCTCTCGGAACTGCAAGTCCCCGAAGAAATTGCGAAAACGAGGAACAAGGAGATAAAGGACCTCGATCTTCCTAATTATTATGGTGCGGTGCAGTAGGACGCATGCTTAACAGCGGAGTGCAAAAGGAAATGTTAAACGAACTTTCACCGGTTAAGGGATCTAAAACAAAAAGAAAAAGGGTAGGAAGAGGTGCGGGTTCCCAGGGGAAAACCAGCGGAAGAGGGCACAAGGGCCAAGGATCCCGGTCGGGCAAAGGGGTGCCTAGATGGTTTGAGGGGGGTCAGACTCCGCTTAAAATGAGGAGCCCGAAAAGGGGCTTTACAAACATATTCAAAAAACAGTACGACATAATTAGCTTGAAGGATCTTGAGCGTTTTGCGGATGCGGAGTCGGTCACGATCCAGACGCTTGCCGAGGCGGGAATAGTAAGTGGCAAAAAACCCGTAAAACTTCTGGCTACCGGCGAGATTACATCGGCTCTTTCCATAACGGTTAACGCCTGCAGTGAGGCGGCCGCACGCAAGGTAAACGACGCGGGAGGAAAAGTGGAAATAATATGAGCAGTAATGTCGCCTCGCTTCCCAGGATTCCGGAGCTTAACAGAAAGCTTCTTTTTACAGCCGCAATGCTCGTTGTTTACAGGGCGGGGGTTTTCGTTCCGATTCCAGGGATTGATCCGGACCAGATTGCCAAGATGTTCGAGCAGACCCGCGGCACGATATTCGACATACTTAACATGTTCTCTGGGGGAGCGCTTGAGCAGGCGTCGATTTTTGCCCTGGGAGTTATGCCTTACATTACTGCCTCAATCATCATGTCGCTTCTGGTAAAGGCCTTTCCTTCACTTGAAGCAATGCAGAAAGAAGGCGACGCCGGAAGGAGAAGAATAAATCAGTACACAAGGTACGGCACCGTTCTTATATGTCTTGTTCAGGGTTTTATGCTTGCGGTTACCCTTGAGCGTGGCGGAGTAGGAGCTGCTACTGTCGCAAGTGCTGTTACAGACCCTGGTCTGATGTTCAAGATTACGGCAGTTCTCACACTCACCGCAGGCGGACTTTTTGTTATGTGGCTTGGAGAACAGATAACAGAGAACGGAATCGGAAACGGCATGTCTCTTCTTATCGCCGCATCGATAATCGCCAGTATTCCCGGGGCGTTCTGGAACCTGTCAAGGCTTGTCGGCACGGGGGAGATTACAGTCTTGGGGGTTTTGCTTATTTTTATTTTCCTAGCATTCCTCATGGGCCTTATAGTCTATTTTGAACGTTCCTACAGGAAAATACCGGTTCAGTATCCCAGAAGGGTCGTAGGGAGGAAGGTAATGGGAGGGCAGAGTTCCCATCTGCCTCTTAAAACCAACCCTTCGGGTGTTATTCCTCCGATCTTCGCTTCTTCGCTACTTATCTTTCCCGCTACGATCGTTACCTTTGCCGATGTTCCGGCTATTCGCACCTTCTCTGACCTTGTGTTTCAAAACGTGTTCGTATACAACCTGATCTTTGCCGTACTCATAATATTTTTCGCTTTTTTCTATACTTCAATAATATACGACCCGGACGATCTGTCGGATAACCTGAGAAAAAACGGCGGAAACATACCGGGAATAAGGCCGGGCAGAAAAACATCGGAATACATAGGCAATGTGCTCGGAAAAATTACTTTTATAGGGGCTATATACGTGGCAGCGGTCTGCGTGTTGCCGGCGTTTCTTGAGAGAGAACCTTTTAATCTGCCGTTTTACTTTGGAGGCGTGTCACTTCTTATAGTAATAGGGGTAACGCTTGATTTCATGCAACAGATCGAATCTTTTCTGATAACTCACAGCTATGAAGGGTTTATGAAGAAAAGGGGAATGAAAGAACCTCAGAGATACAGATTCTGACGCGGGGGAGAATACCAAAGACTATGAGATTGATACTGTTTGGACCGCCTGGGGCCGGAAAGGGAACGCAGGCTGATTTCATAAGGGAGAGATATGAGGTTGAGCATATATCGACTGGGGATGTGTTGCGTGAAGCCATGAAAAATGAGACTGAGGTCGGGCTTTACGCCAAGTCGTTTATGGACAAGGGGGAGCTCGTACCTGATGAAGTCGTGACGGAAATAATAAGACAGAAAATCTCTGCGATTGGCGAGGGAGGCTTTATGCTTGACGGTTTTCCTAGGACTCTGGACCAGGCAAGATCTCTTGACGGTATTCTCGCTGATGCTGGAATTGGCATCGACGCAGTTATTTCCCTTGAGGTTTCCGACGAGGAGGTTGTACAGCGAATAGTCAAACGCCAGAAAATAGAGAGCAGGCGGGACGACACGGAAGATGTGATAAGGAACAGGCTTAGAGTTTACAAGGATCAGACATCTCCTCTTAAGGATTTCTACGAGAAGACCGGCGTTCTGCGCACAGTTGAGGGAGTAGGAGAGATATCGGATATTGCCGAGAGAATAGATGGTGTGCTGAAGCAGTTGCAGTAATGATTCGCTTGAAGAACAGAGAAGAGCTCAAACGCATGAGAGTTGCCGGCAGGGTGGTTTCCGAAGTGCTTATGAGGCTTGAGGAAGAGGCAAAAGAAGGAGTGACCACTTGGGAGCTTAATGAGATTGCGGAAAAAATATGTGCAACAGGAGGCTTTAAGGCAGCTTTTAAGGGTTACGCGAATTATCCAGCGTCGGTGTGCTTTGCCCTTAACGAAGAGATAGTTCACGGTATTCCCTCGAAGAAAAAGGTGCTTAAGGACGGGGACATAGTAGGAATAGATTTCGGAGTGTTGCTAAACGGTTATTACGCCGACTCTGCAATAACGGTTGCGGTTGGCAAAATCCGGCCTGTTGCCGAGAAACTGCTTCGGGTTACAAGGGATTCCCTCTATAGGGGCATAGACATGGTGAAAAGTTCAAACAGAGTTCTGGATATATCAAAAGAGATACAGACCTATGTTGAAAAAGAAGGTTTTTCTATAGTCAGAGATTTTGTCGGCCACGGAATAGGCAGGGAACTCCATGAGGAGCCGCAAGTGCCGAATTTTATTCCTCCAAATGGTAAGGGAGGAGGAATAAGACTTCGTTCTGGAATGGTCATGGCCATAGAACCTATGGTGAACGAGGGGTCGGAGAAAACGAAGATACTCGAAGACGGGTGGACGGCAGTTACTTATGATGGTAAACTTTCCGCTCATTTTGAGCATACTGTGGCTCTTACGGATAACGGTCCTGAAATTCTTACCGAAAGGATTCACTAGGAACGGGTAATGGAGAAGGAAGAAAAAATAGAGTTTGAAGGAACTATAACAAAAGCTTTGCCCAATGCGATGTTCATGGTCGAGATAGAGAACAATCATGAGGTGCTGGCTTATGTCTCTGGCAAAATGAGAACCAGATTCATAAGAATACTTCCCGGAGACAGGGTAAAGCTTGAGATATCTCCCTACGATCTTACAAAGGGAAGAATCACCTACAGACTCAAAAAGTAAAAACAGAGGCGAAGGTAAAGTGAAGGTCAGAGCATCGGTAAAAAAGATATGTGACAAGTGCAAGATCATCCGGCGCAAGGGGGTTGTGCGGGTGATCTGTGTCAACAAAAGATGCAAACAGAGACAGGGATAGCGCGCAGGAGGATATGTCTTAATGCCTAGAATAGCAGGGGTTGATATACCGCTTAATAAAAGGGTGGAGATAGGTCTTACATATATCTATGGTATAGGTAAGGCGACTTCAAACGATATACTCACTAAGGCCGGTATAGATGTAAACAAGAAGTCAGGGGATCTTGACGATCAGGAAGTAACAAAATTGCGTACGATAATTGAAGGGGAATACACTGTTGAGGGAGACCTGAGAAAGGAGGTCCAGCTCAACATAAGGCGCCTAGTGGAGATAGGTTGCTACAGGGGTATTAGGCACAGGACGGGACTTCCGGTAAGGGGGCAGAAAACCAAGTCGAACGCAAGAACGAGAAAAGGCCGCAGGGGTACAGCGATAGCTAAGAAAAAGAAAGCCGGCAAATAAGGATTTTTCCAAATGAGCAGAAAATTCACAAAGAAGAAAACAAAGAAATTCGTTGAGCATGGAGTGGTCAACATTCAGGCTACTTTTAACAACACTATAGTCACGGTTAGCGATATGAATGGAAACGTCATAGCTTGGTCAAGCGGCGGCAACAGGGGGTTTAAGGGCACTAGGAAGGGGACGCCGTTTGCGGCCCAGGTGGCAGCGGATGACGCATCAAAAAAGGCAAAGGCCTTCGGGCTGAAGTCAGCTAATGTTTACGTAAGTGGTCCCGGTCCCGGAAGGGAGCCGGCGATAAGAGCCGTTCAGGCTGCAGGGGTAAAAGTCCTGATGATAAAGGATGTCACCCCGATTCCCCATAATGGTTGTAGACCCCCTGGAAGAAGAAGGGTTTAGGCCTTATGGATGAGATTATGTTTACGTTGTTTGCGAGGAGGAAGAAGGTAATTGGCTAGGTATAGAGGACCATCTTGTAAGCTTTGCAGGAGAGAGGGTGAACAGCTTTTTCTTAAGGGCGCTAGGTGTTATACGTCAAAATGTGCTATACAGAAAAGGCCTAACCGTGGACCTGGAGTTCACGGGGCCGCGATTGGCCGTTCCAAGTTCTCCGACTACGGAATAAGGTTGAGGGAAAAACAAAAGGTTAAGCGTATTTACGGGTTGACCGAAAAGCAGTTCAGCCGTTATTTTGCCGAAGCGGCGCGAAGAAGCGGAGTGACTGGTGCTATGCTCATACTGCTTCTTGAGAGAAGGCTTGACAATGTGGTCTACCGTCTCGGATTTGCGAGTTCTCGCAACGAGGCCAGACACTTGGTCTGGCTTGGACATGTTCTTGTGGACGGCAAAAGAGTCAACATTCCCTCTTTCAGCGTTGAGCAGGGAAACAAAATAGAGATCAAGGCAAAAACCAGAAGTAACTCGCATGTTAACCAGTCTCTTGAAGGTCTTGAGAGGAGGGGTGCCCCCCAGTGGCTCGAGCTTGACAGGGAAAATTACAGCGGGGTTGTAACCAAGCTTCCTGAGAGAGAGGATGTGACGGTTCCCATAGACGAACAGTTGATCGTTGAGTTTTACTCAAGAGTCTAGAAAAGCTTGGCACACACGGAGGTGCGAAACTTGGAGAATTTTCAGAAAAACTGGAGAGACTTGCAATATCCCAAAGCGCTTGAAAAAGACGAGCAGGTATCAACTCCTTTCTACGGCAAATTTATCTGTGAACCTCTCGAACCGGGTTACGGTATTACTCTAGGTAACGCGCTTAGAAGGGTTCTTCTATCTTCAATACAGGGTCCTGCTATTACTGCTGTCCTAATAGACGGGGTAAGGCACGAATTTTCTACCATACCGGGAGTTATGGAAGATGTTACTGAGATCATACTGAACCTTAAAAACGTAGATCTCAAAATGCATACCTATGAACCGCAGACGGTGACCTTGAGTGCGCAGGGTTCTGGAGAAGTCAAAGCTTCAGACATAACTACTACCCACATGGTGGAAGTGGTTAACGGCGAACAGCACATAGCGACCTTGGGAGATGATGCGAAGCTTGAAATGGAGCTAATAGTGAAGATGGGAAGCGGTTACGAGCCGGTATCAAGAAGAGAGACGGAGAAGTCAATAGGCCTGATACATGTTGACGCGTTCTTCTCGCCTGTCAAAAAAGTTAATTACGCGGTTACAAATGCCAGGGTAGGGCAGAGGACCGATTATCAGAAACTCACCATTGAAATATGGACAAACGGTACGATTCTTCCCGAAGATGCGCTTGCTTACAGTGCAAAAATTATTAAGCAGCAGCTAAGTGTTTTCATTGATTTTGATGAGGAGCTTGCGGATAAGGTAGAAGAGGAAGAGTCCATTGGCATAAGTGGAACCGACGACAAGCTTTTTATCCCCATAGAGGACGTGGAACTTTCGGTGAGGTCTATAAACTGTCTTAAAAAGGCGGAAATAAAATACATTGGAGAAGTGGTTCAGAAAACGGAACAGCAGCTTCTTGATCTTGAGAATTTCGGAAAGACTTCTCTTGAAGAGGTGAACGCTAGGCTCAAGGAAATGGGTCTGAGTCTTGGGATGGTTATAGACGCCGAGGTCTTTGAAAACGAAAAGGAGAGGCGGGATTCTGAGGTCTCCGGAGAGTAATCGGCGTCCGGGTCCGTATACGGTAAAAAGATGCGACACAGAAAATCAGGAAGAAAGCTCGGGGTTACCACAAAACACAGGAAAGCCATGTTCCGCAACATGGCTACAGATCTTTTACGTAACGGCAAAATAAATACAACGGACACAAGGGCCAAGGAAATAAGAAGGGTCGTGGAGAAGCTGGTGACGTTGGGTAAAAACGGTAGTCTCCACGCGAGAAGAAAGGCTCTGGGATATATAAGGGACCGTGCAGTTGTGGAAAAACTTTTCTCCGAACTTGCCCAGAGGTATATGGAGCGTCCCGGTGGCTACACTAGGATAGTGAAACTTGGTTACAGGAGGGGAGACAATGCCCCTATTTCTCTTATTGAGCTCGTGACCGAGGAGTACAAGGCCAAAAGAAAAAGACGGAAGGCAAAACCCAAGGCCGAGGCCGAGAGTGCGCAGAAGAAAAGTTCAAAGAAGAAATCCGCAGAAGAACTTGGTCTGGTTGAGCAAGAGGATGCTGTTGAGAGCCAAGTGGATGAACAGGGCGAAGTTGAGGTGACCGAGGCTAAGTCTTCAAAGGAAAATTCAAAAAAAGAATCTACGAAAGAAACTGCTCAAGACGAAACAGAAATGACCGAAACTGAGTCCTCAGAACCTAAAGAGCAAGCTGATTCTCCCGAAAAAACTGAGGATTGAATTCCTCTGCTTCCTCCCTTTACGATCTGGGTGGGTTTTTTCCGTTTTTTTATTATTTATAATAGACCTGATGAAAAGAGTCGGGTTTATACTTGATGCGAGATCAATTGAAGAACTCAAGGATCTTGCCGTTGCTGCTGAAAAAGCGAATTTTCACTCCGTCTGGGCGACAGAACTTTACAGGACCCCTTTTCAACAGCTCTCAGCTGTTGCTCCCATTACTTCTAAAGTAAAACTCGGCACCGCCGTTGCTCTTGCGTTTGTGAGAAGCCCGCTGGTTACTTCCATTACTTCTCTTGATCTTGACGAAATAAGTTCAGGGAGGTTGATACTTGGTCTCGGTACCGGGGCAAAAAGAACAAACGAAGATTTTCACGGTGTTTTCTATGGAAACAGACCGGTTGCGAGGATAAGGGAATGTGTTGGGTTAATAAAGGAGATTCTGTCCGGGGCTCATACGGGCAATGATATTGTTTTTGAAGGGCAGTTTTACCGTGTAAACACAAGGGGTTACAAAAGGGCTTTTGAACCCGTCAGAAAAAATATACCTATATTCGTGGCCGGCATAGGAAGCAACATGGTCGGTGCTGCTGCCGAAATCGCGGACGGTTACATGGGACATGTAGTCTGTTCGCTTGAATACATAAAAAAGGTAGTTTCACCTTCGCTTGAAAAAAGACTTGAGAATCGTAGAAAAAACGGAGATTTCACGAAGTGCTCGATTATTACCTGCGCTGTTTCGCATGACTGGGAAAGGGCTAGGGAGGCTGCTCGGGCGACCATAGCCTTTTACGCTACGGTAAAAGCCTACGATCCTCCTTTCAGGCTTCATGGTTTTACGGATGAGGTCAAAGGGATAAGGGATGCTTTTCGCAGGAAAGATGTCCGTGCGATGATAAAAGGTGTAAGTGATGAAATGATTGATGCGTTTGCCGTTGTGGGAGATGCGGAACATTGCAGGGAGAGAGTGGAGGAGTACAGGAAGTATGTTGACCTTCCTGTACTCAGTGCCCCTCATTATTTTCTTGATTTCAGAGAGGTAAGAGAGTACCAGGAGCGACTGATCGAGGCTTTTGCCTCGTGAGGTCTGGGTTTCTCAGCTAGTATAGCATCCGTTCAGTATTGAGGGTTTTTCAAGTTTGAGATATTGAGGTAATATTGAGGAAGAACATGGGCAAGTTAAGACCTGAGGAACACAAGCTGTCTGTCCGCATTTCGGTGGAACGTTGCGCGGACGTTGA
>JAJDUA010000048.1 GCA_022826905.1 Candidatus Dadabacteria bacterium
AGGGTAGAAATTCAAGTTGATTGGTGGTACACTGTGTACTCATAAGGCCGTTGTCTCCTTGTGTTTTAAGTTACTGTAATGACTTATTATAACACAAACAGCGGCCTTTTTCTATACCCTACGGTGAGAATTCCGGGTTAGCGAGGTTGGTCATCGCCTCGCCAATGATCTCAAACTGACGCTCCACAGCCGCCCGCAGCATTGCATCGCTTTCATAGTCCGCAAATGTTCTGCCGCTTGTGAATTCTCTCAACAGACCGGCGGCGCACTGGATATCATACAGGTGCTTTCGAGTCTCAAGCCTCATACTCATAGACGGGAGTCCTCGTCTTTTCCACCGATTGCAGGAAGTAAGGGTTTTTGATGGCCGACTCCACCACTAAGTCGACGGGTCGTTCGAAGAGCCGCCCGAGAGCCTCAAGCAGGCCGAAGTAGGCGTCCGCATAGGCGTTGAAAGCCGACGGCTGAAACTCGACTAGAAAGTCCAAGTCGCTCTTTTCCAGATCGTATCGGCCGGTTACAGCCGACCCGAACAGGTCGAGCCGCAGAACCCCGTAGCGGAGACAGAGACGCCTCAGTTCCTCAGCCCGCTCTTCAATAGCAGGGATCATCTCACCCCCTCCCGGTTTTGACGAAATCCCAGCCAAACCAAGTCTTTCTCTATGGCACAGGAGTTCCCGTTCCCCCCGAACCGGGGAAACCCCTCCTTCTCTTTCTCCTTCACCTGCCTGAAAAAGGACTGAAACGCATTGTCTATGCGACCAGCCACGCCACGGAACACCTGAAGACTTATGTTTTCGTGCTCGGGGTTGTGGGCCTGGATTTCGGTCAGGGCTTGACGTTGGTCGCAGTAGAAGTATTCCTTCCCCGCCTCTTTGCAGCAGCCGACGCATTTTTCAAGGTAGGCGTTGTAAGGTTCAGTGATCATTTCAAACGCTCTCGTGAATGTCTTGCTCCCCGCCTCGAACACTTTCGCCCGGTTATTGTAAGTCCTTATCATCATTGTATGTTATACCCGATTTTTTGATTGACAACAACAAGTTCTTAATTGCAAATTCTGTCATTTCCGCTATATAGCCCCCCGACAGCATGACACGGAAAGACTTATGCGGGTAAAAACATTCCGCACAGTGTCCGTTCTCAACAATAATATGCGAAGGCTTATCATATCTTTGACAAAGAAACTTTCTTTGATAAAGTAAGGATATGGCTAAAGTAAGCAGCAAATTGCAGGTAACGGTGCCAAAAACAATTGCCGAGCGTTACGGAATCCAGCCAGGAGATGATATACGTTTTGAGCCAGCGGGAGAAACCATCCGCGTGGTGCCCGCAGGTGCCCGGACGCAGGAAGAAGAGATCGACACTGAAACGCGTCTGCGCATGTTTGATGAGGCAACTGCCCGACAAAGGAAACGTGAAGCGGGGAGGACACGGGCTCCAGCGACTGAGCGAGGCTGGACCCGGGAAGAACTCTACACGCGGGGCAGTCTGAATGCTGATTGACACCAATGTGCTGGTCTACCGTTACGACGAACGATTCCCGGACAAACAAAGGATTGCTGAGAGTGTTCTTCGCGGCAGCATAGCCGACAGCAGTCCTTACCTCGCCCACCAGTCAATCGTTGAATTCGTCTCAGCAACAACCCGGGGAGCGCCCGAGGACCGCATACTTGATCTTCCGGACGCGATACGTGAAGCAGAAGAACTGATGTCCCAGTTCCCGGTCATCTACCCCGATGACGCTGTATTGCGAATGGCCCTGCGCGGTGCTGCGGCATACGGCCTGTCGTGGTTTGACGCCCATATCTGGGCTTACGCGGAAGTTCACGGCATAAGGGAACTGCTCTCGGAAGATTTCCAGCACGGCCGCATCTACGGCACGGTAACCGTTCAGAATCCGTTTCTGCTTTACGCGTGAAACCCGGTTCCGCGAAGAACACGGCGATCAATAGAGCCGGACAAGCACCTGCAGGCAGAGATTAGCGTACACCCCGGCCAGAACATCATCCATCACGATACCGTAGCCCCCCGGCAGACTCTCGGCCCTTCTTATCGGAAACGGCTTTGCTATATCAAAAAACCTGAACAGGAAAAAACCGATTGCCAGATTAAGAGAGTTCGGGGTGATGAAAAGCATACACACCAAAAATCCGCATACCTCGTCAATCACGACCTCGGGCGGGTCTTCCCTTTTAAAGATCCGCACGCAACGGCTGGCGGTGACAAAAGAGACGAGAATCAGTCCCAACGTGAATGCTGAATAAAAAACCGCGCCGCCTGCGAAGCTGAGCAGGTACACGACCCCGACCGCTCCAAGGGTCCCAACCGTTCCTGGGGCTCCCGGGGCAAATCCCAGCCCGAAAAAAGTCGAAAAAACAACGCATATCCTGTTTATCAATGTTAGCTCTCCGGGGATACTGCCCGTGGGGGCGGATATTCGGCAAGACTAATTTGACTGATAACATCCGCAAGTTTATCATCTTTTTATAACCAAATGTCAAAAGTAATATGCGTGGTAAATCAGAAAGGGGGAGTCGGTAAAACCACAACCGCGGTAAACCTTTCGGCCTCTCTGGCGGTGGCAAACCGCCGCACGCTTCTAATAGATCTTGACTCGCAGGGAAACGCAACCGGAGGCCTCGGTGTTGACAAGGAATCGGTCAATTCGAAGAATGTATGCAGCGTCATACTGGGAGAAACAAGGCTCGCAGACACCTTAGTTGACATTTATCCTGAGCTTTTAAACGGTTACCTGCACCTGTGTCCGGCAAACCACGAACTCACCGGGGCCGAGATACATCTTATAGAGACTGAAAACAGGGAATACCGTCTCAAAAAAGTCATTGACGAGATAAAGGCTGAGTACGATTACATATTCATAGACGCCCCTCCGTCTCTCAGCCTGCTCACCATAAACGCGCTTGCCGCGGCCGACAGGGTGCTCATACCCGTTCAGTGTGAATACTACGCGCTTGAAGGGATAGTCCAACTGCAGACGACCATATCGCTTGCCAAGCAGAGACTGAATCCCTCGCTTGAAGTGGAAGGCTATCTTCTTACCATGTTTGATTCCCGGAACAACATATGTCACTCCGTGGCCGAGGAAGTAAGAAACCACTTCGGCGAAGAAACCTTCGACACCGTGATAAGCAGAAACGTGAAGCTCGCCGAAGCGCCAAGCCATGGAAAACCCCTTCTGCTTTACGAAATAAAGTCGACCGGGGCACAGAACTACATGAAACTCGCAAACGAAATAATAACAAAAGCGGAGGTTAACTGACGTGAAGAGACGAGGTTTGGGAAGAGGACTTGACTCGCTTATCCCGAAGAGTCCGGAGACAGAATCCGAGGGGTACAGAATGGTAAACACGGATCTGCTGAAGCCAAACGCATCGCAGCCGAGAAAGGACTTCGAACAGAGCGCCCTTGAGGAACTCGCAGAATCCATAAGAGAGAACGGTGTCATACAGCCGCTTATCGTAAGGAAAAAAAACGGCAACTTCGAAATAGTGGCCGGAGAACGCAGGTGGAGAGCGGCGAAAATTGCCAAGCTCGAGAAACTGCCCGTAGTGATAAGAACCGCTACCGACCAGGACGTGGCGGAACTCACGTTAATAGAAAACATACAAAGAGAGGACTTAAACCCAATTGAAGAGGCCGAGGCTTACGAAAAACTAGCGGAACGCTTCGGGCTTACCCACGACGAGATAGCCAGGAAAACGGGGAAAAACCGCTCGGTCATCACGAACCAGCTGAGGCTTCTTAAGCTTTCTGATAAAGCTAAGGAAGCGCTTGTTTCGGGCGCGATAACCACAGGGCACGCAAGAGCGCTGCTTGGCTCTTCTTCCTCCGAGGAGATGGATTCCCTTCTCGGGGAAGTGCTGAAAAAGGATCTTACGGTAAGGCAAACCGAAGCGCTTGTAAAAAAGAAAAGCAGAGAAGCCGGACCGCCCGCTGAGCCAGTCTCGAATGAGGTGGAAGAAGATATCTTCACAAAGGAACTTATCGAAGAACTTGCCGGGAAGTTTGCAACCAAAGTAAAAATAAGCCGCAACAAGACAAAGGGAAAAATAGAGATAGAATACTATTCTCCCGAGGAGCTTGAGAGAATCATCGGCATGCTGCTCTCGCGCGGGTAATATCCCGCGAAATTCACACCGGAGTGAGGAAACAAGAGATGAAACAGTTTTCAGTAAAGATAGAGGTCAAGCTTAAACCCGTGGTGCTTGACCCTCAGGGCAAAGCGGTGCTAAACGCCTTGGGCGGTCTCGGATTCAGCGAAGTATCCGACGCGAGAGTGGGAAAGGTTGTGGAACTTACCATGGAGGGCGAATCCGCCGAAGAGGTAAGCGGCAAAGCGGATGAAATGTGCCGCAGACTCCTTTCCAATCCGGTAATTGAAGATTCTTCGGTAGAGGTAGTGGAGAAGCAAGATGCCTAATTTCGGAGTTCTGTTCTTTCCGGGGTCTAACTGCGAGGAAGACTGCTACCACGCCATAAGAAAAATCCTGGGCCAGCCCTGCGATCTCATATGGCACGAGGAGACTTCCCTTGAAGGAATTGACTGCGTCGTCGTGCCGGGCGGGTTTTCCTACGGGGATTATCTGCGGGCGGGAGCCATAGCGCGATTCTCCCCGGTTATGGAGCCGCTGACGCGACTCGCCGCCGAGGGAGTTCCCGTCATAGGAATATGCAACGGGTTCCAGATTCTGGTTGAGTCGGGTCTTCTTCCCGGCGCATTTCTTCATAACTCCTCTCTGAAATTCGTCTGCAGATGGAACCACGTGAGAGTCGAAGAGATTGATACACCCTTTACCTGCCTTCTGCGCGAGGGAGAAGTGCTGAAACTGCCGGTCGCAAATGCCCAGGGAAACTTTGTGCCGGGCGAGGGAGCGACTCCGAGGATCGTTCTTCGCTACTGCGGGCCGCAGGGAGAGCTCGACAAGGAAGCAAACCCGAGCGGATCTCAGGACGCCATAGCGGGAGTGGCAAACACCCAGGGCAATGTACTGGGAATGATGCCCCATCCGGAGCGCGGCGTCGAAAACGCATTCGGTTCCGAGGATGGCAAGAAGATGTTCGAGAGCGTCGTGTCCTGGATAAAGTTCTCCAAGCAGAGGGAAGCCGCGCTGTCGCTTGCTAAGCTGAAAGGAAGCGAACCCGAACTCCGTCCCATTCCTAGGCGGCGTTTCGATTATGATCTTGATTGACATCTTTGACGTTAATTGAGCGCCTGCAGTGTAGAGGTTCCGTATAAAGACCGGAATCTCTGTCAAAATGACCTTTGCGTTCACCAACACCCTCTATGCTCTGGAATTTAGGTATAATCTTCTTAACTGTGATAGTTGAAAAAACTGACTCTATTTTAGTAATTACCTACCCTCATAAAAGGTACTGGTATAATTTTGCTGTTGCTCATACACTAGCTGAATATAAGGGTATTTTTAGAGGTGCATTCAATAGAGAACTGATCGGCGCGGGGAACTCTCTGTGCGAGACCTGTTTTCCATGCGCCCGCGGAAAAATATAACCCTGTGGGGAGATGCGCCTTGTCATCACCGGGTTTTTCAGATGCCTTTCCTTCCTGAAAAGCCGATTCCCGGCAGAAACGCAAGAGCAAGCAGAGCCATAACCGCAAGGAAGTTTGCCGCGGCGCTTCCAGCTTCTTTGTCTGGACCGGCAACTGAACATCCGCTGTCGTCGCCCTCATCAACCAGCTCGTCTTCTTCCTGACTCAGATAGAGTCCCGTGCCGAAAACATAGACCCTGCCGGGCTCGCCATCCGCGGGGAGCTGTATCGCGTAGCCGAGCTTGGAGGAACCGCCGCCTGGGTCACCGAGGTTGACCGGTTCATCTCCTTCAACGTTCGGATTGTCCCAGTCGTATTCAACGAAGCCACCGCCGGGTTTTTGCGCGGCTCTTATGATTCTCTGGATGAAGAAACGATAGTCCGGATCCCTGCCTTCCTTGTGGTCTCCTTCGAAACTCCAGAGATCCGTCTGCTCTATGTTCCTGTTGGCCCCATTGAATACCACGTTGCCCGCATCATCCATGATATAGATATAAGTGGATCCGTTTCTCCATGGTCCCCCGTCGTATCTGAAAATCTTGCGCAGTATGACGGAGTCAAGCAGTTCAAAATGAAAAGAGAAGGTGATGAAATTGAAAGCTGCTACAAGAAATTCTCTCATGTGGCTCTGGGTGTTTACGTCCGCGGCATCTATGCTGGGGGTAAGCAGCCTGTCAAGGCACATCCTTAAGTTCTCCTCCCTCTCGTCCGGCGAAACATTTGTACTGGTGCCAGGGCACCCCCTTTCTACATTTTCCTCCTCGTCTGGAACATCAGAACTGGTGCTACTGGGGTTTTCAGTCAGTAAGTCTTCAATCAGTCTGTTTTTCAGTTCTTCAAAGGTGGCGTAAGACTCCGGTTCCGGCCTGTAATCAAGACCTCCTATGAAAACAAATCCCCCTTCATTGCCGACACCGGGTTTGCTGAAAGGAACAAAGGGTCCGCCCGTAACTACGGCGTAACCTGAAGGGATATCCTTATCCTGCCCCACATGCCTTACGCATCCCCCACCACCGCTCACCAGTTCATTCCAGCTCTCTCCCTCACATCCCACAAGCTTTTCAGACCAGTCCTGATCTTCAAGCTCCCTGTCCTCTGGATGAATGTATACGCCTCCTTTTTTCGTGAGCAGTATAAGGTAGACGGAACCGGAACGCCATTGGCCCTCGACTCTCAAGCTGTTCATAAGATTAAGGGATTCGGTAAAGCTCGAAGTTCCGAGCAGATGAAGAGAGGCATGATTTACAAAATTTTTAAGTTCTTCTTTCCTGTTTTCCGGCTTCGCACGCACAACATCCTTGGCCGTCGTTGCAAGAGAAGAATCAGGATGCGGATCGTTATGGGCCGCTGCGTTATTAACAACTCCCAGAAACAGTGATACGCAGGCAGCAAGAACAAGAAGCTTGAAGGGCATGGCATGCCCCATAACCCTGCGTGACAAGGCATCAGAACCATCCTGACGCAATGTCGCAGACCTCAAAGACAAAACCTCAAAGTAATTCATTTCTCATCCCTCCTGATTCTTGAAAAGTTTCTGTTCGTTTTTGTTTAGCCCATTATTCGTCGCAGTGCGAAGCAGCCCAGCATTCTCCTCCTCCCGGGACTCTGCCGCAGGGACATTGGCCAGTATTGCTGTGCGGAACTTAATTTCCACATTTTACAGCAGCGGTATTATTTATGGAACAGGCATTACCCACGCCAAGTCCCGAATGCTCACAGTCAACAAGCTTACTTTCATCGCCGTCACACTCAAGATTGTCAAGCAGTGCCGGAGTAAGTGCGATAGACCATATATATAGCAGTTCAACAAAGGCACCAAATCCCCGCTGGGTTTGTTTTAACCAGTCAGTTTTACTT